>CAZTJD010000063.1:0-22574 GCA_964613985.1 uncultured Anaerolineales bacterium
CCAGAAGGGCACCATGAGCAGTAAAATCAGACTGTTGCGCCGTTTGGGGGATTGGGTGGCGATCCAGAATGCCAGGGGGTAGCCGATGATTAGGCTGATAATCGTCGTGACCGCAGCGATGTAGACAGTTCGACCAAATATTCTGATATAAAGTGGGTCAGCTGGGTTGAGCAGCCGGGCAAAATTCCTTAGGTTCAAGTTCCATTCCACCCCACCGTAGGTACCACGCTCCCCAAAACTCATCGCCAGGACAATTACCAGGGGAATAGCAAAGAATACAATCAGCCAGAAAAGGCTGGGAAAAAGTAGACCAAACAAGCGCCAGTTTTTTCGGGGTTTTTGCTCTGAATTCATTTTCTTCACTCCGTCAAGAGGCTGGCATTTTCTTTATCCCAGCTCACATGTACCCGATCACCTCGATGGAAGCGTTTACCCCTCTCACCGCCACGATTTTGTTCTCGGACAACAATGGAAGTCGTATCGAAAATTCGAACTTCGTAACGTATATCAGTGCCAATGTAGATCACCTCAGAAATTTTTCCCGGAACATGTTCGTTCTCACCCTGTTCAGCTGCCAGGATGAGTTTTTCTGGACGTACAGCCAGGGTAACGAGATCTTCAACTTTCAGGTTTCCTCCACCGATAGCCTGGACCGGATATTGGTCTTCAAGATAAATCCGCACCTGATCCCCGTTTTTCTCAATAACCTTGCCAACCATGAAGTTGGTTTCGCCAATGAAATCCGCGACAAAGCGATTCGCAGGACGCTCGTAGATCCTTTCTGGTATATCAATTTGTAGCACCTTACCCTGATTCATCACCGCAATCCGGTCGGACATCGTCAGTGCCTCTTCCTGATCGTGGGTTACATAAATGAAGGTGATACCAACTTGCTGTTGGATATTTTTTAATTCCAGCTGCATTGCTTTTCGCAGTTTCAAATCAAGCGCACCGAGAGGTTCGTCGAGTAATAACACCTTTGGGTGGTTGATTAATGCCCGTGCCAAGGCGATCCGCTGCTGTTGACCTCCAGATAACTGGTCAGGTTTACGAGCTCCCATCCCTTTCAGCTGCACGAGTTCCAGATTTTCCTCAACCTGTTTTTTGATCTCTTGTTTGGGTACTTTCTTCATTTGCAAGCCAAAAGCCACATTTTGGTAAACATTCATATGGGGAAACAAGGCATAATTCTGGAAAACGGTGTTTACTGGTCTTTGGAAGGGAGGTGTATACCCCTGGATTTCTCCACATATTTTGATATTTCCTTCTGTGGGAATTTCAAAACCACCAACCATTCGCAATGTTGTAGTTTTCCCACAGCCACTTGGACCCAGGAGCGAGAAAAATTCCCCGTTCTTAATCTGTAAACTCACATTTTTTACTGCCACGACCTGACCGAAAGTTTTAGTTACCTCGGTGAGTTCAACAGCAAAGACATCATTCATGTGTTCCTCCATAAGGATCTTGGGTTCTTTCTCTTAGCCTTCTGAAATGTTGATATTTTCGATGATCGGAGGAGCACCATAAGCCATTTTGAAGGTTCGTAATGTCATGAAAGTCTGGGTTTTCCCCACCCCGGTTACCCTTCTTAATTCTTGGTTCAAGAAGTCTGCCAGGTGCTGGCGATCTCTGCATAATACTTCAACAAACAGGTCAAATTCTCCTGAGACCATGATGAGGTAGCTTACTTCCGGGAATTGGGCGATTTCCGAAGCAATCTTTTCGATGTCCCCCTCATTGATCGAAACGCCAATCATCGCTGGGGCATTAAATCCCAGGCTGTTAGGATCTACCAGACCAACAATGTGTAGGATTTTATCTTCCAACAGCCTGGTAACCCTGTTGCGTATTGTCCCTTCTGAAACCCCCAATTCCTGGGCGATATTCGTAAAAGGGCGCCTTCCGTTGGTTTGTAGCATTGCGAGAATCGCAATATCTCTTTCATCCATAGACACTCCTTTGTGAATATCGTAATTTTTCCTGGATTTGTAATGATTTTCGTAATTATTGTACCATAAAAACAGGTTATTATCTACCCGTTTGATTAAAACCTATATTGGAAGAACCCTCCGTATTTGTTGATTGGTTTTGTGAGGGTTGTACCAATTTATTAGGTATCCTTGTTCCAGCAAGAATCCAAGCAACTAACAACACAAGTTCATTATTTACGAGTTGGTTGAAGATTTTTAATTCTTTATCAAGTTTTGGGTTGCACCTACCATAACAAAAAAAGGCCCTGAATGGTACCAGGACCTATTTTATGATTTATATGATGTAAACAGGATGGATCTTATCGCAGGATAATTGGAATATATATGTAAAAATGAGTTTCGTTATCAATATTTGTAACAGAAACGTCAATCGGATTTATTCCATTGTAAGCTAAATCACTGCTCACTGCGGATGCTGTAATGATTGTGTAGGCAATATCTCCATCCAGAACAGTGTCATCAACTCCGGTTACAGTTATGGTTTGGGGGATATACCAGTTTGAGGGCGTAAAGGTTACTGAAGAGGTCGAGACTGATCCTTCAGCAGTATCAGAGCTGCTAATTCCAATTGTTACATTCGCCGTGGGTAAGCTGTCAAGGACGATTGTGAAAGTATCGAACCCACCTGACTCTGAGGTTTGTAATCCGCCTGTCGGATTCAAAGTGATTCCTCCAGCGGGACGGACTTCAAACGGCCCGTAGCAATTTGTATTGTTATTTTCAAACTCCTCATCCGGTTCTTCATCCTGGTAATCCGCCTTTACAACAAAATATTTTGATGTGCCGACATCTCCTGCTTCGAATGTATAGAGATAACTAGCGGTATCATATTCACCAGGGCTTAGAGCAGAAGTTGAATCACTAGAGAGGTAGTTGCTGGTATCACTACAGCTGTCACCAAGGTAATACCCCACATGGGATGCCTGTGCAGCGCCATCACCATTGTTTGTAACTGTGACACTCCAATTTACCTGTTGACCCACATAATATGGGGGAATTACAGAAGGAGTTGGTGCGGTCGCTGTTAAATCCGGCTGGGAAGCGCTTGTCACTTCCAGACGTACATCCACCCCTCCATTAGGATCATTGGGATCACCAGCGGGATAAGGGCTCTTATCGGCATCATTCGAATAGACCAGGATTCGGTCATTGTATAGGTTAGAAGATAAACCGGTTGAATCTATAGAAATCCCGACATTAACCGATTCTCCAGGTTCGATTTCAAGAGGGATGGGTTCTTGAGGTGTTACCGTCAACCATGTGCTGCTGTTTTGTTTTATTATGTCAGTGATTTGAAGGGGGCTGGTCCCATCGTTATAAATCGTGAAATGGTTGGGGTCTTGTGTTAAGATCTCTAACTGGGGATCACCCATCAAGTTGAGGCTAAACTGAAGCCACCTCATTGCACCTTCTATATTAGATGAACCGGAATAATATAACTTATGTCCTGCATGCACAGCGCCTAGGTGATTTGGATAGTCGTTCGGATCCGCATTACCACTCCCGGAAGAAAGTGAACCGGTAAAAAGCTGTTTGTAAAATTGGCTTGCATACTGGAAAGAAGGCCCAAGGTTATCACTTAAATTCCCCCAACCCCAACCAAACCGGCTGGAGCCAATATAAGCAACCGCACCACCATTAGCGTTCCTGATGAAGGCTTCACTTAAACAGGGATCAATCGAAGAATGGTCAAATCCATTGGTGTTGCATGCCATGGTATAAACAATCCCCTCTTTACCCGTATTTGTTAAGGAGGTTGCATAAGAAGAAACGAAACTCGATCCGCTTTCCATAGACCAGGAACTTGTTGAACCATGGGTTGCCATGAAGATATGGTTGTAACCGTCATTAATTTGCGTTTGCAGATTAGTGACTGTGACATTGTAGTCTGCTCCTCCGAAATCAGTATTTGTGTCATAGAAACGAAGCCTTTCGGGGTTCCAATATGGATCAATGAATTCAGTGTACATCTTCTCCGATCGCCAGTCCGCATCGCTTCTGCCGTCCCAGGTGTTCCAGAGTTCGACCCCAATGAGAATCATTTCTTCTGCGAAGTTGCCAGCAGGTGGGTCATCCTGATATTTCATCACTTTAGTTACGAAGGCATTCGCTTCTCCACCAGTTCTGACAGGAGCTCTTCCAAGGAAAACATCGGCACCAAAATCAATCGTGTCCCCCGATGCCTCACATGCGTTTGCATCACCATCGTCATCCCAGTTCATGTCATCCAAGCCAGAATAATAAAGGTCTGTCGGAATCGTGTTATCGATGACTAATCCATCTGAGGTATTCACCTTGCCATAGCAATCTCTATCGGGGACGATAGTGTTATCTCCTCCTAGTAGAACCCATATTGTCCCTTCGTTTTGTGTATAATCGACGATCGCGGATTTTATTTTTTCCTGGTTATCGGAACCAGAATAATTTGCATAGATGATATCGGTCGTAAGAACGACAGCAGATGTGCCTTTAGAAGTTTTCCAATCAGCGAGCGCCTGGAAATTACTTACCATTGAACTGCTTGTGATAATCAGGTATTCAACGTCTGGATTGGTGGGGGAAGGGTCTTCACCTACGGGATAAAGCAGGTTGAGATCGGTCGGATTATCCGATATTTGTTTAGTAAGACCCGAAAATTCATCCGAGTGGGTCTTGTAGGTTAATGCGATTGGATCATCGAAAGTTAAACCTGGAGAGAATTGGATTTGTTCATTTTGGATGATTATCCCGGTAGCCGGATTGTATTGCAATGGGGAAATTTTGAAGACCAGGAACTTATATCCCCTTATAACTAACGTATTCACATATTCCACAGGTTCCGCAGGCCACATTTCGTTTGCCTTAATATTGGAGAAGTCTTTGGATCTATTGATTAAGTATGTTTCAGGTCTGGAAGAGCCACAAGTGGGTTCAAGTTCTGGGGAGGGCAAAATAGAATAGGTTCCAGGAAGTTGGGTTGAAGACACACTGACATTGTCTACCCTAACATAACGGCTGTCTTGCGGAACCAGGACATGCAAATAACTTACCGGGAGCAGAGGCTGGTTTGGTTCCCCCTCTAAATTGGTTTTACCATCCTTAATTTCGAATAGGTCAAAATTATTGATCTCATGGTGTATTGGAACCCCACTTTTATAGTTTATAGCTAAATTCGTGTAATTGTTGGAGTACTGGATTATGAAAGGCGAATTGGTGCTTTCAGAGGATAGTGGAGCTGATCTTGCTATTTTGGTGAAAGAGAATTCAGGACCAGCCCCAACAGGTGGTTCAATTCTGATTTCTGGTTCTGTGTATTCCACATACAAAAAAGGGGCATAACCACCATCATATGAGTATACATATCGAGGGCTGCCGTCTGCCGTGTATGTCAACCACCCAAGACCCACGCTATTGCCAGTGGACCAACCAGGTCGGTCAATTACGTCTTGAAGGCTTGCAGATAAATCCTCAATATAGCGTAATGTTCCTCCAGTCCAATTCGTGCTATAGGATGAACTTCCGACGCTGTGGGATACATAGGATCGATTTGATGGGTTTTCATTCGCGCAGGCATCTGCATTGTCGGTATTCTCAAATTGTAGTTTGAATGACGTTGTGTTGCTATGATCTTGGTAGGGATAATAATTTAATGAAGAATAATTAATCGTACTTCCGGGGGGAATATTCACTTCATGCATTGTCATGAGAGCAGAAAAATATGGCAAACCATAATCACTGCTGTAACCTACTCCAAAATAATCCGCATTGTAATTCTGTGAGTCTGCACCCAATTGATAGCAATCATCGTAGCTATGGTTTTCATAATAGTAATAGGAGGAATCAATAGTGACCGGATAAGATCGAATGGAATCTTTTAACCAATAAAAAGGTATCCTGACTGCTAGTGCAATCGTTTGTTGATCAAAGAAAATTACGTTATAGGAAAGTTTTTGTTCAGGGATATCCAAATCTAAACTACCGTTATCACGCGCCCAAGGAGACGGGAAATAACCAAGTGATTCTCCAGTTGAATCCACGACATCAATTCTGTGTTCGGTGATGAAATTATCAGATTGAGTAGTGCCTTCAATTGAAAGGATAGCGCCTTCAGGAAGTATTACCCTCTCTTCGAATTCAAGTATTCCTTCGGAGATGTTATCAAGGGAGCTCGGAAGTTGGTCGATTTCAATACTGTGTTTAATCCCCTCAAAGCGCAAAGAGAATATTTCGGATATACCTGGATACCGACCTGAGTATCGTATTGAATTCCTGTCAGGTTTTCCGAAGCTATTTTCTGCTTGGTAAAAAAATGACCTCGCACCAGAAGGATTCACATACCATAATTCACTTTCATTCCACAGGTGAATCTGTGTTCTATAAGGCGTTTCAAAAAGGATATCAGTGTCCTTATTAGGTTTTTCAGGGAAAAATACTGAGAATGCATGAGAAGCATTTTTGTATTGATATTTATCGTGATTGGTGATGGATACGATCCGATTATCAACAAATTCGTATTTACCATCTGGCTTTTTAAACTGGATTGGTGTCGATGAGATCAAGGCTGCCTTTCTACCATATGGTAGATCATAATATCTCCCATATGTGTTCGACAAACTAGAAGCTTCTTCAGCACCAGTTTTTTCTAATATTAACGTTTGTTCTAAAAGGGAATTTGCATTAACGATACCTTCCTCAATAGCGTCAACTAGATCATCTTTTTCGTTATCAAGTGAGGCCATTACACCGTTTGTGATCGAAACGGATAAAAAAATTATTAGGCAGAGTCCGAAGAGCAGGTATTTCAGGTGTGTTTTGGTACTCATTAAATGCCTTCCACCTTTATTGATACAAACATAATCAGGGAAATAAGGATTTCTTCCTTTAAACGAAAGCTTTATATCTGTTATTGACTTTCTGATATTTCATCTGTGAATCAAAGCGGGAAAAGTCCCAAGTTTAATTGAATGAGCGAGAGATGACAAATAGGTATATCCCTTCCGAATCAGGCAGTTTCTTTAGGTTGTACTTGATTTCACGGAGGGTTTTGCACAATTCTACTACCATCCATACAGGATTTCCCTTTTTAGTCCTGTTTTATTAATTATGTCGAATGTAAATCCTTTCCTAAAAAACTGATATGATATTTCGCTAGTCATACAAACTGCTTCCATACCCGTAAACCAGACCGGCTCAGGTAGGTTGGGATGTATTTATAAAGTGGATTCTCTGTTTCGATAGCCTTGATCATGGCGCGCTTGAGATCGGCTCTTTTATCACAAAGCAAGGACAAAGAGCCTCCTTCCCCGCCAGCACCATTCAGTTTCCATCCCAAAGCGCCATAACTCTGGGCGATATCGATCACTTTACGGGCGTCTTCGCTGATCAACGCAGGATGCAGTCTCCCCTGTGCTTCCGTGTTTTCAACCATTGATCTTCCTAAGGCTGCAAAATCACCTTCATAAAGGGCGTCTCTGGCGTGGGGTGCGGTTTTTCGAAGGTCTTCCAGTTGTGGCGAATCAGCCCCACTATCTTCCAGCGACTGGATCACCATCTTATGGACATCTGATGATGAATGGGATTTTCCCAGGTAGATCAGCACCAATCGCCGTTCTAACTCCCACCAGGTCTCATTAGGGATATAGATCGGGTAGACCGAGGCATGGGGATAATGGTGCATTTCGATATAGTTAATACCACCATATGCCGCACACAACTGGTCTTGAATGCCGCACTGACCTCCCAACAACTCCGTTTCAACCCTTTGAGCCGTTAATGCTACCTGGTGAGCCGACATCCTACCTGGAGTCAAGGCGTCCAAACCACCGATAAGAGCGACA
Source organism: uncultured Anaerolineales bacterium (assembly GCA_964613985.1). GTDB lineage: Bacteria > Chloroflexota > Anaerolineae > Anaerolineales > UBA11858 > CAZTJD01. Next base: position 7,808 of record CAZTJD010000063.1, read on the forward strand.
GAGACTGCTGAGGATGTCCCGGTGGAGGCTCCCACTGGGGCTTCAGAAAAAATGTTCACCTCGTAAGCCTGATCTTGAGGCAGTTCCATGATCGCAATCGAAGCTTCCAGCAAAGGGTGGCGTACCCTACCGCGTTCTGAGGAGTACTTTTCAGGATCGATACCATAACGTTGTCCATAGTTTTCAGCATTGATGACAATGCGGTCGTTGACCGCATCCTTGTCATAGACCGCGATCTGGACCTCAGCATAGGGATAGACACCGATGTTGAAAATCCGACCATGCCCAGCAAACCAGGTATCTGTCCAACCTCCGATATCGCAAATGCGGATTGGGGCGACAGAGTTGATGATACGTTTAGGTTTTCTAATTTCGTTCACATACCATACCTTTGCTCGTTTGTATGCTGAATATTGTACCAATGAATGATAAGGAAGGAACAACAATGGGTGATATACTGGGATAAATTGAGGCAGTAAGAAAAGATGACTCCAAGAATATACCAATTACGAATCAGCCTGGATGAGATCCAACCTGCAATCTGGCGTCGCATCCAAGTTCCAGGTTTCATTACCCTTTTAGATTTGCATTTCATCATCCAGTTAGCAATGGGCTGGACAAATTCCCACTTACACGAGTATTTCATCGATGGCAAGCATTATGGAGATTTTGATGATGATGAATTGGATTGGCGGAAAACTTGGCAGGAGAAGGACTATAAAGTTGAGGATGTAATGCCGCCTGAGGGTGATCAATTTTTATATCTCTATGATTTTGGAGACGGGTGGAAGCACACGGTAAAGGTAGAGAAAATTGGCTCTAGCGAGGAAGTTGATGCTTCCCCGCGTTGCTTTGGGGGGGAGCGATCCTGTCCACCGGAAGATGTTGGCGGTACTTATGGCTATCTAAATTTTCTCGATGTAATCGGCAACCAGGACCATCCAGAGCATGAAAATTATCTCCTCTGGGTGGGGGGCCATTTTGATTCAGAATCTTTCAATCTGGATCTGGTGAATGAGGTATTGAATAACTATAAACAATCCGAGATGCTCAGAATTTATAGGCGCTATTGTTCAAGCGAAGCAGGACCTGAATTATTTCTTTACCCCTCAGTTAATTCCTGGGTCGAAGACCTGACAGAAAACGAACGAAACCATTACAAATCATTGCCTTTACGCCGTGATACGGTTACTTTGCTTAAATACCTGCGGGATCACAAAGTTACAGGGACGACATCCCAGGGCAACCTTCCGCTCAAAGCCATTAGAGATGTGACTGCGGCATTTGTAAACCCGCCAATCATAGAAAAGGAGATTGGGGATCGAATCTATGAAATCCGCAGTGAATTCGAAGTCTGGCCAGTATATTTTATCCACACATTGCTGGAAATTGGGGGTTTGCGAGATGGGGGACCAGGGCGACGACTGCGCCTTTCTTCCAGAGGAGAACAATTCCTGGATGTCGAACCTGCACTTCAGGTCTGGTTTTTATTAGAGACATGGTGGTTTCATACAAACTGGTTGATCGCTTACCCTCCTGTCGGGATTGGGGATTATCTCCCTATCAATTTCCAGATTGATATCCTTTATTTGTTATTAGCAATGACAGCGGATCAATTTGTTCCGTTTGACGGGTTTGCAGATCAGGTGATTGAAACCACAAGACTCAAATGGAATGCTAAAGAGATGTCCTTTGCCCGTCAGATGCTGCACTATGCGGTCGAAAGAATGGTCATCAATGTACTGGTAAGTTTTGGTATTCTTAATTGTCGTTATAAAGAGAAATGGATTGGAAATTATCAAACCAGCGAGTTAGACACCTTTTTAGTTACGGAAGCTGGGAAAAGATTATTGATGACTTTAACAGGTGGGTTAATTTAATTCATTTACTCTATTTCATAATTGAGTAGATTCGACCGGGTAACAGATTTTACTGGCAATATAGGATAGCTGTCTCCGCCAGGATATATGCCAGGTCTAGGACAGACTCCAGATCTACCCATTCCTCGGCACTGTGTAAACCCTCACCAATCGGACCGATGAGGACGGTCTCAATCCCGGCCTCGGAAAGTAGCGCAGCATCCGTCCAAAAGGTCTGCCCGGTGTGCCTAGGTTTGCCCCCAATTCTCCTGGTATAGGCTTTTTCAAGCAACTGGACGATCCTGGTTCCCCTTTGAACCTCGAAGGGTTCGCGGCTGAATTTGGTCGTCAGGGATGCCTTGTAGCTGGGATCTTCCCTTATTAATGCATCCAGAATCCCCTGGAGTTCTTCGGTAGCTCCTTTGATTGTCTCGCCTGGGCTGGTACGCCGTTCGATCTGCAGCAGGCAATGGGCAGCATAGATACTGATCTCACCGCCTCCTTTCAGATGAGCAGCGTGCAGGGAAGGTGGACCTGCCAGGGGGTGCGGCTTACGCTTTCGCAGCGCTTGTTCCAATTCTTCGAGCCTTGAAAGGAAGCGTCCCATGCGCATGTTTGCATCTACGCCCTCATTAAATCGGCTCCCATGAGCAGCTCGACCAAAAGTCTCGACATCGTACCAGACAAAGCCGCGATGAGCCCTACAGATGGTCAGATTGGTGGGTTCGGTGACGATTGCCCCATCTGTTGTGACATGCCTGACCAGGTCCTCGGTACCCATACTGGCGTACTCCTCGTCGGCAACGGCAGTAACCAGTAAGTCCCCACCCAGTTCCACGCCGCTGTTACGAAGTGCTTGCGCAGAGGTAATCATTGCTGCCAGGCTTCCTTTCATGTCCTGTGCGCCTCTCCCATAAAGTTTGCCATCCTGAATTTCTGCCCCGAAAGGATCGCCCTGCATCCCCTCCACACCGACTGTATCCATATGGGCATTAAGCAATAGGGAACGACCTTTATGGCGATCTTTCAGGTGACTTTTCAGGACTCCAACCACATTCATCCTGCCGGGTGCGAGTGTGTAGGTGGTGACATCTAGACCGATGCTGGATAAAGTATCAGCAACATAGGCGCCAATTTCCACTTCTCCCATCCCCTCCGGAGAAAGAGACGGATTGATGGAGTTGATCTGCACCAGGTCGGATAAGATTCCGATTACAGTTTCGAGAGGAATGTTTAGATCGGTTGTAGCCATTTATTTTCCTCTGTGGTTTAGTAAAGACTTGATTAGGGTTTCACTTATTGGGAAAATCCCAAATAATTCTGACGGGTATGTGATTAAAAAAATCCCCAGGCCGACTTATAAGCCGCATTCTGTCCAGTGGTGGTTACAGGTTTACATCCCGAAAGACTTCCTCCCTGCCACCACCTGGGTGATCATCTATCTGGGACATGCTTCTCAGCGTGCCTCATGCAGCCTACCCGGGATTCGAATGGAGCGAGTAACTCCTCATCCCTGCTTGGCCTTGCTCCTGGTGGGGGTTGCCCGGTCGCGAACATTACTGCCGCGCCGGTGGTCTCTTACACCACCATTTCACCCTTACGGCTCAACTCTGTGCAGAACGCACGGGTTTGAGCTTGGCGGTATGTTTCTGTGGCCCGATCCAAGAGATTGCTCCCTTCCGGATGTTATCCGGCACCATACTCTGTGGAGTGCGGACTTTCCTCACCGCAAGGAAGTTCCCTTGCACTGCGATCACCCAGTCGACCTGGGGTATTATGATGTTACCATAAAACAATTAGAATCCTGTTAATCACTTGTCATAACGAACAACTTCGTGTAAAATAGGCCGCCATGATAAAAGATAAATCCCAAGTTGTGGAGGTTTGGCTTGGCTAATACAAAATCAGCCCAGAAAAGAATAAGACAAAATGAGAAGCACCGCACCCGTAACCGTGTTTTCCGAGGTCGAGCACGCACTTTTGTGAAAAAGGCTCGCGTTGCTATCGAGAGCGGTGATGTGGAAAACGCTCGGAAGGCAATTCTAGATGCGGTTAGTGCCCTGGATACAGCAGCAGCAAGAGGTGTGATACACAAGAACAACGCTTCTCGTCGAAAAAGTCGCCTGATGAAACAATTAGCTGTCCTCGAAGAGCAGCAAGCATAAATTATCCCAGACTGGCGTCTAAAACTTTATTAGTAAACATCCAGCGGGAGCTTATATGAAAGCTCCCGCTTTGCTCGTTTTCTGTCCTGAAGGCGCTAAAGTGATGCGAATGATCCGTCAGGAACACCTACCACTGAGGGACACATTTATATTAGTAAGGCTATTGGTCTTTCTAAGACTTTAGGCATTAATTATGGTTTCCGGGTGTTATAATTTTGCCTGATTTGATGAAAACTATCATCAACATCCTAGCATCTGATTGCAGGTTTGCTCATGTTTGAAATTGAACAAAAGAAAATCACAAAGGAAATCCTGGCTTATTTTACAAAGAAAAATATTCCAATCTCCGCTGATATTAATTGGCAACCCATTCCATTTCGAGGGGAGTGGGGGATTTCAACGCCTTTATTCCCAATTGCTGCTCAGGAATCACGTTCTGGGAAGCGGGTAAATATCCCGGAGAGAGCTCAGGAACTTGCAATGGGTCTTGCAGATACCCTGGATACTCCCGAGGGTTTTAAACGAGTAGAAGCAGTTAGGGGGTACCTCAATTTTTATTTTGAGACTCGTGAGTTTAGCCGCCGGGTTTTGCAATCTGTCCTCGGTCGGGGGGATAACTTTGGTCGAGGGGATCGCAAAGACCAGCAAGTGATGGTCGAATATTCACAACCTAATACCCATAAATCTTTCCATGTTGGTCACCTGCGCAGTGCGATTTTGGGGGATTCCCTCAGCCGAATCTTAGAATTTGCCGGTTATGAGGTGGTACGAGCGAACTATCCCGGTGATATTGGTCTACATGTTATCAAGTGGTTATGGAATTATCTAACTCGTCACGCGGGAGAAAAGCCTCCATCCGATATCACCCAGTGGATGGGGGATATCTATGTGGAAGCTAACCACCGCCTGGATGAAGACCCCGAGCTTGAGAAGGAGGTCCGTGCTTTGTATGCACGGTGGGATTGTAAGGATCCCGAAGTTGTCGCTTTATGGCAGGAAACACGACAATGGTCTCTGGATGGATTCAAGCAGCTTTATGGAGAGCTGGATATCCATTTCGATATCTATTACTTCAATTCTCAAATGGAAGCTCCGGGTAAGGAAATTGTCAAGATGTTGATTGACCAGGGGATAGCTGCCGATGAACGTCCGGAAGGCCCAGTCATCGTCAAGCTGGATGAATTGTTAGGGAACAAGAAAGAAACTTACCGCGTCCTGGTCGTGTTACGCTCTGATGGCACCGCCCTTTACCAGACCGAAGACCTTGCTTTAACCCTAAAGAAATTCCAGGATTATCCTCAGCTTTCACGTTCGATTTATGTTGTCGATGTCAGGCAAACCTTGCATTTTCAGCAAGTCTGGAAAACATTGGAAATTACCGGGTATGAGGAACCCAAGAAATGCTTTCACATTCCCTACGAAATTGTAAATCTACCAGGAAATGTGGTGATGGCTTCTCGTGAGGGGACGATCGTTTTATTGGAAGATCTGATTCGTGAAGCCAGGGAACGAGCTCTGGCAGTAGTTGAGGAGAAAAATCCAGACCTTACAGTTGAGGAAAAGCATAAGGTTTCCAATGCTGTTGGATTGGGAGCTTTGCGTTTTCCGATGCTGGCACGAGATAATACCAAGACCGTCACATTTGATTGGGAAGCTGCCTTGGATTTCAACGGTCAGGCTGCGCCTTATATCCAGTATGCACACGTCCGGGCTACCAGTATTCTCAAACGAGCTGGAGGTTTGGGTGGAACCATCGTGCCACTCCCATTAGCTGCGTTGGAGGCAAGTGAGGTGCAGTTAATCGACATGATTTCCCGGGTCCCAGCTGAGATACAACGAGCTGCGGATGAATATAAAACTTTGCAGATAACCAACCATGCTTATGACCTGGCAAAGGCTTTTAATGATTTTTACCGCAGTTGCCCAGTGATTCAAGCAGAGGCGGAAGTACGTGCTTATCGACTTTTCCTGGTTGCTGCTGCTCGCCAATCCATGGCTAATTTATTAAAACTGTTAGGCATCGAGGCGCCAGAAGTAATGTGATGAAAGTAATTGGGTGATCAGGAGAGAAGTATCTTGCAAAGCCATCCACATGATTGGAAAATGAGTTACTTTTGGTGTCTCGTTGATCATCAAGATTATTTAGAAGATATTGATAGCAAACTGCATCTGGTTTTTGAAATCCCGATTTCAAGTATCTTATCAAGGTTTGAAAAGATAATTTACAGGATGTTGACATCCCGGCGATAAAAACCATTATATTCGAGGCAGTATTTAATATAAACATAAACAAGGAGACAGAGGACATGCCGATTAAGACACTGATCATGGGTGCTGCTGGAAGAGACTTTCATAATTTTAATGTCTACTTTCGGGAGAATAGGGATCACGAAGTGGTGGCTTTTACTGCAACCCAAATCCCCAATATAGAGGGACGTCTTTATCCACCAGAATTATCAGGATCATTATATCCCCAGGGGATTCCCATTTATCCTGAAACTGATTTACTATCATTAATTAGAGAGAAAGGAATTGAGCAGGTTATTTTTGCTTACAGTGATGTCCCGTACAATTATGTTATGCATAAAGCCTCTGCAGTGCTGGCTGCAGGAGCTGACTTCCGATTAATGGGAGTGAACTCTACCCAGTTGAAGTCTACTAAACCGGTCGTTTCAGTATGCGCAGTGCGAACAGGCAGCGGCAAGAGTCAGACGACTCGCCGGGTTGCGGTAATTCTCCGCGAGATGGGCTTTAAGGTCGCTGCCATTCGCCATCCGATGCCCTATGGGAACTTAGTTAAACAAACCGTCCAGCGCTTTGCCACACTCGAAGACCTGGATATCCATGACTGCACCATTGAAGAACGGGAAGAATATGAGCCTCATATCGTCAACGGGGTGATTGTTTATGCAGGTGTTGATTATGAAGCCATCCTGCGCCAGGCAGAGGCGGAGGTGGACATCGTCCTCTGGGATGGAGGAAATAACGACCTGCCATTTTATGTTTCTGATTACAAAATCGTCGTTGCAGACCCGCATAGACCCGGGCATGAAATTTCCTATTATCCTGGTGAGGCGGTGGCACGGACAGCTGATGTGTTCGTCATCAATAAGGTGGACACAGCTGCACCAGAGAATATCATCACCGTTCGTGATAACTTGCATGAGATCAACCCAGGTGCTGAAATTATTGAAGCTGCTTCCCCCTTGTTTGTAGATGATCCAGCTGCTATTCGTGGTAGACGCGTTCTGGTAATTGAAGACGGGCCAACTTTGACCCATGGAGAGATGGCTTACGGCGCAGGTTGGGTAACGGCTCGAAGGTTCGGGGCAGCAGAGATCGTTGACCCGCGACCTTATGCAGTAGGTTCAATTAAAAAGACCTACATGAAGTACCCAACGACCGGGAATGTTCTACCAGCGATGGGGTATAGTGATGAGCAGGTGAGAGAACTTGAGGCAACGATCAACAATACCAATGTTGACCTGGTGATTGTTGGTACTCCTATTGACCTGGGGCGGATTCTAAAAATCAACAAGCCCTCTCAGAGAGTCCGCTACGAACTCCAGGAAATTGGACAGCCTACGCTCAAGGATTTGCTAAAAAGGAAATTTGTAAAGTAGGATGAGATGCTGATGATTGCAACCCCTTGGTCCACCAAGGGGTTTTTTTATTTCTCGTATGGGGTGGGGTCAAAACCAATCCACTCGATCGTCGGATTTCCTTTGAACCTTTTTGACATCACCTGCAATGCACTCTCATTGTTGTCAATCAATATAAATCTTCTACCTAATTGTAAACAACTTGCCCCGGTTGTACCACTTCCTGCGAAGAAATCTATTACAAGATCCCCACTGTTTGTCGATGCGTTAATGATTCGAGTAAGAATACTGATAGGTTTTTGGGTAGGGTAGCCCGTTTTTTCTTTGCTGTTCGTTCCGACAATAGTGTGCCACCAGGTATCTGTTGGCAATTTCCCTTTAGCAGCTTTTTGGGCGCTAACCAAACCTGGCGCCATGTATGGGATTCTATCGATATCTTCCAGGTTGAATGTGTATTGTTTGGGGTTTTTTATATAAACCAGGATGTTGTCATGCTTGGTTGGCCATTTTTTCTTTGATCTTCCACCAAAATCGTACGCCCAGATGATCTCATTTAAAAAACATTCTCGACCAAAAATCCGATCCAGGAGTACTTTACAATAGTGAACTTCTCGAAAATCGATGTGAAAATAAAAGGTACCTGTTGGAGCAAGTATTCGATAGGCCTCGGTGAGTCTTGGTTCGAGAAAAGCGATGTAGTCGTCAAAAATATCTGAGTATGCACGGGTGCCTAATTCAATTGTCTTGTACTGTTTTCCCGTGAATCCTTTCCGGTCGCCGTTGGCGTGTTGAACGGTTTTTAGTTGAGTTCTGCTTTGATTTTTGCCAGTGTTGAAGGGAGGATCGATATAAATTAGATCAACAAAATCATTTGGAAAGGTTTTTAGGATGGGTAGATTATCAGCAAGGTAGATTTTATTCATTGGCATAAAAAAGTTTGTTTAAGAAACCGATGATGAATATAACGAGCATCGATATCATTATGGCAGAAAGTTTACTTACTTTGGATAATAATGTGAATTCCTCACAGTATTTGTGAGGAATTATTATAAGTCTGGAATCCTATTCCCCAGGAAGTGTTCCGAGAGATTCAGAAGTCATACATCCAATCGATATCCAATACCCCTCAGGGTTTTAATAAATTCTGGATTTCTGGGATCATCTTCAATTGCTTGCCTGAGCCAACTTATATGTACATCAAGAGTTCGGGTATCGTCTGTAAAATCGGTCTCCCACACTTCGCTGAAGAGTTGATCACGTTTTAGGACCTCCCCTTTCCATTCGATCAGCATGGTCAATAGAGCAGCGGTTTTGGGGGTTAACTTGGTTTCTTTTTTCTGGCACTTTACCAGGAGTCTCTCTTTATCTAAATGAATAGGTCCGGCTTTCAATAATTTGTTACTTTCATTGGGAATCAGCGGCTTGATTCTGTTGTGTAATTTTCGGATAGTAAAAGGTAGTTCCAAAACCAAATTGGCATCGACTTCAGATACGTTGTAGCTCTTTCCATTTTCGCTGATCAAGATGATAGGTAGACCTTTATGATTCTGGCGAATCGATTGACATATCCGAAGACCAGTTGTGCGCATTGAAGGAGCATTGACCACAACAACGTGGTAATCTCTTTTCTCAAGTTTTTTTAATGCTTCTTTGCCAGTAAATTCTCTGTGAACCTTGTAGCCCTTCTTAATCAAAGCAGCATTAAAGGTGGGTGATCCAGAGTACTTTCCTTCAATGCATAAGATGTTTGATCGCATATGTCACAGACTTTTCAGTACTAGAGGGTTTTAAGTTTTCCCAGCTTATCTTCACCATTATGGTCTAATTTCTTATTTCCGCAGTGTGGTAATGTTCTACCTCAAAGAAACTTTGTGTTTCATCGCGAGTAACATAAAATTTGTCGAAGCAATTTCCGATTTAGCTGATAGAGATCACTTCGTCGCAAAAGCCTTGACTTCCGCAAAGGGTGTTCCTATTAAAAAACTTTATGCTAGAAATGCACGACTGTCTCACCGCCGAAGCAATTTCCCGCGCTGAGATTAATATTGCTTCGCTCCACGTTGTTCTGCTCTCAATGATAGGTAATGCCCCTTTCATTTTGAGCAGCGATAAACACGGTGTGGATTTACTCGCGATGACAGGGTGAAGTTTCTTTGTGGAATGATTATACTTGTAATCTTAAAGAATTGCAAATGAGAGATTGGTATTTCTTTTAAGATTGATTCAAGTATTTTCGTGGGATAATGGACTCTATGTTAATTCACAATGCTTCACAGTTGCTAACGATTTCTGGAGAACCGCAGCGTGGTCGTTATTTAGGTGAACTTGGTATCATCGAAAAAGGCGCAGTACTCATAGAAGATAAAACCATTGTCGCTATCGGTCCCAGCGAGGATATGCGCCGAATTTATGAAGACCCTGAAAAACTCGACGCTGGTGGTCGGGTTGTCATGCCCGGTTTTATCGACCCTCATACCCATCTGGTCTGGGCAGGAGATCGTGCCTTGGAATTTGAAATGCGACTCCAGGGGAAGACATACCTGGATATCATGGCTTCAGGTGGTGGGATCATATCCACCGTACGCCAAACTCGTCAGGCAAGTATCTCACAGTTGGTAAACGAAACAAAAAAGCGGATTCAGGCAATGTTTGCCCATGGCACCACGACAGCAGAAGCAAAAACTGGCTATGGGTTGGATACACAAAATGAACTTAAGATGCTGAAAACCATTCTCGAGCTTAACCGAGAAGGACCTCTGGACCTGGTCCCTACTTTCCTGGGGGCGCATGCGCTTCCGCCTGAATTCAAAGATGATCCTGAAGGGTATACGAATCTAGTTTGCAGCCAGATGCTTCCTGCACTTAAAAAATGGTGGCCTGCTCAATTTGATACTCAGACTGCACCTCCATTGCCATTTGTCGATGTGTTTTGTGAAACTGGTGCGTTTTCGCTTGAGGAATCCCGTCAAATCCTGGAAACTGCGAAAAATCTAGGTTTTGCTCTAAAGATCCATGCTGATGAGTTTGATAACTTGGGTGGGGCTGCTCTCGCAGCAGGTTTAGGGGCTGTGTCTGCAGATCACCTTGTGGTGACTTCATCACAGGATATCAAAGCCCTGGGTGAGTCTGACACCGTTGCTGTATCCTTACCTTGTACCCCCTTTGGACTTGCGGAAGGGTATTACACCCCCGCTCAGGAACTTCTTGATGCAAATGCCATCCTGGCAATTGCTACGGATTTGAATCCTGGAACAGCATGGTGTGAGAATATGCAGTTTGCTATTGCCTTGAGCTGTAGATATTTGAAACTCACACCTGCTCAAGCAATAGTTGCTGCAACCTTAAACGCTGCTGCGGCAATCGGTCTGGCTGATAAGGTCGGTTCTATCCAACCCGGCAAGCAAGCTGATTTGGTGATTTTAGATATTGAAGACTACCGCCAACTGGGGTATCGTTTTGGAACAAATCTTGTTTGGAAGGTCATTAAAAATGGAAGAACCTACCCAATTTAATGCAGAAGGAAGGTTTCTATGATTGGTCAGTTGTTTCCCTTTCTCATAATTCTCCTGGTTATTGGCTTGATTTGGGTGCTTATTAAATTATTTCTCAAGTTGACAACAAAGATCTTTTCATGTGGTTGTGTAGTCATCCTCGTGATCGCAGTGCTCATCTTCTTTCTCAGTGGGAACAGTATTCCTTTTCTGAAGTGATGATCTGATGCCGACCCTTCAGCAAGCCCGACAATGGTATAGTCAGAAAGACCCGGTACATGGTTATAATCATGTTCTGCGAGTGTATCGCATGGCAGAGAGACTGGCGAGGCGGGAAGGAGCTGATGTCGAAATCGTCCTGGCTGCGGTTTTACTTCATGATGCTGAAGGACCAGGAGTAGGCGAGGGACGCCTCGAACACCAACATGCATCGGCGTTATTTGCAGCGAAGGTCCTCTCCAAAGAGGGATGGTCAAAAGACAGAATATCAGCAGTGCAGCACTGTATTCGTGCTCATCGTTTTCGTGACAAATCCGAACAACCGCAGACACTTGAAGCGAAGGTACTATTCGATGCGGATAAGTTGGATGCTATTGGAGCAATTGGTGCCGTTCGGGCAATAGCTTACGCTGTATTAGCTGAGCAAGACCTGTATGCTAAGCCATCAGATCGGTTTTTACGGACCAGTGAGAAAGAACCGGGCGAGTCACATACACCTTATCATGAATATTTATTTAAACTCAGTAAGTTGAAAGACCAAATGTTTACTCTGTCAGGTCGTGCCATCGCTAAAGGAAGACATGCATTCCTAAATGATTTTTTTAACCAATTATCAGCTGAACTGGCAGGTGAGCGATAAAGAAGTAGCTTAAACAATATTCAACCTGGTAAATCAATCACTTGTATTTAATAGAAAGGGAGACCAGATCCTGCTTTCGAGAGGGGGGAGACGCTTGGGACCTGCTGCTATTGATCTGGAGTATATCGCTCCTGTTCGTTTTGATGGCTTCTGGGAGGTTCGTAATCAGCCATGGGATATTGCTGCAGGCAGGATTATTGTGGAAGAAACGGATGGGAAAGTAACAGATGTTCAGGGAGGCCCAAATTTCCTATCCCCTACACCCTCCATTGTGGCAACCAACGCTCATATACACCAAGAAATGCTGTCTGTTCTGAATAATAAAGATGATTAGGCTTGAAATTCTTGTCTCAATTTCTCGAGATCCACCCTTGAGGTCAGATCGAGGCTCAATGGGGTTACGGAGATAGCTTGTTTAATTCGTAAGGTGTATGTGTCTGTACCAGGTTCTACGGATTGGATATCTGATCTATATTTATAACCAACCTGACCAGGTTCATTCCACTCTTTTCGTTGTGGAGGGATCGCTTCAAATATTCTGACTCTAGATATCCTGGTGATTTCCCATGGAGTGTCGATTGCAGCATTAAAGGGGACATCTAGTTTTAACACATCTACGTCTTCGGGCATTTTCTTGTTCAAAAGGACCCTAGCAAAATACTTTGTGAAATAAGCTGCTGCTGAAAAATCAATCTCTTCCGAAAGGGAGAGATGGTGTTCGATTGGGGTTTCCAGGGAAGCAGCTAAAGCCGGGATACCCATACTAGCTGCTTCCAGGGCTGCACCAACAGTTCCAGAAGCAGTGATTCCTGTCCCAACATTCTCACCAAAATTAATCCCTGATACAACAAGGTCAGGTACACGAGGTAGAACCTCTAATACACCATGCAAAACTGCTTGGGCTGGTGAGCCACCTACAGCATGAACAACCCAATTTTGTCCATTTACTTGAACCTGTTTTAATTCAATAATTCCATCAGAATGAAGAGGAAAGCTGCGACCAGCACCAGAATATTGTTCTCTTGGGGCAACAACTGTTACGAAACCCAGGTCCGCAAGTGCGCTTGCTGCTGCCCACAACCCTGGAGAAAATATCCCGTCATCATTGGTGAGTAAAATCTGTCTTTTATCATTTTCCATAGTGATGAATACTTCCTGAATGAATATTTCTTGTCTTTTTTAAAATAAATGGTTTAGCGTCTGGGCGATATTTTTGGCTGGTAGGAAAGCCAAACCAACCTTTTTTGAGGTTGAGATTATGCAAAAGACCTCTAGCAGCAGTTCTCTTGGAGATCTATGATTAGTCTAATAATGATATCCAGTTGTTAGCAATATTAATAGAGACGCCGACATCGCCAAATTGAGGCCAGGATTTGTCCGATTGTCCATAAAAGATGGGAAAACAATGCTCGATCTCCAAGGTGATAAATATAGATAGCCACAAGCCAACGTATGAGTAAATAGCGACCCAGCCTGGATGTCAGAAGCTTCTGTTTATAAGTGCTGAAATTAAAGTTATTATTATGGAAGGCATGACATATTTCTTTGGCAGCGATTTTGCCATACAATAAAGATGGGCTTATTCCTTCACCGAAAAGTACATCGACACCAGCAGCATCTCCAACCAAAATAGCACGAGTTTTAGAAACTGTATTTCTTGGGCTAAACCATTGAATAGTCGCACCTTTTAGCGGTGCAATGATCGCGTCAACATTAGTAGTGTCCAAGGCCCTACCTAAAATCCCAGTTAGGTTAGCCCGGTTTTTTTTACGAGCCATGCGAGAATCGTAGACTCCACGATTGTGACCCAATTTGCCACTGACTTTAGAAGGAAATTCCCAATAGTAACCCTGAAGGTTACTCGATAGGTAATCAAAATCGAACAAGGCTGACTGTTGTAAAAAACGAGGTGATGTTGAACTCGCAGGCGCCCAAATTTCTAAAGTCCGGCTGATTCGCTTAGGCTCAGGGGTGTCCTTAATGGCATTACTGATCGCCCCAGATGTGCCGTCTGCAATGACAACCATTTTCGCCCGATAGTCCCTCTTGTTTGAATGAACCAGGATATGGTTTTGGTTTATTGAAATGGACAAAGCTGGTTCATCCTCATGTATCCTGATTCCTCGCAATTTTATTTGTTGTACCAAATAATGATCAAATGCTGGGCGGTCAAATACGACAAACAACGGTTTACCGCGTACGTGGATAATCCGGCTCTTATACTTGAGGTAAATGTTATCTACCCTGGACTGATCAATAGGGAGTGGGAGTGGGAAGTGTAAATCCCTTAAGGTCTGTAAGCCGATTCGGGTAATACCTCCTCCGCAGAGTTTCGACCTTGGGTGGGTTTCCTTTTCGAGCAAGATCATATGCTCTTTCCAGGAAGGATCCTCCTGGATAAGGTGCAATGCTGTAGACAACCCTGCTGGTCCAGCTCCAATAATAAGTAGATCAGTGTACTCGATTTCAGCCATAGGTAACGAAAAAGGAGCGGACAGACCGCTCCTTTAAGGCGCCCTCGGTGCGACTCGAACGCACGACCCCTTAGTCCGCAACCAAGTGCTCTATCCACTGAGCTACGAGGGCTTACAGGCGGGGAGGGCGGGATTCGAACCCGCGGTCGAGCTATAAACCCGACAACCACTTAGCAGGCGGCCCCATTCAACCACTCTGGCACCTCCCCGATCTTGTGATCGTGTAAACAGGCGGAGGAAGTGGGATTCGAACCCACGATGGATTGCTCCATACCTGTTTTCAAGACAGGCGCCTTCGTCCACTCGGCCATCCCTCC
>CAZTJD010000064.1:0-22104 GCA_964613985.1 uncultured Anaerolineales bacterium
GGTTTATTTCGTATTCTGGCTGGGAAGAATGCCTGACTTACAAGGCTGATATCGGTTTCTTAAGTTGGGGATTTTGACCCAATAAATTTAGATCGAAGGTTGTTTTAGGAATACCAGATTTCATCGGATATTTCCTACGGTATGTTATACTCTCCCAGATGAACAATATAATGGACTTCACTCGGACGCTAGCATTAGACGCAGGAAAAGTCCTCCTGGGTTATTACCGAACCAACGGAATTACACAAGAGCTCAAGGACGATAAAACCGTTGTCACTGAAGCCGACCTGGCTGTAGATCTCCTTATTCGCGAAAAAATCCACAAGGCGTTCCCGGTGGATGGGATCTTGTCTGAAGAGGAAAATACGATCTACCCAACTGGAAAACGTTTCGTATGGGTGATCGACCCGCTGGATGGCACAACAAATTTCTCCCTAGGTCTGCATTATTGGGGTGTTTTACTCACACGCCTGAAGGATGGAATGCCTGACCTGGCTGTCCTTTACTTTCCCTTGTTGAACGATCTGTTTACCACTGAGTATGGGAAAGGTGCCTTCCTCAACGACCAGCAACTTCAGCTTAAACCGCGGATTTATGCCCACACAGTGACCTTTTTCTCGTGCTGCTCTCGTACTCATCGCAATTACCAGGTCGAAATCCCCTATAAACCTCGCATCCTGGGTTCGGCAGGGTATGGATTATCTACAATCGCCAGGGGGAGTGCGATCCTCGCTTTGGAGGTAACTCCCAAAATTTGGGATTTCGCGGGCAGCTGGCTACTCACCCAGGAAGCCGGGGGATACATTGCCCCAATGGATGGAAAGACGATCTTCCCATTACAACCAGGAGTAGATTACCAGAAGCAAAGTTACCCATTATTGGCTGCGCCTTCTGAAGAAAGATGGCAATTCGGAAGGCAACGGCTACAACCAAGATTAGCAAAGGCTTGACCGTAACCTTTCCGTTGTTTTTGCATCATAATAATTAGAAAAAATCAAATCAATTGGAGGAAGCAATGGAATATAGACGTCTAGGATCTGCTGGACTGCAGGTCTCCGCTTTATCTTTTGGATCATGGGTAACTTTTGGGAAACAGGCTGATGTAGACCTGGCTTACGATATGATGAAAACCGCTTACAATGCCGGAGTGAACTTTTTTGACAACGCGGAGGCCTATGAGGGTGGGGAATCTGAAACCATTATGGGCAAGGTGATCAAAAAAGCCGGTTGGAAGCGTTCCGACCTGGTGGTATCCACAAAAATATTTTGGGGCGGAGAAGGGCCGAACGATAAAGGACTATCCCGTAAACACATCTTAGAAGGTACCAACGCTGCCCTCAAGCGGTTACAGCTGGACTATGTGGATTTAATCTTTGCTCATCGTCCTGATGTTAATACACCTATCGAAGAAACTGTACGTGCTTTCAACCATGTCCTCAACCAGGGCAAAGCCTTATACTGGGGAACCAGCGAATGGAGCGCAGCCCAAATCATGGAAGCATATGCTGTCGCTCGGCGCGAGCATCTCATTCCCCCACAGATGGAACAACCCCAATACAACATGTTCTATCGTAAGCGAGTCGAAAGTGAATACGCCCACCTCTATAAAGAGATTGGCTTGGGCACAACCATCTTCAGTCCATTAGCCAGAGGATTACTGACGGGTAAATATAACCAGGGTATTCCTGAAGGGTCCCGCGGTACTCTGGAAGGTTATGAATGGCTGCGCGACTGGTTTACCGATAATGAGGCATTAAAAGCAATTGAGAAAATTCGGAAACTCATGCCTATCGCCAAGGACCTTGGTGGCAGCATGACTCAATTAGCTTTAGCATGGACCTTGAAGAACCCGAATGTCAGCACCACAATCACTGGTGCATCTCGGGTAGAACAGGTAAAAGAGAACATGAAAGCCTTAAATTTCGTCCCCAAACTTACCCCTGACGTGATGGAACAAATCGAGGTCATCCTGGACAACAAGCCACCAGCACCTCAGACGTTCCGCTAATAACCAAGGGATAGTAAACAGTGGACAGAGATGAACTTCTCCTCCAATGTTCGCCAAACCGCTTCTTCCTCGTCCGCTATGGTCAACTAAAGTGTCGTGATCTTATTGACCATTTTCCCGGGATTGTTTAACTCAGAAACCTGTTTACATAGCAGGGCAATAAACTACCAACGGTCCCCAATCCCCACGAAACGATCTCCAATTACACCCAGGTGAGTGTTTTTGAAAATTTCTACAGCTTCTTATAATAGCGCCTATACATATAACGGAAGATGCCACAGACAGTACAACCGAAGGTATCAAATTAATTTTTGGGATATTAGGTTTTATGTGAGTTGCTAGAATTGAGGATATATTCATTTGATCAGGAAACATTTCGGATCATACCGCGTGAGGAGGACATCATCGAAGGGAACAGAAAGTTCGTGAGAAAATGGATTTTTGTTGATCATCATCACATAAGGATCATTTAATCAGGCAAAAATTTTTTAACTTGAGCAGAATTTGAATTCCAGTGGAAAGTCAACGCTGTCACCACCCCACGGATAAATCCCGGATTCTTGCTTATTAGATAACACCTAAGACAACGGGAGTATTCAATTTCTATTTAGCACCGAGTTGTTCTCGGATGGCAGAGGCGAAGGCACGGGCTTTTTGCGGTGCATCACCATAATAAGTGCTGGAATCCATCAAGGAGCGGATTTTATCTTCAGGAAAGAATCGCCGGAAAACCGGATCACTTGCTACTAAGGAACTCAGGGGATTTTCCTCTCCGCTTCGTACAGTCTCCCAAGCTGCGAGTGAATGAACGCGCAAGCGTTCATGCATCTCTTGACGGTTAGCTCCTTCTTTAGAAAGCGCCATCAGCAACCGCTCTGTAGCTGCAAAGGGACCGTATATCTGCAGATTTTGAGCGATCGAGGTTTCATTAATAAAGATATCATCCACAATTTCAGTAACAATGCTCAACAACTCATCCGAAATTAAAAATGCTTCAGGTAAAATCGTTCGACGGTTTGCGCTGTCATCCAATGTGCGTTCGAGAAGAGAGTGAGCTGCATTATCCCAAGCTGTCCTTGGAAATTGAGCCAACCATCGAGCTAATGAATTGAGTGTCTCACTCCGAACAGGATTTCTTTTAAATGGCATGGCAGATGATCCTACCTGATCACGGCTAAAAGGTTCAGCTAACTCCCCGATTGGAGGAGACTGAAGAAAACGCAGGTCAAAGGCAAACCTATAAATCACTGCAGCCATTCCGGCAAGGGAATTGAGAATATCATACTCCTGCTTACGAGGATAAGTCTGAGTAGTGACCATATAAAAAGAAAGCCCTAACTTCTCTGAGAGGATTGATTCAAATTTAGGTAGGTTTTCGACACCAAGAAGCTCTGCATAAGAAGCACTGGTACCGACCGCACCTTTAAATCCTTTCCCTTTAATTTCAAGATAGACGCGGTTGATCGCGTGCCAGTCCGAAAGCAGATCTTGCGCATATTGGGCAAAGCGATAACCCAACGTTGAAGGTTCCGCAGGTTGCAGATGAGTAAAAGCTATTAACGGGATATCAGCAAAATTTTCGATTTTTTCAGCAAACTGTAGCAATAAAAACTCCAGTTTGTCCAGAATAAGGCGTAAAGACTCCTTACATTGCAGAGCTATAGTGTTGTCTTTAATATCGACAGATGTTGCACCGAGATGAATGATCCCGCCACCAACAGGACATTGTTCCGCATAGGTTTTTAATTCAGCCATCAGGTCGTGTTTGAGTTGTGTTTCAAACTCAAACGATCGTGATAGATCCACCTCTGCCATATGGGCTTGTAAGTCTTTTAACTGATCCGTTTCTACCAAACCAAACTTGAGCTGTGCTTCTGCCAATGCTACCCAGAGAAAACGCCAAATCTCTCGTTTATGGATTTCACTCCAGATTTTCCGCATTTCTGGACTACCATATCGCCATGAATAGGGAGATTGATAATAAGTGTAATCTGTCATTTTAAAATCTATCCGTTTGTGAATCTGGATTAGAATGGTGTTTTAGGCTGATAAACTGCAAACAAGATAGAAGGTAAAATACCTCTATAGGATGCAAAATCATTTGCTGAATTTGAACATTCGCGATTATAATGAGGCAAATGCATTTTGGGAAGAGAAAGGTTGACAAGGCGACACACAGTAAGACAAACCTGAAGCTGGTTATGAGTGGGTGTACCAAGTTGATACACGTTGTCGATTGCATTACCTGAGATAGCAGGCTATAATCAAGGGAAATCATTTACCTGAACCAAAATTTAAAATCGACGCACTGGGCAAATAGTTGGGAACAACCAGCGGGATGTTCAACACCAGGTAATTATCCAATCATCCTTTAGCTTCGTTTTCAATATCAAGGTTTAAAGCTGGTACTTCCCCACCCGTAGAAGGAATGTGATGTCTGGATCGATATATAACACTGAGAGGGCGTGATCTGGATACCAACAGAATAACAACAAGCTTGTTTTCTAAAAAGGATTCTGGTGACCAAGAGAAACTACAGCCCGGAACCATTCTAGAAGACCGTTACCAGATTGAAAACCTGGTCGGATCTGGGGGTATGAGCACAGTCTATCTAGCGCGGGATTTGAGATTTTCCGTAAGAAAAACGATCGCTATCAAAGAAATGGTCAATCGCGCTCCTGATGACTTATTACGTTCTAACGCAGTAAAAACATTTGAACGTGAAGCAAACATCCTAGCTTCCCTGAATCATTCCTCAGTTCCGCAAATCCATGATTATTTTACGATCGGTTCGCAATCGTATCTGGTCATGGAATATATTTATGGACATACGCTTGAATCGATCATCACCCAATCTAAAGATTTCTTGTCAGAGACTCAAATCTGTGCCTGGGCAATAGAACTATGCAATGTTTTATCCTATCTGCACAATCACAAACCGCAGCCCATTATCTTTCGTGACATGAAGCCGGCTAATATCATGATCACACCAAACAATGATATTGTGCTGGTTGATTTCGGAATCGCTAAAGCATTTCAAGCTGGTCAAAAAGGAACGATGGTTGGAACAGAAGGTTATTCACCCCCGGAACAATACCGAGGAGAAGCAACTCCAGCAGTCGATATTTACGCCTTAGGTGCGACCCTCCATCATGCAATAACAAAAAAAGATCCTCGAATCGAAACACCTTTCACCTTTTCCGAAAGACCTATCAGGCAGATAAATCCAAATATATCGATAGAGCTGGAAAACATCGTAAACACAGCACTGGAATACAACGCGTCAGACCGTTTCAAGAACGTCGCTGCCATGCGAGATGCATTACTTTCCATCGCCAAAGATACAGGGATGTTGGGAGATTACAATAAAACAGAGTTTATAAAATCAATCGAACCAGTAAAATCCTTATGGGTTTTCGAATGCGAGGATGAAATTCGTGGTACGCCAACTTACCACGAAGGTGTGCTTTATATCGGTGCCTATGACAACAACCTTTATGCATTGAATGCTACCACCGGGGAATTCATATGGAAATACCCCACTGATGGTGGTATCGTAAGCAAACCTGCCATCTATGAGAACAACATTTTCTTTGGATCAGAAGACAGCCGTCTACATGTGGTGTCTGCTCACTCTGGAAGAATTGTTTGGACGTATTTCGCAGATGGCCCGATCCGCTCTTCACCTAGAATATCCGACCGGCATATCTTCTTTGGTTCTGATGATTCAAATCTACACATCGTTAATGCATTAACTGGTAGAATAGCTGTAAAAGTTGACCTGGGTAGTCCAATACGCTCAACCCCTCTGGTTTACGGTGAATTGGTTTACATTGGAACCGAAAGTGGGGATTTCTTCAGCATTGATTTCAGGGGGAGGATCAAATGGCGTTCTCGAGCCAAGCGAGCGATTACTTCTTCACCAACTGTGTCAGATGAAATCGTATATTATGGCTCAATAGATGGGTCGGTATATGCTATAGATGCAATGACAGGATGGGGAATCTGGCGGTTTCGGATGAAGAAAGGGACAATTTCATCTCCAATTGTCAGCAAAAACCATATCTTCATCGGTTCTGCGGATGAGAATATCTATTGTATCGACACACGATTAAATAAAGAAGTCTGGCGTTATAAAACCGATCACCAGGTATCTAGTTCTCCTTCTATTTATAACAATGCGGTTTACTGTGGCAGTGTTGACGGAAATTTGTATTGTTTGGATCAAAAAACTGGGCAGCTAAGATGGAAGTTTTCTACCGGTGACGCCATCACCGGGTCTCCAATAATTCATGACGATATTGTTTATATTGGATCATTGGATCACAAATTATATGCGTTACCTTCATGATAAGAAGGAATCTCCTGACATGTATTTAATGGTTAAATGACCAATCGTGGTTCTTGTTACCTCATGTCAATCAAGATAGAAAATATTTCCAATAAATTACAGGAGTTCTCAGCCAGTGATCAATTTTCTAGAAAAAGTGTTTAGAAATAGTAGGAAAAAATCCTTCCTAGAGGTTGATACCCTCCCAATTAAAACATTGGAAGAAGAGACTGAAGGGGGTAAAACAACCTTGCGTTTATTCCCCAACCAAGATCCTAAGGATGGAGATCATGACCCAAAAACTAAGCCCATTGTCACACCACCTCAGCTGATCGCAAGTTGTGCTCAGTCACCGGGTATTCAGCGGGATCATAACGAGGATGCCTTATTTTGTTTGACCACATTGATAACAGGAAATGGAGAAGCAACACCGTTCGGGATTTACATCGTTGCGGATGGCATGGGTGGGCACCAACATGGTGAGGTCGCCAGTGAAGTTGCGGTAAAAACCATGGCTTCGCATCTCGTAAGGGAAGTGTTCATCCATCATATATCTCCCGACTCCCAGCCTCCTGACGAATCACTACAAGAGATAATGAAGAAAGGAATACATAAAGCCCACGAAAAAGTCTTAGGAGAAGCTTCCGGCGGTGGTACAACACTCACAGCGCTAACCATTCTGGGCAAACAGATGACCATTGCCCACGTTGGTGATAGCCGCATTTATCAAATTGATTCCAATAGTCGGATGACATCTCTCACTCGAGACCATTCATTGGTCAGACGCCTGGAGGAATTAGGCCAACTTACGCCCAAAGAAGCTGCAGTTGATCCGCGAAGAAATGTGCTTTATCATGCACTTGGACAAGGGACACCTCTTGAACCCGAGATCATCTCGGTGCCATGCCCTCATTCTGGATACGTGCTTGTTTGTTCAGATGGACTCTGGGGGGTCATCTCGGAAACCATGATCACTGACATCATACAAAACAATGATTCCTTGCCAGGGGCTTGCCAGGAAATGGTAGATGCCTCAAATAGGGCGGGAGGACCTGATAACATCACGGTAATATTGATCAGGTTACCCGAAAAATAAAAATGCCAATACCACCAGATTTTTACAACCGTTTAGGACTTCCAAAGGATGCTTCAGAGGGTGAAATTCGCAAAGCTTTCTACAAGGCTGCACAAACATTGCATCCAGATGTTAATGTTGAAGCAGGAGCAACTGAATTATTCCTCGATATTAAAGATGCTTATGAAACCCTTATTGATCCAATAAAACGAGAAATCTATGATAAAAAACTTGGGGACATCCCTGAACCTCCAGTTCGTTTAAAGATCGACTTCAGCCGGGAAAAGATACCATGGATGGAAGAGAGCCAGCTGTTCTATGCTCTGCTTGAACTGGAGGTAATCACTAATAGAATTGAGAAAGAAGAAAAAGTATCTCCACCAATCAATTTGTCATTAGTTCTCGATTGTTCTACCTCTATGCAAGGTGAACGCCTGAATATGCTCAAAGCAACCGCCGTTGAGATTATACGCCAGCTGAAGGAAAAAGATATATTATCCGTTGTTAACTTTAATGATCGTGCTGATACAATCCTGTCAGCTACCAACCGAGCGAATAACCTGAAAAATGAAAGCAGCATCCGCGCACTTCAACCCAGGGGAGGAACGGAAATCTACCGTGGACTCATATCAGGATTTTCAGAAGTCCAAAAAAACCTTAGCCCATACTATGTGAATCACATCATCCTGGTTACCGATGGACACACTTATGGAGATGAAGCGAAATGCACAGAACTTGCCTGGAATGCAGCAGAACAAAATATTGGCATCAGTTGTTTTGGCATTGGAGGAAAATGGAACGATGTTTTCCTTGAAAGCATTGCAAATATTACAGGAGGAGGCTGTTTCTACATCAGTAATCCCGAGGATATCCATTTATTTCTAAAAGAAAAAATAAACAAGTTGGGTCAGGTTCTTGTCGAAGGCATTAACTTTAATTTTCGAGAGGGATCAGGAGTTCACCTAAATTATGCTTACCGGTTAGAGCCAGAAACCAATGTTTTACCTCTATCTTCCCCTATCCGGTTGGGAAACATCCCCAGAAAACATAATCTAGGTTTTATCCTTGAATTTATGGTTTTACCAATCCCCCCCATCGTTCAACGAGTTCTTTTAATTGAGGGGGATTTGACTTATAATATCCCAAAATTAGGATTAGAATCGCAGCGGTTACCAGTAAATCTGGTCAGGTCCACTGCCCCAAACACACAGAACCAACCCAACCCCAGCAAGACGATCATCGAAGCCTTATCCCACCTAACCCTATATCGTATGCAAGAAGAAGCAAAAAAAGAATTAACAAGCGGTTGTTACCAGGAAGCCTCATTCCGACTCCAAAATCTTGCGACACAACTCTTGTCACAAGGGGAAATTGACCTGGCCAGAAATACACTTGAAGAGGCTAGCAACATACAAAACAGAAAGTATTATAGCGACGAAGGTCAAAAGAGGATAAAATATGGTACACAGGCATTAATATTGCCTGTTATCGCCAATAGAGAAAATAAAGACCATGATAACCTGTCCAGTTTGTAAGAACCAAGAAATGCCGGGAGCCTTCTTCTGCAGTAAATGCGGAAATAGATTGGTTAACCCAGGAGAATCCAATACCGGTCAAGTCGAAACTCTAATCATAGAACAAAATGATAGTATTCCGATTCCACCCTTTCCCGCCCCTCCTACTGACGCCGCTGATAGCAGGGTGGCTTTATTAATTATTAAAAATGGGGTCGTCATCCACATACGCGGGATGGATAATTTTACCTTAGGGCGCTCAACCAAAGGGCAAACCATCATACCGGATATCGATTTAAACCCGTTCTACGCTTATGAAGCGGGAGTTTCACGACTACATGCTAACCTAATTATTACCGACACAGCTGTATCCATCCATGATCTTGGGTCAGCTAATGGAACTCGTTTGAACGAGGAACGAATAGACCCACATCTTGATTATCCAGTTCAACATGGTGATAGGTTATCTTTTGGGCAACTCAAAGTACAGGTACTAATTAAAGAAGATTAGATTTGGAGAACTGGACAATGGCAATTGAAGTAATCATACACATGCCAAATGGAGAACCTATTCTAGGCGAAATTGATGAACTTCCCGATGCGCAAGATCGATTAATAAAAGTTCAAAACCCTAGAATGAGAGATGGCAAAGATCTTCATTTTTTACAAAGCAATGTTGTCTCTGTTTTGTGGGTCATCGACCAATTAAGTTTTATCGAAATCCTACCTGGGGGAGAAGATGAAAAGATCATCGGGTTCGTGAGGGAATGAAAAGATGACAAACCAAAGTTTTCGAGATTATCTGATACTGATTGTTGATGATGAAAAAAGAATGGTAAGGTTTATCCGGTTAAATCTTGAACAGGATGGTTTTAAGGTCACATCGGCGTTCAATGGAATCGAGGCATTGGAGCAAATTCGTAAGAATTTGCCTGATCTGGTCCTGCTCGATGTTATGATGCCGGATATCGATGGGTTCGAGGTATTGAGAAAAATCCGCCAGGCAAGCAATGTCCCAGTAATTATGCTTACCGCCAAAGGGGAGGAGGAGGATCGAATCCGAGGCCTGGAACTTGGTGCCGATGACTACATCACCAAACCATTCAGCCCAAGGGAAATGGTGAGTCGGGTAAAAGCTGTGCTGCGGAGGACCGAAGATTTCAATGTAGACACTTCCAAGGTTATCGAGGTGGATGATTGGTTAAAGATGGATTTCAATCGCAGGAAAATTTGGGTTGGGGGCGAATTGGTCCAATTGAGGCCGACTGAGTACCGTTTACTCTATCATCTAGTGCAAAATGCTGGTTGGGTAGTCACACATGACCAGCTGCTGACAAAAGTTTGGGGATATGAGTACCGAGATGAACCACATTATGTTAGGTTATATATCAATTATCTGAGGAAAAAAATCGAAAAAGATCCCTCAAATCCACAATATATTCTCACAGAGCGCGGCGTTGGTTATCGCTTTGTCGACTACCGAGAGAAAGAGTAAATAGGAAAACAAACATTTTATCTCCTATTGATGCAGCACAACAACTTTTCAACGTTTAGCCAATAATCTTTCCAATCGAGATTCGAGAACCATACCGCCCGTAAAGAATTCTCGAATTTGCGTTTTGGTTTTCATAAATTCACCAAAGCACCTCAGAAAACAACCGGCATCTTCTCAGACCTAATACAATAGGCTATACTGGTCACCAAAGGAGAGACCAATGGCAAAACAACGTATATTATTGGTTGATGATCACGAAGTGGTCCGGTTGGGATTACGCGCCCTCCTGGAAAGGCATAACCAATTTGAGGTAGTCGCTGAGGCAAGTACAGCCCGAGAAGCGATCGAAAAGGTTAAGCAGTATTCACCAGATGTTGTCGTCATGGACATTCGGCTTCCGGGTGGTTCAGGCATAGAAGCCTGTGAGGAGATATCTGAAAATTATCCGGACAGTAAGGTAATCATGCTTACTTCTTATGCGGAAGATGAAATGCTGTTTTCAGCCATACGCGCTGGTGCAGCTGGTTACGTCCTAAAACAAATCGGTGGTGAGGATCTCGTCAAGGCGATTGAAGCCGTGGGTCGAGGAGAAGCCTTACTCGATCCCGCTGTTACTCAACGTATTTTCCAGGAAGTTCGGAAAGCAGCTAAAGAAGAAGAAGCGTCTGCGTTCTCTGCCTTAACCCAACAAGAGAAACATGTTCTAGTCTTGGTATCTGAGGGGAAGACAAATCGTGAGATCGCCAAAGCGTTATTCCTGGGCGAAGGTACTGTGCGTAATTATGTCAGCAGTATCTTATCAAAATTAGGTGTCAGTAATCGGGCTGAGGCAGCAGCTTACGCCGTTGAACATAACCTCAGAGATCACCTCTAAATCGCGTTGTTTTTTCGCAGGAATGGCTTGATGATCTTCATTATAAATCCAATAAAATAAGGTACCTTACCTGGTAGGGATTGAAATACGTTATCTGATTTTCGCAATTCATGCAGGTCAGAAGATCTCATAAGGCTGAAATCTTATCCCGATTTTTTTCTTTCTTCAAGCTTATATCTCTGAACGGCTATTGACCTGAAGATCGCAAGTAATCGTTAGGATGCTACCGGTATTCACTTCCCACGACATTCCGAACAAGGGCATAACAAACGTAAATAACGCCAATTATAAATTCCCGCACTGTGACCATCTTCCCACTCAAACCCTAAGGCATAAGTTCCAACTGGTTCCACGGTTTTGATCTGTGTCCGCGCATTATCCTCCGGCTCAAGATCAAATATGTCTTGTGGTGGTTGGCTACTCATTTTGTCATGCCCACCACGGCATTCAGCACAGGGGCATGCATACCTTAGCAACCAGAAAGGATATTTACTGATATGTTCATCTTTCCAATGGATCACTAAGTTACGCCCGATCCGGTCAGCCTTGATTCCAGTTGGGATTGGTTCATTTTGCATGTTAGCCTACCTTAAGGTTCCTGAACAATTTCCAGATAATTTGCTACAGCCCAACCATTCGTGCTGGCTTCAAAAGGGGCTACCAGGTACCACCACACATAGCCATCTACTTCTTCAGGACCAGCTTCGATTTTAAAAATCTCGTCCTCAACACCCAGGAACTCTGGCTCAGCCTCCAGTCCTGGTTGAGTCCTCAACCTAAGTCCTGCTCCACCAGTTCCGCTAACTTTAACATAAGCACCTACTGAAAAAATCCCATTAGAAGATCCCTCCGGGAAAGCCGAGGTTGGGGTTGGTTCCTCTTCAGCCTTTACCTGTGTCGGGGTGTAAGTCGGTGCAGGGATGAGGGTTAAAGCTGCGGTAACGACCTCAACAGGTGGTCGAGTAGGGCGGCTCCAGTTAACCAATAAGATAACAAGAAGAAATAATCCCCCTCCGATTACAACAGATCCAATAACGATTAGTGGGGAAAATCGAGATCTACCAGCAGGTGCTTGCTTCATGTTTTCTCAGCTTTTCCGGAAAATAAATTCCTCGGGGCAATTTCAGGGACGAGGACCCGCAATGCATTTTGTCGAACTTCAACATGAACTTCCTTATCACTATTAATTGGTTCGCCATCTACCTGCAAATAAACCGTTGAATCTGAGGTCATATATAATTTGCGAAAAGGTACACATTGGACCTGATCCGAATGTATGTGGCGTCCTGACCATAGATTCCAGGCGTGAGTAAGGGTCTCAACCAACGTCTCACCAGCAAATAACCATAAGTCCATGACACCATCATCAAGCTTGGCATGAGGTGAGATCTCTGCTAACCCACCCGCATAAAGGTGTATGTTACTCATCACACCCAGGATGTAATGTCCGGTGATCTCAGATTCGTCGGCGTATACACGCAGGTTGATTCCACTCCAATCACTGGCTTGTTGCATTGCAATCGCGGCGTAATGCGCTACAGCAAAATGCTTCTCCCAACGGCTGCGAGGTTCAAGCCTATGGACAATGAAGGCGTCCAGACCAATGCCTGCCCAAAGGAGAAATGGATCCTCGTTGCAGAAGCCCACATCCACTTTCCGAACGGTGACATTGGTAAGTTGACGGGCACTCTCCTCCAATGCCATTAGTCGGGTCCAGGCGAGTCCTGGCAAACCTAATTCCTGGCACCAGACATTAGCAGTACCAGAGGGTAAAACAGCTAGCGGTGTCTCGCTGTTAACCAGTCCAGCAACAGCGTAATTTATGGATCCATCACCACCAGCAATGAAAAACCCATCCATTGAGCGATCAGCGGCACGACGCGCTAACTCTGTAATATGAGACCCGCCGTGGGTTTGTTCTAAATGCATCTCCCAGCCCTGGTTGCGCAGCACATCCGCTGCCCGTTCAATTAACATCCGGGAAGGAAATCTCCCAGCAGCAGGGTTATAAACCAGGTAAGCTTTGGGCATAGTTTGATTTTACTCGATTAATTAAAAAACGACGAAGCCGTTCAGTATACTGCCTTGTTTGTAATTGAAGATTTTTTCTCCAGTTGCTTATCTTATGTTGATATGGTTCGAATGAACTTATCATCGGTGTACATTTCTTAACCAGATCATTAACCCTTTTCAAATATTCGAGTCATGCAAGAGTGGTAAAATTCATCATCCAATAATCTATTTGTTACCGAACTCTCTATTATGATTAACACCTACTTCCGGGGGAGTGTCGAAAAATCAAAAAATTGGTCCAGATACCAATGACCTTTGAACGAAAAATGTTAAATAACCTTCTATTGAACAACCGATATCAACTCCAAGAAAAACAGGGGACTGGGGGTATGGCATTGGTGTATAAGGCACGGGACATAATATTAGAGCGAGATGTCGCTATTAAAATCCTACGAAAGGATCTCTCGAGTAAACCAAATATTCAAGAGAGGTTTAGGCAAGAAGCAAAGGCAGCCGCAAACCTTTATCATCGCAACATCGTAACCGTCCACGACTTTGGATTCGATAAAGACTACCTCTTTATCGTGATGGAATATATCTCTGGGAATACCCTTAAGATGTTGATAAACCAAATGGGGCGTTTGTCGATCGAAACTGCTATTCCATTGATCGTCCAGGCTAGCGATGGAATTGGCTATGCACACCGGGCGGGATTGGTGCACTGTGATGTAAAACCTCAAAATATTCTCGTTACTTCAGACCAGAGGGTTAAGGTGACCGATTTTGGTATTGCTCGAGCTCTGTCATCCATCAGGGAGGATGAACAGGTTTCGGTTGTATGGGGATCTCCCCAATACTTTTCCCCCGAGCAGGCAGCCGGGAAAGCTCCTTCTCCAGCCTCAGATGTATACAGCCTGGGTGTAATCCTATTTGAAATGTTGACTGGACAACTACCATTTTCTGCCCTTAGCTCTAATGAACTCGCTCAAAAACATCTTAAGTCGCCTCCTCCAGAACCAAGGAAACTCAACCCCGCAATTAACGAAGATTTAAATCGCATCATACTTAAAGTTCTTTCTAAAGAACCTTCCGCTCGCTACCGAACTGCAGACCAGTTAGGGAGGGTGCTTGAAACATTTTCAGCGAAACCCAAGCCTATCCAATTGTCTCAGCCAGACCCCTCTCAAAACAATATACCAAGAATCCAACCTGTTTCAGCCTCTACAGGAACATCGAGTACAGATCCCCAGGTTTTTACCAACGCAGCAAACTCCACGAAGGAAAGTCTATGGGACCTGGATTGGATCACAATTGGATTGGCTTTAATTGCATTTTTATTCGTCGGTGGGTTAATCCCCTTTTGGTTGTGGGTTTATTATTCATTGTTAGGGCAATAACCGACACCCTTGCCAACTCAACTTTCACCGTGTATGATAACCATTCGTCAGATAGGTTAAGGATCGACGACTGCTAAGCGTATTATGTCAAAAAAATTTTTTATTGCCCCTTCCATCCTCTCAGCAGATTTCACGAACTTGTCCCGGGAAATCAAAACAGCTGAAGCTGCTGGTGCGGATTGGATCCATATCGATATCATGGACGGGCATTTCGTGCCGAATATGTCCATGGGAATCAAGGCGGTGGAGGCTTGCCGAAAAGCAACCGACCTTCCATTGGATACACACTTAATGGTTCGTGAACCGGAGAAATTTATTGATATCTATGCAGAAGCAGGAGTCAGTCACCTAACCGTCCATATCGAAGCGACTCCTAATATTTACCGCCTGTTACAGAGAATCAAGGAATTGGATTGTAAGGCTGGGATCACACTGAATCCAGGAACTCATTTTTCATTGATCGAACCTGTATTGCCTATGGTCTACCAGGTATTGATCATGACAGTGAACCCGGGATACGGTGGACAGGAATTTATCCCTGAAACGCTTACAAAAATCAGAAACATCCGTAAAATACTGGACGAGGTAAACCCACAAGTATTAATTGCTGTGGATGGTGGAATATCCGAGGCTACACTGCCGCAAGTGATCGATGCTGGTGCTCAAGTATTTGTCGCCGGTAATGCAATATTTAATTATCCAGAAGGGATAAAAGCTGGTATTCAAGCCTTGAAAGAACTATTACCCGGTTAATTAGATTGTAATCTATGGGAATAAAAAATGAGGTTTGCCAACAAATAATCTATGTTAGCAAACCCCATAAGTGCCCTCGACTTTATGAGGTAGTTGTAAGATCTAAGTTACGAGGTTTTTACTAAAGTACGAAGACAACGAGTGCAAAGGGTTTTTCGAACCTTGCGACCATCTTCATAAATTGTTACTTTTTGTAAATTCGGTTTAAATTTCCGTGGTGTGGATTTCTTCGACCATGGAACGTTGCGACCAAACTTGGTGGATTTTCCACATATTTCGCAAACAGCCATCTTACTAGTTCCTTTCAAATTTATATTACAACAATATCATTGAGTATAACCGGGCAATATTACCATAAATCGTATCCTCTTACAAGTCTATTTGTTAATTTAATGAGGTAAATATGACAAACGAAACCACGCCGATTGGCAGCATTCATGTATCACCCCAATCAATCGCGACCATTGCCTACCAATCCGCGCAGCGTTCATATGGCGTTGTAGGAATGGCTTCAAAGAATTTTGTGGATGGGATTACAAATGCACTGGCAAAAGACCCCACCCATGGGGTTGAAGTTCATTATGATGGTCAAATGATCGATATCGATTTATACATCATTGTCGAGTACGGAACACGAATCAAATCTGTAGCCAATAGCGTTGCGAATACCGTCCGCTATAACGTGGAAAAATCGCTCGGTCTACCGATTAATGAAATCAATGTTCATGTTCAAGGATTAAGAATTAGCAATTTTGATTAAGAACCGACTCAGTCCCCCATAAGTTCATTTCCACCTTTACCATTAACAATTTAGAAATTAAGCAATCTGAACTGATAGGTAATAAGAGTATATATTGGTAAGTATCTGAGGCGAACAAGATTGTCTAATCTCTTGCTTAGTAAAAAAAACAGATAGCCGGGCATGAATAGAAATCCCTGAGTAACTGGTTTTATATCGAAGACAGACTACGACCATCAGGCACCCCTTTTATAGGAGTATTTGTAAATGAGTGAAGAAAATTTATCCACGCAAACCTTAGAAATCATACAGCAATATAAAGAAAGACCTCTAGATGGTTTCGTATTTAAGAATCTGACCTATGCCGGTCTGGCGTGGTTAAGAACCAACCAACAAATTGTTAACACGCTAAATGTTTTCCCTGTTCCAGATGGGGATACCGGGACTAATATGGTTTTAACGATGCAGGCAGCTTATGATGAAATTGACCATTCTCCCGAACGAAGTCTTGGGAAGATCATACAAGACTTAGCCCAAGGGGCATTGATGGGAGCAAGGGGCAATTCCGGGGTCATCCTCTCCCAACTGTGGCGTGGATTTGCGAAGGCTGTTGGGGATAAGGAAATCCTTGATGGACCAGCCTTTGTGGGGGCTTTAGCGGAAGCTCGCGATGTGGCTTATAAAGGCGTCGTCAGGCCAGTTGAAGGAACAATCCTCACGGTCGCTAAGGATATGGCTGCCGCCGCTAAACTGGCATTAAAAGAAACAGAAGATCCATATGAAATCCTTGAGTGTGTCGTCATGGAGGCAGAAGCTTCTGTGGAACGTACTCCTGAACTTTTGGATGTGTTAAAAGACGCTGGTGTGGTTGATTCCGGTGGCAAAGGTTTATTCTATATTTACGAAGGGATGCTGCGCTACTTGCAAGACCTCCCCCTTGATGAGACATTAATTACTGTTCAGCCCCTACGCGCAATGGATATGGATCATGCCCTGGAAGTGATCGAACCAGGTCAGGACTTCGAGGTTGTGATCGATTTCCGACCAAAGAACAACTTCGAATTAAAATCATATTATGGTCAGCTTGAAGAAATGGGAACATCTATCCAGGTTGGTGAAGGAGATGGTCTTTACCGAATGCACATCCATGTTCCAACAGAAAAACGTTATGAGCCGATAGATTACACAATGACCTTAGGGACAATAACCCAAGTTCATATCGAAAATTTACTTGCCCAGATGGATGAATTGGAAAACGGGAGGAAAAAACAGAAAATCAAAGTAGCTAAGGTTGAACCAGGACAAATTGCTGTAGTTGCAGTTGCCCCTGGAACAGGTTTCGCACGGGTTTTTGCCTCTTTAGGCGCGGCGGCAATCGTTGAAGGGGGCCAAACCATGAATCCGAGTACGCAAGAAATTGTAGCTGCTTTTGAAGACCTGCCCACCGATAAAATCATTATTCTGCCAAATAATGGAAATATCTTCCTGGCTGCTAAAGCGGCTACCGAAGTTTCAGTCAAGAAGGTTGCTGTCATCCCCAGCTGTACTGTACCCGAGGGACTAGCTGCTATGCTCAGGTTAATCCCTGATGGAGATTTTTCAGAAGTTGTGGAGGAGATGGAATCCGCGTTAGGGGAAGTAGAGACTGGAGAAATCACTACAGCAACTCGAAGTGTGGAAATTGATGGTGTTCGGGTTGAACAAGGAGAAATCATCGCTTTGCATAATGGGAAGCTGGTCCTCTCCGCAGACAGCTTAGAAGAAGCCTGTTTGAAGTTTCTTGAGGTAGCAAATGCGGACGAATACGAATTGATCACCTTGTTTTATGGTTCAGATGCACCCAAAGGCGAGATCGATCAGATCGTAGAGTCAATTCGTAAGCGCTATCCTAATCATGATATCGAGGTTCAGGAAGGTGGACAACCTCATTACCAGTTCATTATTTCAATTGAATAAAATGACTATTGCGACCGTAACTGACAGCACTGCTGATCTTCCTAATGATCTGGTTGAAAACTATAACATCAATATTATCCCTGCAATTCTAATCATTGATGGTAAAAGTATGGTGGATGGTAAGGGGATCTCGAGGGAAGATTTTTATTCTCGCCTCCCCTCAATGAAGTTGCTACCGACCACAGCAACTCCATCTGTGGGAACCTTTGAGAACATTTATAAACAATTGTTAGGATCGGGTTTCCAATCGATCGTCTCCATCCATGTATCAAGCAAGTTAAGTGGCATTTACAACGCAGCAAAGACTGCCGCCCAGTCCTTTAGAGACTGTGTGCATGTTGTTGATAGCGGGTCATTGTCCTTAGGACTGGGTTACCAGGTTCTGGCAGCTGCTGAAGCGGCAGCAAAGGGCTTTCCCCTCGATGGAATAATTCGGGAAGTCGAACGGATTCGACAGCAGGTGCGCGTAGTTGCAATGCTTGATACGCTTGATTATGTTCGACGCAGTGGTAGAGTCTCGTGGGCGAAAGCCAGATTCAGCACCCTGTTAAATCTGAAACCCTTCTTAGAAATCAAAGAAGGACAGGTACTGAATCTAGGTCAGGTACGCACGAGGAGAAAAGGAATTAATGGTTTGATACATATGTTTACTAAAACAGGGGCTATCGAAAAATTAACCATCTTACATACCAATGCAGAGAAGGATGCACAAGAACTGCTTTCCAGGTTGAAACTAACACTTGTTGAACCACCATTAATTGTAAATGTAACAACAATTGTGGGTACACACATTGGACCAAATGCCCTTGGATTTGCTGCAGTTAGGAAATAGCACATCTGTAAAGGTGACTTCCTACGGTTCATCAGTAGAACAGAAAAAATACACAATAATAAATTTCCCCTCATAGCGTGAGCATAAGCTTTTAGGGGCGTTCAATCTTTAGCAACAATTACTCCACATGTGGTATACATCCTAACTGAAGTTAGGTCGTAATCCTATCAGAGGCAAGACATTTACTTTTACATGGCTGGATACCCATAGGTAACATTCATTGGTAAAATAAAGGGAATGAAACCATCAGTTGAAAAATTACAAAAATTCTTTAAACTTGAAGCAGACCGAGGTTACGACAACAAAGCTGTCTTGGGTGGGCTCGTCAAGATGCTTGACAATTGGGTCCCTGATGCTAGAGCTGATAATTTGGATGAAGAATTAATCCAGGCCATCATCAGCCGCCTAAATGACTATGACCGTCTTAGCGAGACATCTCGAAAGGAAACTCTTTATGGCCTCTGGAACCGCGTTAAAAGGGAATTGGGTGCACCAGAGAGTTCGGAGAAACTTAAACCCGAAGAACCATCACCCATAACGGTTGTTACCCCTCAACAAGAAACAGCTTCCTCCAATCAAAGTAAAATACCGGAAACAGATCCTCCTCCCAGCATCGAGATAAAGGGCGAAAAAACGGTATCGCTACATTTAGAAGGTCCGCCAGCAGCGCTTGATGCTGATGTCACAGTGTTGAATAATGTTGGACCTCATTATGCATCTACCTTGGAGCGGTTGAACATCCACACTTTGGGCGATATGATTTATCACTTCCCACGACGTTATGATGATTACACCCAATTGAAACCAATCAACCGCTTACGATATGGAGAAGAAGTAACGGTCATCGGAACTGTAAAAAGTATTAACACTCGTTCGATTCGTGGTGGAAAGAGCAGGTTGTCAGAGGCAGTGGTAAGCGATGGGACGGGGGCTTTGCGATTAACCTGGTTCAACCAGCCATGGATCGCCCAAAGGCTGAAAAAGGGGATGCAGATTGTCCTCTCCGGAAAAGTAGACCAATACCTGGGTCGTTTTATACTCAATAACCCGGAATGGGAATCCATTGAACAAAAACACCTGCACACCAACCGAATTGTACCTATTTACCCATTAACGGCTCGAATCACACAACGCTGGCTTCGAAACCTGATGCACAAGGTAATTACTTATTGGACACCAAGGGTTAACGAAACCTTACCTGAGACTGTTATTAAAAATGCCGAACTCACCCGGCTTCCTCAAGCACTTCATCAGATCCATTTTCCTGATTCGTGGGAACAACTTAAGGCTGCACGGTACCGTCTTGCCATTGAAGAGATCTTCCTGTTACAAATGGGTGTGTTGCAACAAAAAAGAGAATGGCAGACTCGGATTGCACATACATTCGAGGTCAGCAGTGACTGGTTAGATGCCCGGTTAAATTCTCTGCCTTATCAACTCACCACTGCTCAAAATAAAGCCATCGCTGAAATACGGGATGACCTTTGCAGTGGACACCCCATGAATCGATTGCTTCAGGGAGACGTAGGATCTGGAAAAACGGTGGTTGCCGCGATGTCAATTAACATGGTCACTTCACATGGATCACAGGCCGCATTGATGGCACCAACAGGCATCCTGGCTGAACAACATTACCAGACCTTGATTTATACTTTAACCCTCGAAGGTAGCCCTTTAAAACCATCAGAAATCCGTTTGCTGGTTGGGGCAACACCCACTTCAGAAAAACAGGAAATTTACGAAGCAATATCCTCCGGCGAGATTAAGCTGGTCATCGGGACTCATGCACTTGTCGAAGATCCCCTTGAATTCCGAGACTTACAATTAGTCATAATCGATGAACAACACCGTTTCGGGGTCAATCAAAGGGCTGCACTGCGGTCAAAAGGGACCAATCCTCATTTATTGGTCATGACCGCTACACCCATCCCGCGATCCCTAGCGCTTACCATATATGGAGATCTTGACTTAACTGTGGTCGACGAGATGCCTCCCGGCAGGCAAACTATTGAGACCTATATCCTCTATCCCAGGGAGCGCGAACGAGCTTACCGGTTGATTAACAGAGAGATAAAAGCAGGACACCAAGCATTTATCATTTATCCACTGGTTGAAGAAAGTGAAAAAAGTGAGGACAAAGCTGCTGTTGAAGAACAAGTTCACTTACAAGAGCAGATCTTCCCAGCTTATAAGGTTGGTTTGCTGCATGGCAGGATGGGTTCAGATGAAAAGGAAAATGTAATGGCACGCTTCCGCGATGGGGCATACGAGATCTTGGTCTCCACATCAGTAGTTGAAGTTGGAGTGGATGTCCCAAATGCCACGGTGATGCTAATCGAAGGAGCTCATCGTTTTGGTTTGGCTCAATTACACCAATTTCGTGGCCGTGTCGGACGCGGAAAAGACAAAGCCTACTGTCTGCTGATACCCCAAAGCCCTGATGCAGTTGATAATGAACGACTGAAAGCCATGGTCGAAACATCGGATGGTTTTTTGCTGGCGGTAAAAGATCTTGAACAACGTGGTGCGGGGGATTTTTTAGGCACACGTCAATCAGGTTTTTCTGAACTAAAAATGGCCAACCTCACCGATTTAAAATTGATCGAAAGTGCCAGGCGACAAGCCCAAGCTGTTTTTGGGAGTGATCCCGATCTGTCAAAACCAGATAACCAATGCCTGATTGAGGCAATGGATCGATTTTGGAGAAAAAGTGGTGGAGATATCAGTTAACGAAGCATAAGGGAAACAACCATGATAAAAGCAATCTTTCCGGGAACATTTGATCCGATTCACTACGGTCACATAGACATCACCTATCGTGCAGCACGTCTATTCGACGAACTTGTTGTTGCTGTATACGATCGACCGATGAAGTCCGCATTATTCGCTCCTGAGGAACGGATTGAGATGGCAAGAATTGCCTTTAACAATGATGAGAATATCAAGGTCATGGGATATAGCGGTTTAACTGTCGAGTTTTGCAAAGAGATCGATGCCCAGGTAATTGTGCGTGGCTTGCGCGTATTCTCTGATTTCGAATATGAATTCCGTATGGCTTTAGCCAACCAACGTCTCGATCCTAATATTGAAGTGGTTGCCTTGATCACCCGCGAAGAAC
>CAZTJD010000065.1:0-5350 GCA_964613985.1 uncultured Anaerolineales bacterium
CCATGTTTAAGGAAATTTACCCCCCGAGGGCTGTCAACAATATTTACCTGGATTCTCCCTGGATGGATGATTATTTCGATAATGTCAGGGGTGTTTCCGACCGACGTAAGAACAGGATCCGGTGGTACCATGCCTTTTACCGTATCGTGGATGACGGCATCCTGGAATTCAAGATTAAACGCGGTATGGTGGGCACCAAGCAGCACCAACCCTTTCCGCCCTTTATCTTCGATGATCGCTTCTCGCACCCTTATTTTCGGGATGTTATTCGATACTCAGAACTTCCGCGTGCGGTCAAAATTCACCTCTTGGACTTGCAGCCCGTCCTGGCGAACCGCTATATGCGCTGGTACTTTGCTACCCCTGACCGTAGATTTCGAGTCACTGTGGACACTGGTTTATCTTTCTTCCACCTGAATCCTTTCACCAACCGGTTTTTGAATAAACAAATCGATTATCAGAATATCGTCTTGGAGTTAAAATACCAGTCAGAAGATGATCCTGAAGTAGATCGGATCAGTGCAGCGTTCCCCTTCCGAGTGACTCGCAGTTCGAAATATGTGCAAGGGATCGAGCGGGTTTACCTGTGATGATCTGGGATGAGGCCCGGAAGGTTTCCCTTTGACCCCGTTTTTGTTCACACTGAAGTTGCTGGATTACCTGACCTTATTAAGTCAAAATACCTTACGAGCCTTCCTTACCAGCTGAAATCGGTCATGCTGTCCACAACCTGGACTTCTTTCGCCTGGGGTCCTTTTTCGTTTTTCTCAACGATGAACTCCACCCTTTGCCCTTCCGCCAGTGTCCGCCAACCGGAGCCGGTGATGCTGCTGTAATGGACAAAGACATCTTCTCCTTCATCGCGTTGGATGAAGCCATATCCTTTGGTTTCGTTGAACCACTTTACGGTTCCTTTTTCACGTGAATTCATTTTTCTATCCTTGTTTAGGGGAAATTAAAATCAGGTTTCTTGTTTACACTTCATGCAAACGCTGGTCGTTGGGATGGCATGTAACCGTTCCAGGTGGATGGGTTCCCCACATATTTCGCATAGACCATAAGTGCCTTCTTTAATCCGATCTAAAGCCGCTTGGATATCTTCCAATTGTGTTCCAGCCCGTGCGATCAGCAATCCCTGCCGTTCGGACTGGATTGCCCGCATGGCAAGGTCCCCACGGTTAGGATTATCAGCTACATTGGACTTTTCTGCGTACTTTTCCAGGCGCTGGATGATGATTTCCTTCTGTTCTTCCAGCGATTCCTGGATTTTGGGGATATCTAAAGTTTCGCTCATGATCATTGTTTCTCCGGGTGGGTTAAATCAATAAGGTACCTGTAAAACCTTCGATCTTTACGTATTTCAGGCAATAGGAACGGAATCAATTACTCTGATGATATTATCTTAGCCTGGCTTTCCTGAATATAGGCCTGAAGTTGGGGTCGAATCTCCTCGACCTTGCTCCCAACGATAACGGCCCATTCTTTTAGAAGACGTTCTTTCAAGTGAGATAAGGCGTTTTGTTCGGATTGAACCAGGTTGCGATGGGACGACTGAGCAGTCAAATCACGCACCAGTTTACAGACATCAATCATGTCTCCATCCGTTTTTACCTCGTGGATTTTTTTCTTCCAGAATTTCTTGTCCTTGGTGATATTTGACGGTTTCCTCCTCAAGGATTTAATAGCTTTTTGGATCAAATCTTTAGAAGAGACTAGGCGAATCCTGGGGTTATCGTCCTTGTTGGTAGGGAACCAGAAGGTACTATCCTTGGTTTTTGCCTTAAAACATTCGATCGATTCCCCATGATAAGGTTTTACTTCGATTGCCTTGATTTGGCCGACGCCATAATTTGTGTGAACGACCCAATCACCAATTGAATAGGCTGTAATTTCTTCCATATTACACTTCCTGTATCTTAATTATTTCAATCGGGCTGAGAGGCCAGCCTGTTAACCTGGAATTATGAACGGGAAGTATCCCTGACTTTCTTTTTATGGCGGTAAGTGATTCTGCCTCTTTCCAGGTCATAAGGGGACATTTCCACAGAAACACGATCTCCTAGCAAGACACGGATATAGTATTTTCGCATTTTTCCAGCAAGATAGGCTAGAATCTGGTGCCCATTGTCCAGTTCAACGATGAACTGGGTGCCGGGTAATGCCTCGACAACCGTACCTTCTGCAAATATTTTCTCTTCAGTTTTGGCCATTCTTTCTCCTAATTCCAATCACCAATATTTTTGTATAGATAGATTCGACGAAGGATTTCAACTGCTTTTATTCCTTATCCGGCGATTATGTCTGCGGATGGCTTTTTTCTTGGCAATTCGACGCTGTTCGCTTTTGGAAATGAACCACCTTTTCCGCCGTACGACACCTAATTTACCGCTACGGATGACTTTCCTTCGGAATCGCCTTAACAACTGTGATTGTGACTCGTTCGGTCTTAGTTCAACTTTCGTCAATAGTAAGCCTCCTTTATGCTCATATTTTATTTTGTTTGCATCCACTACCGTTGTGTGCTGGGTTCGCTGAAACATATTCCCAGGGGTGTAAATGAAAGATGGGAATTAAATCCAAACCAGCAAGTTCGACTTGGCTGTTTGTTGACGTGTTGCAAATGCTTTGAAAATTTGTGGCAATCAAAGCAGTTGAAGCATGCGGGAAAGATTAAATGTTATCAGTGGTATCTGAAACATAAAGCCCACACCCCCATTTGGCTGTATATCGCCAGCCCTTACTTCGCGATTAGTAATGTAAACTCACACAGCCAAGCCCCATAATTGGTGAGTAGTGATGAAATTATAACACAAACTGCCAAAGGACTTGTAATAGGGTAATAAAAATGCGATTTCTATGGGAATATAAGCTGTATGACGGCTTCTAAATTAACCAAGATAGGCGCTGAATTGACCATGAAAGGGTTTTTAACTGCTCAGCGCCTATTATTAATTGGAATAGGAAGCTTCTAGATCTGATTCTATTTAATTACTCTATTCATCTTGACTCAGGTCAAGGATTTTTCTAGGCAGCAGGCTTACTTCTGGAGGGCATTCAAGAAGGATTCAATAACAAGTTGTGTCGATTGGGAGCGATGTGATGCATCTCCCATGCGATTTGCTGCCATGAATGCCTGCATCAAAGCCTGTAATGTATTTCCGCCACTTTGTTTAGCCTGAAAGAAGGCCATGGCAGCATTCAACAGGTTTCCGAGATCAGGACCACCCTGTCCTGTGGCGCTGCTGCCTCCACCACCAACCAAACCTCCTAACAATTCTCCCAACATATCCCCACCTCCTGAAGCGGTTTGGTGTTGAGAAGTCTCTCCACTACCTGCCAGGCCGCTCAACAAAGCCCCTAGCATACCACTACCGCTTGACTGGCCAGGTTGTTGCGTACTTGATGCTCCACCTCCCATCAGGGAACCTAGCAAGCCAGCCATTGGATCTGTACCGGATTGAGATGATTGCTGTGTGGACTGACTCCCACTGCCCGTAAGATCTCCCAATAATTCACCCAGCATATTGTCACTTCCAGTTGGAGTCTGCTGCTGTCCTGATCCTCCCAGGCCACCTGACATTCCAAGGATTGTACTCAATAGATCGCCACCAGTCTGGGTGGATGCCTCCTCTGATTGCCCGGCGCCAATTAGAGTCTGCAGTAAATCAAAGGCACCACGGCTGTCTACCTGCCTTCCCTTAAATTGATTGGCAGCCTGGGTCAGATTCTCAGCATAAAGCTTTCCCGAACCACTGCTGGTTTGTTTGGAAAGCTGCTGAGCGGCGTAACGTAAAGCTGCGCTGTCCGAGCTACCTTTCTTTTTCATTAAGGCATTGGTGATCAGCTGAAATGTCTGGACCATATTATTCCCATGGTCGTGGTTATAGTCATCTGCCTGATTCAGTTCGGTCTGGTTTTCTGCCAGGGTCTGCGTGATATCATGAAAAATGTCTTCAAGTTTAATATTCGACTGGGTCATTCTGTTTATCCTTTCCATTGTTTTGGTAGTATATGTGTTATTGTTACTTCCTATTTTCAAGAATTACGGAGTGGTCTTTTCCTTAGAATTATACTCCTGAGTCTCTTCAACTGTAGAAGATGTCTGGAATTATGGAAGTCTCAACTTCAAGAACCCAGGTATACGAGAGATAAAATGTAATTAAAGCGAATTTGTCGAAAGCAAAAATTTATAGAAAATATAATACTTTGAGAAAACAGCACAGCTTAATCACAGTACCATGGACTGCGGAAACAATCATCAGCCAGGAGGCACGCAATTTATCCTTAACGAAAGCTCCCTAACGCTTTGGGGATGCTTGGTTGTGAGAACCTTTGTTGCCTTTGCCCCTATGATCCCTTACATTTTTATGTCATAATTACAATGAAAATTAATTATAAATTGGAGGCGATGCAATGGAACATCAAGAAGGATTCTTCAAAGGGGTTCGAGAAGTTGAAATATATTACCAGTTCTGGCTTCCAGAAGGGAAACCCAAAGCCTGCCTGGTGCTCGTGCATGGGCTGGCGGAACACAGCAGCAGGTATATGAATGTGGTCAATTATTTCGTCCCGAGGGGGTATGCGGTTTATGGACTTGACCATCTTGGTCATGGTCAATCAGAAGGAGAACGTGTGTTTGTACAGAAGTTTGAGGATTTCACCATCACCCTCAAAAAATACTTTGACATGGTCGACATCTGGCAACCGGGTATACCAGTGTTCCTGGTCGGTCACAGTATGGGTGGTTGGATTGGGGAATATTATCTCCTGGATCACCAGGATGAATTAGATGGCGCTGTCCTATCAGGAGCAGGCCCAAAAATCCCAGATAATATATCCAAGACTACAATCTTCCTTGGTAAATTGCTTTCGATCTTAATACCGAAAATGGGTTTAATGCCTATCGATGCTAGCGCGGTGAGTAAGGACCCTACAGTGGTGGAAGCCTATGTCAATGACCCCCTGGTCTATACCGGTAAAACGACCGCCAGGCTTGCTGCGGAGATGATGAAAGCGATGCAGCGGGTGACTGACCAGGCGCGGAAGATCAACTTGCCTATTCTCATCTTGCAGGGAGATCAGGACAGGCTGGTAGATCCCAGTGGGGCAGAAATGCTCTTTGAAAGGGTTGGCTCAAAGGATAAAACTTTGAAGATGTATGAGGGGCTTTACCACGAGGTCTTCAACGAACCTGAACGAGACCAGGTCCTGAAGGACATGGAGGTCTGGCTGGAGGCGCACCTGGGGTAATCTCTGTATAGAAATATATAGGGGTTGAAGGCGAACGAATCACCAGCGAATGAATCACCCGCGAATGAATTACCCGCGAATGAATTGCGGGTTAGAGGAT
>CAZTJD010000065.1:5450-12510 GCA_964613985.1 uncultured Anaerolineales bacterium
GCGAATGAATCACCCGCGAATGAATTACCCGCGAATGAATTGCGGGTTAGAGGATTCAAACACGTTGAAACGTGTTGATGAAGTATGGATATCCCTGCCTTTTTTATATACACTACCGTCAATAAGGTTGCAGATAGGTGATGGTAGAGTGATTTAATTGTTTTTTAAGCGCGTTTGATTTTAAGATAGAAGAGCGTTCGTTATCTATCTTTGTATGCCTTTGACCGAATTTTAGAATAATATGAAATACAAACCCTTTTTATCGGCTGAGGGATATCTGCCTTTCCTGAAAGAAGTACTCACGCCGAAGAGGCTGGAGCATTCGCTCAGCGTTATGAAGGTTATGCGTGACCTTGCAGCTATTTTCGACCTTGACCAGGAGCTTGCAGAGAAGGCTGGTTTGCTGCATGATGCTGCCAAAGACCTAGCCCCTCAACAGCAGTCGCAGATCATCGCTGAAGCGAGGATTCTTCGCCATTATGACTGTGATGACAACTACGAGCTCTATCTCCATGGACCGGTGGGGGCGGCTTTTATTGAGAGGGAATTAGGGATTACTGATCCGCTGTTATTAGCAGCGGTCGAGAGCCATACTTCTTACGGAAACAGTCCCTATTTTGATCACCCACTTTGCTGGTGTTTACGCTTTGCTGATGTGCTCGAACCAACTCGCAATTTTCGAGATGAGCCTTTAATCCGAGAGAATCTGTCTGTCTTGCATAAACTGGTTTTTCATGGCAGGT
Source organism: uncultured Anaerolineales bacterium (assembly GCA_964613985.1). Taxonomy (GTDB): domain Bacteria; phylum Chloroflexota; class Anaerolineae; order Anaerolineales; family UBA11858; genus CAZTJD01. The sequence continues at coordinate 6,194 of CAZTJD010000065.1, forward strand.
TCCCTGAAGGAGTGGTTTACCAGACAGACATGTTGATGAAGTGGTTCAAGGTAAAAGGATTTCCCATCCACCCTAATATGAGAAAAGCAAACAAGCGATTTGCTGCCAGTCTCTAAGGGCTTCATCGGGAGCAGGAATTTTGTTCGGAATTTAAATAAGGAGAATAGAAAATCATTGCAATAACCAATGGGGTAATTTGGACGATGACCAACGGCGCAATAAAGAAAGGGACGGTGCTGGTCGATGGAGGAAAGATCGTGGGGATTGGACCAGAGCAGTCTATCCCAAAAGATGCAGAAATCCTCGATGCAAAGGGAAAAATCGTTATGCCTGGGTTGATCGATGCCCACTGACATGTCGGGATTTTCCTGGATGGGATTGGTTGGGATCACGTGGATGGCAATGAGATGACCAACCCAATTACGCCTCACCTGCGCGCCCTGGACGCCGTCCATCCTGAGGACATGGCATTTAAGGAATTTTTGGAAGCCAGCGTAACCACGGTATTGACCGGTACAGGTAGTGCCAACCTGATTGGTGGGCAGTGGATTTGCCTGAAAACCAACCTCACCCCCAATATCCATGAGATGGTTCTATTTGAGCCAGCGGGAATGAAGATAGCTTTGGGCGAGAATCCGCGCCGGGGTTAAGGTTGCAATCCAGACCGATGAGGCTTCTGCAGTGAAATACCTGGCTATTAATGCCGCATTGGCAGTACGAGAAGGGACCCCAGAAGAGGAAGCTTTGAAGGCGATCACCATAAATGCCGCCGAGATCATCGGAGTGGATGACCGGGTTGGAAGCCTGGAAGTGGGGAAGGACGCCGATATTGTCATCTTTAGCGGACATCCCTTTGATTACCGCACGATGCCTGCCAGGTCTAGGTATCTGGGTTTTCGATGCGGGGCAGCAACCAGAAGCCCTGTGCGTCTTCGGTATCCTGGATGTTGGCTTCAACGCCGAGAATGAACCGGACCGAGCGTCCTACCAGGCTGGAGAGGTCTATATCCAACCTGGTTATCTTTCCATCGTATACTTCCTGCCAGCGACCTAAAGGGTATATGCTCCCGTCTACATCTTCATAATCGAGGTAGAAAGAAAGGTTACAGGCACCATACCCGTCCAGGCAGCCTACGGAGGATTTAAACCGGTCCCCATCTTTTACAGTGAAATAAGGGTAGGTCCCATCGATCCAGCCATATAGCGCTTCGTTTGGATGAAGCCAAAGAGCGTTCTCATTGTCTTTACCCGTTTCTAACGCTGGATTTTCCAACAACCTGACATATCCATCTGGTGTGTCCGTGGTATTGGTACAGTTTATTCGTACGGAGGCACTACGCCAGATCGCAGAGCAGATGTTCAGGCTGAAATCGTAACGATAATCGCCGCTGGTTTCCAGGACAGTGATGCTAGCCCAGAAAGTCAGGTTAGCAGCGACGCCTAAACCGAACTGTTCCCCAGAGGGGGTCCGGAGAATCCAGAATCCCTGGTAATCTCCGACCCTTTGGGGTGCCCGCATCGGGACAGCCAGGTCTATTGATTCGCCGGGTGCCACCTGGCGGGGGATGGGGACGGTTTGTGGTGCTTCCATCTGGTCGCCGCGTACGAAAACCAGGTCATAATCCTGAGTCCAGGTGCAGCTACCGACATTCTTAATGCGCCAGATTTTTGTGAATTCTGTACCTGGTGCCAGGCTTGTCCCATCCGGAATGGTGATGTCACCTTCGAAGCTTGCCCAGTTGCATGGGTCGGGGGTGGCAGTGTTGGTATGGGTTGGTGTTGGGGGAGGGGTGGTAGAAGGAGTCAAGGTGAGGGTAGGGATCGTCGTGGGCGTGGGGGTGGGGGTCTCGCATGGCTGCTCTGTTGGTACGGCAGTAGGGGTGGCAGTCGCCAGTTTTACCGTGATCTCGGTAATTTTCCCATTCGCGTCCAGCAAGCCATTCCATTCAAATACAGGTCCTTGCTGGCGGACGGTGATGTTGAACAACCGCTCTTCTGGGTCAGCTTTTGGGAAAGAAACAAACACGGATATGGCACCATTTGAATAGAGATAAGCCTGGGAAGGGGCATCCTGGTCTTTGATCAGGTCGTCTAGTTCCCAGGTACTGCCTGAACCAGGTAGCGGCAGTTCGTATTTACGGTTAAGGAAATTCAAGATGAAATCGCGGGCGGTAACCGCATCCGGAATGACGGGAGGATTTACGATCGTGGACCCGTCAAGGTCCTTATTTGCATTTAGAATCCCGGAACATCCCGCCAGGAGGATTGTGCCCAGTAGAAGAATGATAAGGCATTTGAAAGGAAGCCAGTGAATCGTTTTCGTCAATTTGTACAGTCCTCTCCAAGGATTCCAACGGTTAAATTATACTTGTTTTCTAAATGAAATACTTATCACAACCTAAAATATGCTGTATAATAGAAGAACTTAATCCAAATCATCGCAAAATACATCGAATCCATTTTCATAAGTGAGCTGGAATCACAGGGATTACACGAACACGAGTGAAATTTTGAAGAAACTCATTCAAAATAAAACATTCATAGCACTCGCACTTGGTCTTGTTATCGGGATCATTATTGGGCTGGTCTATGGCTATGTCATCAATCCTGTTGAATGGGTGGACGCGCCGATGGATGTCGCCAGGCAAGACCTGCAGGAAGATTACCTGCGGATGGCGATTGACTCCTACAAAATCTACAAAAATGAGCTGTTGGCAATTACTCGTTGGCAGGAATTGGGGGGTAAGGCCAATGAAATTTTGGATACGATCACATATTCCCCAGGTGATCAAGGGTGGGAAGCGGTATATGAATTTGCAAAAGTAGTAACGATCCGGGATGCCAGTCCTGTTGACATCGAATGTGAAACAGTTACCGGGACAAACAACCGTTTAAATATCATCCTTTGGGGTAGTACAACGCTCCTAGTTATCGGTATAGCAGTGTTCTATCATTTTCGGGCCCAACCAGCAGCACATGGTTCGGGTTCCAAGCCGCTCCCAATCTTCAAACAACGGGAGATTGACGAACCTTCTTGGTTAGGGGCACCAACTTCATCCTATCAGGCTAATCGTCGTGATAATGGACTGGAATCAGAAAAAGCGCGATATTTGAAAAATCCACCCTTAGAAAACCATATCTGGACCTTTGTGATGGGGGACGACCAATTTGAAGAGACCTGCAGCATAGACTCGAAAAAAGGTCATTTCTTAGGGGAATGTGGGATCGAGATCGCCAAGACAATGGAGAACAGCAATCCAAAGAGACCGACAGCATTCGATATCTGGCTATTCGATAAAAACGAGATCAACACCCGCTCAGTTATCTTGATGAGTCACAACGCCTATGAAAATGACCTTCTAAAGGCCCAGTTCGAGATGAAGGGGAGACCCGTCCTGGCGGAAATCGGCAAGGAAATCGATGTCAGCACAGATCACCTTCTTTTGCGGATTCGGGTTCTTGATATGATCTGCGCTCAGAATGAACCGGGTCGATGCGAATATTTCCAGCGCTTATCCCTGGATGTAAATATCTGGCAACAGAAAGGGGACAAACGAGACTAAAAGTCTCTCAAAACCCAACGGTTTCGTAGTAGTTGTGTAAACCCTTTGCGTTCGTACAACCGTTCAGCATCGCGATGTTCCGCATCCACTTCCAGGTCGAGTGCCCGGCAGCCTACTTTTCGCGCCTCCCTTACAACCTGGTCAATTAATCTGCCCCCAATCCCACCTCTGCGTCGTTCGGGAATCACATAGAGTTCGTCTAGCCAGGCAGACTGCCCCCCGTGCTCCAGTGTCCATGCAAAGGATATTGCTGCGAAGCCGACTACCCTGATCCCTTCCCTGGCGACTAAAAAGAATCCCAAATCATCGCGCTTGAGCAATTCGACCATGGCGGTGACCAGGGCGTTCTCTTCAACCAGGATCTCATGTTCTTTAAATTGGTCTTGCATCAGTTCGAGGAGGTTGTCCAGGTCATCAAGGGTTCCTCTGTTGATGGTTATCATCATTAGCCTCGTTTAAGTTCTCGCGGTGAAGTTGGTGAACCGAGCTCGTATCCAAAACCCACAAGTCGGTTGGTGTTCTCGTGAAACAAAATAAGTTTATCATGAGATGAGTCGATAAAAATCCAGGCTGGTGGAAAATTAGGGGTTGAGTCCTTAAGGAAACTTTGCCTCGTGAGGTGAAATGTTATTTGCATAGGGCGATGGTTTGAATTTAGATCGCGGCGAGATTTGGAAATCCCAGCCTCGGGAATCGAAGTTTAATTATCCATATGGATGTGTTGTTTATCACCGGATTATCCAAATTTCTAAAGGGTTTTGATTGTTATATCTTGCCAAAAGGAAAAGCGTGAGGGTGGGGACCTGTTTTAGGAGACCAGGAGCGGGATTTCATTGAAGGATTCAAGCGGTCATCCTTTGTCTGGTGTAACTAAAAAATCAAGCAAAACCTGGTTGAACCGCTGTGGTTGGTCGACTGGAGTGGCATGATGGCTATCTTCAATAACGACCAATTTGCCATCAGGGAATTTCGCTACATACGCTTCTTTTTCCGAAACAGGTGTGTAATCCTGGTCCGCACTGATGACCAGTATCGGGCAGGTGATTTCTCCCAACCGGTCGAGTACGGACCAGCCAACCAGCGCCTTGAGCGATTCCTGCCATGCTGCGGGATCATTCTCCGCCCAATGTTCCACAAATAACTCTTTTAACGCCTGTTGGTCTTGGCTAGGAAAGATCTGAGCAGCAAGGACCTCGCCAACCTTCCGCATCCCAAACAGGCGCACCAGGAGCAGGCGCTGCCAGATCGATAGTTGCTGCTTGAAGTTCCTGACCACCATATCTGGCGAGGTATTGACCAGGACCAGGCTTTTCACCAGCTGCGGGGCATCGAGCGCCATCTGCATCGCGATCATGCCCCCCATGGAAATACCAACCACATGAGAGGGGACCATTGCCTGATTCGTTAGCAAGGTCTTTACATCACTGGCAAATTGGGCAATGCTGTAAGGTCCGGGTGGCTTATCCGACTCGCCATGACCGCGGAGGTCGCAGGTCAGCACCTTGAAGTGCTTGGAAAAGAACTCTACTTGATACGACCAATCCCTACCGCTAGAACCCAGCCCATGGATGAAAGTCAGCGGTTCACCCTTTCCGGTAATATCGTAGTTCAGTTTTATGTCAGCAATGGTAAGTTTTGGCATCCTTTTATTTCCTTTCTCTGCCCAGGTTAAGGTCTCTTGGGAGTTATTTTAATGTTTTGGTTTTGACCAGAGCCTGTTGGGATAATGTCCCAATCCCTTTTTTCGAACTTCACCAGATTCCTGGAAACAAACGGAAGCGCACCTTCCGGGCATATTCCTTGTATCCGGGCAGCTCCTCTTGAAGGGTTTCATCTTCAAGGTAGGTTCGGATCATGTTTAGAATGATCATCAAGATGGCAGGAATCACCATAAGGTATGAGCTGAAGAAGATCGGGGATGCCAACCAGCTGATGACCGCACCAGCATACCCCGGGTGACGGACGATACGGTAGAGACCCGTATTGACGACCGTATGGCCGCGGTCGGTTTGGATGCGGACATGGGAGGAGAAGAACCGGTTGGCAATCATAGCCCAGGTTCCTATTACGCTTCCTGCTGTAAGCACGACCAGGGCGATGACCTGGATAGCGTTGGGTAGGTCAGGAGTTAAGCCATAGCGCAGGTCTAATCCTGCCAGGACCCAGGAGACCAGCGGTCCGTAAACAGCAGTTACGGGCGAGAGGATCTTATCCCAGGGCTTGACATCTTCCTTTTTCCCTGCCTCCGCTCGCTCCAGGGCGACATCCGGGTATTTGACCAGCAGGATGGCGCGACTGACGAGAAGGACCAGCAGAGCCTGGACGATGTAAGCCCATGCTTCCCACCAGTCTAATCGACCGGCGGAAAGGAACAGGACCACCATCATGATCACGATGAGCAGGAATAAACGGACGACGGCAGTCCAGGGGATTTTTGGGTTTTCAGGTTGGGTTGGTTGAGATTCTGGTTGGGTGTCCATGGTGTTTTTAAAAATAAATTTCAGGCATAAAAATCTAGAAGGAGGAAAACTGATAATTAGATTATACATCTCCTGTTGATTATTGTTGATCGTTAAGAAGACTTCCGAAATCTTGTAGACTTCCGAAATCTTGGAGATTTCGGAAGTCTTGTTAATTCCAGTAGCCGGGATATCCATATCCCGCATACGCCGGTTGGGGGATTGGCGCCGAGGACGGCGATGTGAGCGAAAGAGGATGGCGAGGACGGCGAATTGAGTGAAATTTGAGGGCGAG
>CAZTJD010000065.1:12610-21934 GCA_964613985.1 uncultured Anaerolineales bacterium
GGCGAGGACGGCGAATTGAGTGAAATTTGAGGGCGAGATTGTGAAATCTCGGCTACGGGAGGCGAGGGAGATATCTTCTATGGGTTGTTGAGTTATTTTGCTGCTTCGTCGTAAAACAAAAAGGGTTATGATCTATTTCCACCTGGAATGTTCGATTCTCGCTGTCATGAAAGCGTAGAAATCTGCTCTTTGATTTTCCATTACGTCCAAATCTTCCTGGTCCTGTTCCTTGCGGTAAAAGCGCATCGCAGCCTGGATCAGGTTTGCCCATTGGGGGAACTGCTCCACCCCCCAGCGACCGCTGAACTGCTTGGAAACGGCAGGATCCCTGGTGTTGTAGCTGTACAGGATGCGGCAGAGGTTGAGGATGCCGTAGGCCGGGTATTGGGGGTGGTCGAGGACAAACTGCAGCTCATGCCTCAAGGCAGAATCGATCTCTCCCCAGGTCGGAGCGGGGAAGATTTCGGTGGGTTCCGGACCGTAGAGGAGGCGGTAATAGCCGGCGCGGATGTGGGCGCAATGCAAGGCCCAGCTATGATCATATACCTCGGGAAGCAACTGGTGCCGGGGGACCTGGTGACCTTTGGCATCCGCAAGCAAGATGACATAAGCATCCAGTTCCTCTCCCCAGCCTGGAAACTGCTCCCCTAGCGTTTTGGATTGCGCCAGGCAGCCTGCTTTTTCTGCTTCGGTCAGTCGATTGCAAATGATGACGTGGCAGTCGATGTCCTGCATCGACCCAGAGTCCGGGAATACGCTGGCACCGTACAGGTAGACTCCGTACAGGTTTTGCCCCAGGATGTCTTGCAAGCCTAGGATGAAGGCATTGATGAGTTCGGTGGCTTCTTTAGGTAACGTTGTGGAGGTGGAATTCATGGGGAATGGTTGGAGATTTGCGAATGGAGATTAGAGATGGGAGATAGGTTTGACTTATTTTATCTGAAGGTGCCCTTACAGGAAAAAGCGGTTTCAGCTTACTGCACTTTCAAGGATTGTAAACCGTTTCTGTTCTGAATCGATTCCTGCCAGGCACCCGATGGGCAGGATGAACTGCGGGGCAGTGTGACCGAAATCCATGTCGGTGATGATAGGGAAGTCATATGACTCAGTCCGAGCCAGGATGATCCTCCTCAGGCTTTCCTTTTGCTCGCTGGTGTAGCGCATCGGTCGACCGGTGATCATCCCGGAAATCTGGGACAGGACACCCATGTTCTCGTAGTCCATCAGCAGGGAGTCGACTCTTTCGGGAGGGGGAGCTTCTTCGGAGGTCTCAAAGAAGAAGATCGCACCCTGCCAATCAGGCCAATAACATGTGCCGCGCAGGTGCTCGAGCGACTCCAGGCAGCCGCCAACCAGTCTTCCTTGCGCTTCACCTGGTTTGAGCCAGGTCCAACCTGTGGAGGGCTGCATCTTCCGGGGACGCTCCAGGTCTTGCTTCTTCCCCCAGTCCAGGAACTCCTCCGTCCAGGCGTCAGCGGCTCGAACCTGTCCTACCGGGGAAGGTGTGCACAGCGTCTTTTGGAAATATTCATGCGTATAGCCCAACATCCGAGGGGATTCGGCGAAATCAGTAAGGAAGGCTGGGCCGTTGAAGGTCCCCAACCCAGTCATTGCCCAGATGGCGATATTCAACACCGTGATGTCGGAGTAGCCCATGAAGATCTTGGGGTTATCGTGGATCAGGTCGAAATCCAGGTGGGGCAGCAGGTGGCAGGCATGGTCGCCTCCAACTGCTGCGAGGATGGCGTTTATGTTTGGGTCAGCGAACATCTCGTGGATATCCGCGGCACGGTTCCTGGCGGTGTCCGAGACGTAATCACCAGGGTTCAAGGCATGACTTCCAAAGTGGACCTGGAAGCCCATTTTTTGCAGCTGCTTCGTACCTATTTCCAATCGATGGGGAAACTTCCCCGCACCGCCCCAGGACGGGCTGACGATTCCGATTGCGTCACCAGGTCGGAGGTATGCGGGTTTGATGGGTGGTGATTGAGTCTGGTTTATTTCCATACCAACTCTGGATAGTCATCAAGACCGGGGTGTAAAAGCTCACTCTCCAGGCCTAGAAGGTGCTGATCAAAGAAAGCCACGGTGTAGTCCGTGATGATCTGCAGTGCTCTCTCGCCGCGGATCGGTCCTTTCAAACCGAAGGTGGAAGCCAATGGGCTGAAGGCAGGCAGGTCCGTGAAGTCGAAGTGTGTGGTCCCTTTGATCATAAAGCGATAAGTCGAGCCGGTCGTATTTTGGCGCAGCTGTTCGAAAAGGTCGCCGTTATCACGGTTATGAGAGGTCCATCCTTCGCTGAACATAGCTAGGATGGAGGCATCTGTACCAAGCATCAGGTTCTCGGGATGGACCGGGTCCATGTAAGGGTCCATCCCCAGCACAGCCTGGCAACGGCTGTCTTGCACGCAGAACTGCAGGGCGGCCCCACCACCGGTAGAATGCCCCAGGGCGCCAACCCGATCAAAGTCCAGCCGGTCTTGAAAGATGACCAATTCGTTGTTTGGAGCGATGTCCTCGAGCGAGTTGAGGATGAAGCTCAGGTCACCTGACCACTGTGTACCTAACGAATAGGATGCAGCCAGGAACTCTTCCTCTGGCAACCCTCTGCCAGTCGGTAAAGCCATGGGGTTGATGTAAGCGACCTCACCATCCGGGAAAACCGTAGCAATAGCGCCGTACGTGTGGTCCGGGGCAGCGACCACGTAGCCATGGCTGGCTAAGGAGACCATCTGGTACGTGTTTTGAGCCCGGAATCCACTCCAACCGTGGGAGAAAAGCAGCAGGGGATAACATTCTTTTACCTCCGAGAGAGGCGCGTCTGGGTAGGCATGTCCATTGGCGTATTTTAGGTGGTCCAGAAAAAAGGATGGGAATCCTAAGAACTCGGCTATCGCCGGCGCGATCACCTGCGAGTCTTCCACCCAGGGACCAAAAGTTGCTCCGACTTCTGGTTCGGCGGGATACCAGAACTGGACCATCAGGCGGCGCGGCTCGCTGGGATCCCCAGAATACAATTCCTGACGATCCTGGTCCACCAGCATCACCGAGAAGGTCCCAACCTGGTAAGGGCCGCTGGGCGGGTAAATCCCAGGGACAGGCAGCAGCAAAGGTGGCAGTACGATGAAGGACAGTACTATCAGGACTCCGATGCCTCGCAGGACAAATTTATTTTTTGTCTTTTGAACAGGGGGTTTGTTCTGAAGGATGTGCAGGACCCCCAGGAAAGCCATCCCCAGAGCAACAGCGTAAGCAGGAACCATCTGCCAACGCCAGCCTTCCACCCACGACTGCAGTCCGGAAATGAACAGTGCTGCAATCGAGAGCCAGTCCAGTAAACGGTTGCGCCACTTTAACCCTGCCAATAAGCGTAGAGTTAAGAGAAGCAGGATGAATATTTCAAGGTTGCGCATAGTGATCCTTTAGTGATTTGAAATGGGGCCTTATTTCTGTCCACTACCCCCTGAGCGCCAGGACCTCCACCTCCCCCAACGCCTTCATCAAGTCCTTGCTGTTCAGGATGATCGCCACGTTGCGGATACCAGAGCCCATGGAGATTTCTTCTTGCTCCAAAACCGAGCGATCTACCAGGATGGGGATGGCTTGAGGCAGGCCGAAAGGAGCCACCGCACCAAGTTCATAACCGGTAACTTGCAGGACTTCTGCTTTCGATGCCATGGTGATCCGGGAGGTGCCCCGGTGTTGGCGTAATTTCCTCCAGTCGATCTGCTCGGGACCGGCGATCAGCACCATCAGGTAGGACCCTTTAGACTCCCGGAAAAGGAGCGAACGCACCACCTGTTCGGGTCGTTGGTTGCGTTCCTTGGCAGCCTGCTCCAGGGACCTCAAGTCCCCATCATGTACAAAAACAGTGTGGGGGATATTCTTTGCTATAAGAGCCTGGGAAACGGGGGGATTTGTTATCATGGGAGAAGAGCCGATTCGATCTTCTAGATGTCACCTTGAGTGAAATGAAGGGTCTCTGCCTTCGAGGGAAGAGATCCTCCACGCTGGTCAGAATGATGGCTGGGCAGTTCCTTAACTCTTTAATCTAACTTGACAACCTGGTTCTTGCTTGCTGACTCGTATAGTGCCAGGACGGTCCGGACGTGGTTTCGAGTCTCTTGCAAGGTGAGATAATTCGGTTTACCATCCAGGATTGCAGCATGCATGTCCTCGATCTCTCCCAGGTACAGGTATTGTTCCTCGAAGGGGACGATCTCAGGATCACCTTCGGCTGGGAAGAAGGTCATGACACTCTCGTTGGCACCGACAAAGGGCGTGCTCAGATACAGTCGCCCCAGGGTGCCGACCACCTCGGTGAAGGTATAGAGCGGGGTCCTGAAAGAAGCGCTGATCTGGGCGAATCGCCCTCCGGAATACCCCATCTGGCCGGCAAATGACTCATCGACACCCGTTTGCCCCAACCATTGGGCACCTATTACCCATTCCGGTGGTTCGTTCATGATGTACTGGGCGAAACTCAAGGGATAGACGCCGACGTCCCATAAACAGCCACCGCCACATTCCGGCACCAGGCGTATGTTCTCGCGGCTGCCGAAGGCAAAATCGAAGGTGCCTCGCACCAGGGAGACCTCGCCTATACTGCCGGACGACACAAGTTCACCTACCAGCCTGGTCTGGGGGTGGTGCCGGTACATGAAAGCCTCCGCCAGGACCCTGCCGGTCTCTTGGTGGGTGGCAATCATGGCGTCCACATCCTCCAGGGTCAGGGCAAACGGCTTCTCGCACAGCACGTGCAAGCCGGCCTGCATGGCTTTGATGCTCCATTCAGCGTGCAGGTGGTTAGGCAGGCTGATATAGGCAGCGTCCACCTGTCCTGAATCCAACATTTCCTGGTAAGAACCAAAAGATATGGGGATCTCCCACTCCCTGGCATAGGCTTCTGCTTTCTCTTTGGAACGGCTGGCGACCGCGATCAATTCACCATGATGCGATTGTCGAATGGCAGGGATCACGCGCCTGTTAATATTGGCGGTGGAGACGATGCCCCAACGGATGAGCTGGTTATTCTTTGACATAGGTTCTCCAATCTTGTGCATGAGTTCGTGAAATAATGGTGTTTGAAATCTTCAATCCGCTTAATATAACAGATCAACACCGGAATAATTGACTTGAAACAATGTGGTAATGGACTGTACCATAATCATTTTACCCTAATGAAGGCGAATGGTAAATCAAACAGTCATGAAGACATCCGATTGAATATGCACACAAGGCTGACTCCACTGCCTAAAATGGAAGCAGTAAGTTTCTTAGCAGCTTGGGGAATTCATTTAATTTCATCATAGGTTTGAACGAATCCCAGTATTATTGCGATATAATCAAAGCAAGCAAATATCCTAAAAGTGAATGTTCCGGAAACGGTTACAGGTATTCATCGGCTGCGAAATGGGAAGGGTCAGGTGGGATATCAAAATTGGGGATGCAAGGAAATGGCTTTCTTCACAACGTGGCCATTTCGTCCGACCTTTATTTGAAGGAGGAGCATGAGATGGTTCGAAAATTTGGAATTGCGCGGGGGTACCTGGTCTTCTTTGCTGCCTTGGTATTAATTTTATTGCTGATTTCAGGCTGTAATTATCCTTTCCCCGAATCAAATAAGGATGACTCTAAAGAAACACAATCGATTGATTTAACCCAGGAGAGGGGACAGACCAGGACCGCACAAGCAGAAAAAACCGCTCAGATCGAGGAGGCACAGCAAGCCACCTCTTTGTTTGCCAGTGCAATCGTCCAGGCAGAGATGACGATCACGGCCTCCAACGCCACCGCGACAGAACAGGCGATCCGCGACGCTGCCGCGACTTCTCGGGTGCAAACGACAGATACGCCGGAAGCACCCCCGAAACTCACCCCAACGGATACAGAAGCATCCCAACCAACAACCCCACAGATCACTTACACGACTATACCAGACACCCCTCAATCCAAGATGATCGTGCGTAATCCGGGCGATAAGTCAACTGGTGACCATAACGTGACAGTCAGGAATAAGACCGGCTCAACCGTAACCGTTGTTATGTATGGGAAAACATTTAATTACACGTTTTTTATCCCTGATGGTCAGCAAATTATCTATCTGAAACCAGGTTATTACACCTTTAACTATAAAGCTTGCGGAAAAGATTTCAAAGGATCGAGGATCTTCAATTCGAACGTGACCTGGGAATTGAAATGTGATTAAACTCCCTGCACTCCTCACCACCTGGCCCTGTGCTCCTCTGCGAAACCGACCAGGTCATCCATTCTGATTTCTTCACCATCGTCTGCAACCACCATGCCCGCGTATCGCCCGAACATCTGGTGCACCTCGCTGTCGATGATGCCCAGGCGGGTGGTCGCAGTGCGGTCTTTGAATGGGGTGAAGACCAGGTCAAGGCGCCCCTTTCCATCTTTGAATTTCCAGGGCCGCATATAATCTCCCGAAGCATAATCCCAATAGACTCGTCCCAATTTATGCACTCTACCCTCCAGGATCAGGGCATCTTCCGTGGCGGCGCTGGTATCCCCAAAGCCTGTCCCGAGGTTTAGGCCTACCGTCCGCCTGTCTGGCAGGAAACCAGAAGTACTGGCCCAGTTCCAGAAGCTGCTGTATTGCCACACCCCGCGGCCCCAATCCAGCTGCCCCAGGCATTCCTCCGGAGAAAGTTCTTCTTCAAGGTCGCCATACTTCAGGTGACCGCTCGCGGGTAGACAGTTGATCTTGTGGTTGTAGTAGAAACGTTTCTTCGGGATCGGGATGACGATGTTCATGGATTCATGTCCTTGGACCTGGCTGAGGCTGATCTCAGCGTGGATACCCTTCCTATCATGGAAGCCGGGCCAATCAACTGCTATGGAGCGCAACCCGGGGTGGGTATGAAAATAAATACTGACCCCCTGCCCGCGATAGCGGCACACCCCTACCGTATCCCGGCTCAGGCTGACCCCGCGGCTGAGAGGGATCACCAATCCCTGCTCGTGCAGGTCACCCGTCTCCAGGTCCATGATATAGACGAAGACGTTGCCTGCATACCCTAAGTCTGCGATGGTGGCTGAGAAGAACCTTTTGGGGGTGAAGATGGCATAGTAATCCCAGCGCTTGATCCGAAAAGATTGTAAGCTCCGCAGCCAGCGAGGGTAGAAAGCCGCGTTTTCCAGGTTGCACTCCAGGATTGGATAACGTGCCCAACCTACCTGGTTGAGGTCCCCATTCTGGTCGAGTAAAGGTGTGGGTTGGGTCTGTTCTTTTTGCATAGGTGCCCCTCCTTTTGGACGTATAAATCGTAGCTGGGACGCAGATAAACCGATCTGCACGGTTTAGATGTTTTCTGGGAATGATATCATGATTAACCAATAATCGCGCAAAAGGTGGTGAGGTGTTTCGCCAGGTACCCATCATTATTTGCTGGTGATGGGGGATGCGTTGTCACCAACGGGGATGCCCCAATTAGGGATGCCCCAATTATGGGATGCCCCAATTTTGGGATGGAACCAGGAGCAACGGTGTAGGGGCAGGTCTCAGACCTGCCCCTACGATGAGAATTATTTGGAAAGATTCCACAAAATCATTCTATACTTAAGAATGTTTTGATTGTATACTCTGGGATGATATTATCTGTAGCATGCTGAAATTTGAATACGGTTACCATGGATTTCGTTGAAAAAGGGCATTAAAGGTCTAGTGAATCAACCAGTATAGCTGCATAATTTAAACAGATGGATAATCTCGTCATTAACTAAACCACAATTCGTTGGCTATCATAAATAAGCTTCGTTTACTTCAGGCAAAATCATATTGTCTGGTGTGAACTTGTAAAATTTGTTGAGGAGGAATGGAGATGAAAATTAATCATAATCGAATCAATAAGGCTCAAGAATTAATGAGAGAACAGGGCTTGATTGGTTTGATGATCATGAATCATGATGATTATCGTTATTTTTTTGGGGATATTAGAGTTCAACCTAGAGCAATAATCCCTGCTTCAGGTCCACCGATATTTATCTGTTTTAAAGGGGAAGAACCTGAATTGAAAGAAGCAGTTGGGGATGAAAATATAAAAATATTCAGTCATGTTGGAGAACAAATTTCTGATGTACGGCAAATATTCCAATCATTGTATACGGGGCAGCCTCCGGGGATGAAACATCCTGAAGGTGGTAAACCAAAGGTGGGCATGCAGATGTGGTTTCATACCCCTGCATTTCTGGTTGATATGTTTAGAGCAGTTAATCCACAAGTTGACCTGGTGTCCTCTGATCCAGTTATGGATAAATTGCGCATGATAAAGGATCCAGATGAAATTAAATTATTAACAGAAGCCCAAAGGATTGCAGCCGTTGGGATGGATCAAGTGCGGGAGTTGATCAAGCCTGGCATTACTGGACATCAAATTGCCACAGAAGTTTTGTATGCAATGATGAGGGAAGGCGCTGAAAGTACAAGTACGCCAATTCATATTAATACTGGCATAAGAAGTTGTTGGATCCATGGAAAAGTGGATAATAATCCAATTTCAGAGGGTGATTTTGTTGTAGTGGACCTGACTCCGCAATTTGAAGGATATTGTGCAAATTTAGCGCGGACATTTGTTGCTGGAGAAGTAAGTCAGAAACAAATGGAATTAATTCGTGTTTATAAAATTATGTATGAAGCCACTCGTAAAGCCTTAAAACCAGGGATAAAAGTATCCGAGCTTGATAATATTGGAAAGCAGGTATGCAAAGAACATGGAATGATGGAATATCACCTTAATGGAATATCTCATGGAATCGGACTCAGGTTTGAAGAAACACCGGCCTCTACCATTATCCCAGCCCACAGGAATGTAGTCTATCAAGAAAATATGACCGTCACAATTGGGCACACCATATTAGCAATTCCAGGTTTTGGTGGTGTGCGCTTTGAGGATATTTATCAAATCACCTCAGATGGGTGCAGAATATTGTATGATTATCCTCTGTATTACGGATAGTAAGTTGAGATGTCAAATGAGGGTGAATTGGCAGTTAGCCTGACTACGTTCAGCTTGGCAATTGGCCCAACAAGTTGGGCTTGGCAGTTTGTTGGATAGTACTCAACAAACTGCAGTGTGGCCGAAGTATCTCTGGTAACAACACCGAGATGTTTCGTTTCACTCAACATGACATCATAAAGGATGATATTTGACAGAGTACAAGGTTATTGCCTATCCCCTATTTGATCGTTCTACAGCAGCGCAGAGCGCCAGGGGGACAAGGGGGACGACCAAGGTGAGGTAATGGTGGAAGAGGACGGAATTGAAGTTGACGAAGATGACCATGACAAAAAATGTAGCGATG
>CAZTJD010000066.1:0-21642 GCA_964613985.1 uncultured Anaerolineales bacterium
GCCTTTCATTCCCATCCGCCCAAGGCTCCCCGCTCTAATCACCACCCTGCAAAAACACCTCACCCCAGGTTCCCTTCCTCACCCCCCTTGTGCATAGGCACCTTTTCGCTCCCAACGCCGTCCTCGGCGCAGCCTTTCATTCCCATCCGCCCAAGGCTCCCCGCTCTAATCCCCACCCTGGATAAAACAGCTCACCCCTCCACCCAGAATCCCCTCCTTAACCCCAAAAATCCTGCCTGACCCAACCCCTTCTCGTTCTCATCTCCATCTTCACTAGGTAGGGATTTTTTTCTTAAATCCCCAGTTTTCTGCTAAGTCTCCAAAGTCAATTTTTCCATCTCCCATTCTGGAAAAAACCCCTAAAAATTGACAAAATTGATTGATCAATTTTCCCACCTTTTCCCTGCAAATCATCTAGTGGTGTTCCCTTCGCATAACTTCTCTCAGCTACGTCTGGATGCGGATAGTTTCGCGAACGAAACTTATAAACAAAAAAACAAGCGGCAGCTGGTTTTGGGTTATGACCCCGGAAGGACTCGGCATGTATGCCGCCGAACCTTCAACCTAACGATTAAGAGTCGTCTGAATCAAAGGGAATAATAATTTGTAAGAACAAAACAAGCGGTCTATTTTTATTAAAATTTGACTGATATCAAGAATCATGATCGCCTCGCAAAATGAATATCACATCAAATCGACAGTTTCCTTCTTAGAACCTGGCTTGAACTTTTTTACAGGTTTTCACCGAGCCGGGCGGCACTCAGAATCAAAAAACACTTCCAGCAGGGTGAAGTGTCTCTTATCATGTGGATATTCAATCGCTGTGGATTTTAATACGACCAGGTCGCTTCCGTCACCTTCCATTCTTCTTCAATCAATACGAGGATCACAGAGGCGATGTTTCCCTGGTCATCGATCCAGGTTAGGGAGGCTATTTTACCCTGTTCATTCATTGTGGGGTCTTTGGAGAAAGTCCGCAGTGGATTTCCCTTTTGGGTTTCGCTGGTATTGATCGCATCATGGGTGAAGGCGCAGACTCCTAACGTTCGGGAAGTCTCTATGGCGTTATCAGCTAAGTTTTGTTTAGCATCATCGAACCTGCCTTCGGAGCAAGCCTCGTAATACTGCCAGTACACGGTTTCAGGTTTGTTGCCCTGACTGCATCCAGCGAGAAGAACAGATAGTATTACCAGGGAAAGCGCCAGGATAAAATATCGATTTTGCATAAAGGTCTTTTCTCTTTCCATGAAATTGTAAAAGTAGGGCAATCTTATGCCAGCCGTCGCCATTCGTCAAGCAGCATCTGAATGTATTAATCACTTCCTTAACCTCAAAATAGATTCACTACCGTTATGGTCTGCTCAGGTTATAGCAGGTTGTTGGTAGCCTTTTAATCGCTTAGGGTGGTGTCCTTGATGTTGAACCATTTGTGGTACCACTTGAACAGGACCTGCTTGTTCTGCGTTGTCCTGACAGCCTGGGTAAATGCTTCAAACGGATCCTAATTTTCGGAAAAGACTCGGTTCCCATTATCCATTAACAGGAGCTCGTAACAGGTCTAAGATAGTCATTTCTCCGCCGAATAGAACCCTTTCATTGTACTGACTTATATCATCACCTTAGGCGGGTTCTCCGTTATAAACCTAACATAAACTGGAAAACTTTATCCTTGATATCCGGCAGGTCCTCATGTCCATAATCCGGGTATATGACTTGAGACTTTGGAGCGCTGATCTTGTTATAGGCTGCGAACTGGGTCGAAGGCGGGCAGACGGTATCCATCAGCCCTACCGCCATCATCACCTCTCCTTGAATTCTAGGGGCTAGGTGCTGCACATCGATATAGCCGAGTTGGGTGAAGATTTCGCTTTCACGCTCGTGACGAGGGTCAAAACGGCGGAACCAATCGCGAAGTTCCTGGTAGGCGTCTACATCTTGATCGATCTCCCACACTCGCTGGTAGTCGCAGAGGAATGGAAAGATCGGCGCAGCCCGTTGGATCCGGGGTTCAAGCGCAGCACAAGCCAGGGTGAGACCGCCGCCCTGAGAACCGCCAGTCGCCCCCACCCGGTCTGGGTCGATTTCGGGCATCGCCATCACGATTCGAGCAAGTTGGGCAGAATCCAAAAAGATGGATCGGTAAAGCAGGTCGTTCGGTTGCCCATCAAGGCCGCGCACAATATGACCATGGAGAGTCCATCCTTTTACCCTGCCCAGATCCTCGGACCGGCCACCCTGGCCGCGGCAATCCATGGCAGCAACGGTGAACCCCTGGGCAACATAACCAAGTTTTTCGTACCAGTCGCCAGAATGCATCGAATAACCGTGGAACATCAACACCGCTGGTCCAGGTTCGGGAAGGTGCTTAGGTTTTAACAGTTTGGCATGGATCCGGGCTCCACCTACGCCAGTGAAGTAGAGGTGAGAGCAATCGGCAAAATCGGTTTGAAATTCAGCCGGTACCTGTTCTAGCTTGGGATCGATGGATTGCATCACGGCTAAGCTTCGGTCCCAAAAGGTGTCGAAATCTTTCGGTCTGGGATTAGTACCTTCATAAATCAGAAGGTCTTCGTAAGGCATATCAAAAATTAGCGGCATGGTGGTTTCCTTTCAAGAAAAATTTTTCTGTTCATTGGGTTGAATTCTTTGAGAATGATAAGGATGTCGTTCATTGTCGTAAAGAAATACAACCTGATCGAAGCAAGGTGTCTATTGGAACCTCGGGGCAACTTCTTTGGCGAGCCTTTCCGCAAAGTTGGTTTTGGGGATATCGGTAAATCGCAGGATAATGTGGTCTGCTACCCAGACAGAGTTGAATTTTCCCTCCAGCTTGTCCAGGTAGCTGAGGATTTCCTCCCTGAATGTCCCTCTACGGCTATCGTTGACTAGGAAAGCGAGGATTCGAAGCCCGGATTTAACTTTTGGGTTCATTGCTTTCTCATTTTGAAGGGATTGAATGAAGAAGTGAGGGCTTTGAGGTTACCTCTTTTCTGAGACTTAACCAGATAGCAGGGGTTTGATCCAACGGACGAATTCGGTGAAGATTTCTTCGGGTTCAGGCAGGCGTGTAATGTCAATTTCCCCGAGGTAACCGCGAAAATCCACACCATCAAAACCATATTCGCGGCCTTTTTTGCAAATAGTATCCAGATTCCACTCGGGACATCCAAGGGCCATAAAGCCGATTTTAATCAACTATTGTCCATAGATATTGGTATAGCGATCGTATAACTTTGCGATGTCCTCAGCAGCAATTTTATCGGGTGTGCCTATTTGCAGCGCAATCCAGACCGTCTTGGCGACATCCTCGACCATCACTGCTGCTTTCAGGGCTTTCTCGCCGGTAGGTCCTACCGTAAAAATACCGTGATTCTTTAGCAGGCAGGCAGGGGAATGCCCGATAGTTTCGACCACGATTTTTCCAATCTGTTCACCTCCGATCAAAGCGAATCCACCACAGGGGACCGGTCCACCAAACTCGTCCCCGATCGCGGTTAATACGGGAGGAATGGGTTTCCCCAAGGCTGCGAAGGCGGTGGCGTAGTTGGAATGGGTGTGGACGACCCCATTCACCTCCGGCATGTGGCGATAAATATAGAGGTGGCTGGCGGTATCGGAGGAGGCTTTCATTTCACCCTCGATCACCCTGCCATCCAGGTCGACCACGACCATGTGTTCCGGTTGCAGGTCTTCGAACTTAACCCCGGACGGCTTGATGACCACATAACCGCTTTGTGGATCACGAACGCTGACGTTTCCGCTGGTCCACACGACCAGGTTGTATCTGGGCAGTTCGTAGTTCAGGTGGCAGACATCGGTTTTTAGTGTTTCTAGCATAGTTTCTCCAAAAAAGTATAAATCATATCTTAACATCTATCTCAACGCATCCACAGCGGTTCTTTCGATGACAAGTCCCTCCTTATAGCGTTCCATGAAAGTCGTAAAGCCAGCGACATCCCCTTGATTGGCAGTGATCGTCGTACCCTTTTCCCCTGCAAAGACCTTGTTGGAGAGATAGGCTTCCAAGGATTCACCCTTCGACTTGTGGAGCATATAGGAGGCAAGTAATGCAATCCCCCATGCGCCGCCTTCGCTTGCGGTCTCCATCACGGAAACAGGGACATTCATCGCCGCTGCCATGATCTTTTGCCCCACTTCCTTTGTTTTGAAGAAGCCGCCATGACCGAGAACCTGTTCGATCTTCACTTGCTCCTGTTCAAAGAGGATGTCTAATCCGATCTTCAATGCGCCGAGTGCCGAGAACAGGTGCACACGCATGAAGTTGGAGAGTGTGAAACGGCTTTCAGGGGTACGGACAAATAATGGGCGCCCCTCTTCGAGGTGCGTGATATGCTCACCTGAAAAATAGTTGTAGGTAAGGAGTCCGCCGCAATCCGCATCGCCGGTGAGCGCCTTTTGAAACAATAGTTCAAACAGTTTAGATTCACTGATCTCTACACCAAGCACACTGGTGAATTCTTGGAAGAGATCAACCCATGCATTGAGATCAGATGTGCAGTTATTGCTATGGACCATGGCAACAGGCTTACCTGTGGGGGTCGTCACGATGTCGATCTCGGGATATACCTTCGACAAAGCCTTTTCCAAAACGATCATGGCAAAGACGGATGTCCCTGCGGAAACATTTCCCGTTCGTTCTGCAACGCTATTGGTCGCGACCATGCCCGTACCCGCATCCCCCTCGGGTGGACAGTGTGGAATACCCGCTTGTAGTTGTCCCGTAGGATCGAGTAACCTTGCGCCTTCTTCGGTGAGAACGCCTGCGGCCTCTCCAGCCATTTTTACCTTGGGCAGGATGTCTTGGATCTTCCACGGGATGTTTTCCGTTTCGAGTCTTTCGTTGAACAACCCGATCATGTGTTCATCGTAATCGTTGGTCATGCTATCGATGGGGAACATGCCCGATGCTTCGCCAACCCCCAAGATTTTTTGCCCCGTCAACTTCCAATGGACATAGCCTGCTAGCGTCGTCAGATGGCTGATATCCTTGACGTGGGATTCCTTGTTTAATATCGCCTGATAGAGATGTGCAATGCTCCACCGCTGGGGGATGTTGAATTGGAACAGTTCCGTGAGTTTCTCTGATGCCTGTCCGGTTATGGTATTTCGCCAGGTACGAAATGGGACAAGCAGGTTTCCGTCTTGATCGAATGGCATGTAGCCGTGCATCATGGCACTGAAGCCGATGGAACCGATGGTCTGTAGTTTGGTGTTGTGATTCTCAAAAACCTCGCTGCTGAGCATCCGGTAGCTTTCCTGCAAGCCTGCCCAAATATCTTCGAGACTGTATGTCCAGATGCCATTTTCGTGTCGGTTTTCCCAATCATGGCTTCCCGTTGCAATTGGCTTGTGATCCTCGCCGATTAATATTGCCTTGATGCGAGTCGAACCGAACTCAATGCCAAGAGCGGTTCTTCCATTCTCTATTGTCTTTTGGGCATCGTTTTGATTCATGTTCATCTCCTTATTGCTTTGTAGATCAGACTTATTCCGATTGGATGCGAACCTCAGCAGATTCTAAACCTTCTGCCTGGGCGCGCAGGGTGATTAAACCCGGCTGGAGAGTGGATTTGATCACCAGTAGAGCTCGGCCGCGGTAAGCCTGGCGTCGGCTGCCGACGTAACGTTCTTCACTGCACGGGTTGCTGTTCCCGACTGCCAGGATCTGGCCAGGACCATCCAACTGGAAAGCGACCTCGTTCTCAGCCGTAGGGTGCAACTGTCCCTCTTCATCCAGTACCTTCACCGTGAGGTAACATAAATCCCCACCGGTTTTGATACTGTACCGGTCAGGGATTAGTTGAATCTGGGTTGGGGGTCCTGTCGTGCTTAATGTATAGACCGCAACTCGTTTGTGATCTCGGTAACCGATGGCTTTCAGTTTGCCGGGTTCAAAAGGAACATGGAACCTTGCAGCAAATTTCTCTTTTTGGGTAACAGGTTGGGTACCAAGAGAGCGATTATTTAGAAAGAGTTCAACTTTCTCGCAATTGGCGTAAATATCTACTGTAAACAATTCCCCTTCTCGACCTTTCCAATTCCAGTTGGACCATACATCAGGCCAACCCCAACGGGTAATGATAGGTGTACTATCATTGGGGGTTGGGTTGTGGACAGCAATATAGAGGCGTGGGTCATCTTGCCAGAGGACATCTCGATAATACGATTGGGGGCGTTTGAATCCACACAAATCCAGATCGCCACAGTTGGCCTGGTGCCAGGGGTAATCGCCCAGGAAGGGGGCGTTTTCACCATCAAAGTGGACCCGCCCGATGCCTGATTCCCCCAAATAATCCAGGGAAGTCCAGACAAAATCCCCAATGACATAAGGTTCTTCAACCACGACCATCCAGTTTTCAAAGGCTTCTATGGGAAAGGATTCAGTACCCATCATGACGCGTTCAGGTAATCTGGCGTGGTCTGGACGGTATTGAGCCCATTGGTAATTGTAGCCACCAATATCCAGGGTGGCAAAGACACCGTCCATTTCCTCCCAGGGACTTCCATTCCAGCTGTTGCAGATGGCTGCCGTGACTGGTCGGCTGGGATCCAGCTGCCGTACCGTTTCAGCAAGTTTTCGCGAAATCTCCACACCACCTCCCCGTCCATCACGTTCCAGGACCTCGTTACCGATGCTCCAGATAATGATTGCAGGATGATTTCGATCGCGGCAGATCATGCTTTCCAGGTCGCGCTCCCACCAGTCTTCAAAAACCGTATGGTAATCGGCGTAGTTTTTCCCTTCACGCCAACAGTCAAAAGCCTCATCAATGACCAACATACCCAAACGGTCACAGGCATCCAAAAACGCTGGAGCAGGTGGATTGTGAGCACAGCGGATGGCGTTGAAACTGTTGGCTTTGTGGATCTCGACTTTGCGAAACTCTGAGCGTTCGTAAGAAGCTGCTCCTAGGATACCATTATCATGGTGTACACAGCCACCTTTAAGGTGGATAGTTTCCCCGTTTAGTTTGAATCCCTCTTCAGAGCTGAATGTTATGGAGCGGATGCCAAAGGGAGTCTGGTGGGTGTCTTTCACTACTCCATCGACCCTGATTTCTGTTTTTAGGCTGTATAAGGCTGGCTGTTTGGGAGACCATAGCTGAGGGTAATGGATGTTAACTTCCTGGATGAGTGTATGTTTCCTTTCAGGAGAGAGATCAATTATTGACTCAACCCTTCCTGTTTCCGCTCCACTGGGATCAAGAAGAATGGATCTCAGGGTTATCCGTTGGGGCAAGTCTGTTTCATTTTCTAAAGTGGTTTGGATCCGAGCCAGGGCGGTTTCTGAGGAAATTTCGGGTGTGCTGATGAAAACGCCCCAATGCGCCACGTGGACCTTTTCCGCTACCAACAACCAGACTGGTCGATAAATGCCAGACCCAGAATACCAGCGGCTGTTGAGCTGGTGGCTGTTATCCACCAAAACATTAATTTCATTGGGTCGCTCCCAATGCAGATAAGGTGTCAGATTAATAAGAAAGCTGGTATAACCATAAGGATGGCGGCCAAGGAATTCCTGATTACACCAGATCTCGGCATTCATATAGATCCCCTCAAATTCGATAAATACTTTTTTATCAAGCCATTCGGTTGGTAGGGTAAAAGTTTTATGATACCATCCAATACCCATGGGGAAGAACCCCCCAGCCTCGGCGCTGATATTCTTTGGATTGCGATCTTGTTCAATACTCCAGTCATGGGGCAGATCCAACGTACGCCAGTCAGAAACATCTCGAGTACGCCACCGAGGACCTTCCAAATCACCAGAGTGGAATTTCCAATCATTTATAAAAGGTTTTCTTTCCATTGTTTTCCTCAATGAATGAAAATAGATTTCTCCCTATCATATTTTTCTATACCACGTTTCCATCATCGTTGGGTGTCTACGGTTGGGGATTGATAATGACTTTAAGCCCTTCACGATTTTGAGCTACTCGAAAAGCTTCAGGAGCTTGTTCCAAGGGAAAATGGTGAGTGACTATCGAATGGACATCTATCTGACCGGTCTCAACGAGCTTGATTGCTCGAGGGTAGGTGTGTTTCATGCGCCGTACCATCATGATTGTTAGCCCTTTCCTCCGAGCTGTAGAGGCGGTGAAGCAGATCCGGTTTGAGGACGGAATACCACAAAGAACGACCCTACCTCCTGGTTTGACTGTCTCAATGGCAGTTTCAACCGCAGCATTATCGCCAGCGACCTCAAAAGCGACATCCACCCCCAACCTGTGTGTATCCATCATGATTGGGGTACGTTCATCACCACTCTGGTTTGCCAGGTAAGTCTTATGGGCACCCATTTCCTTTGCAGTTTGAAGGCGATGGGGTAAGACGTCGCTGGCGAGGATCTCGGAGGCGCCAGCGACTTTCGCCATTTGGAGGACGAGCAAACCGATTGGGCCGCACCCGTAAATTCCAACGGTCATGCCCGGCTTTACCTTTCCCAGGTCCACGGTGTGGATGGCGATTCCCAGGGGTTCGAGCATAGCTGCATCATCATCAGAAATGGAATCGGGGATGGGGATTATGGACTTCATTGGCCAGGCCATGTATTCACGCAATGCCCCATCCTGGGGTGCCTGACCTGCAAAGTAGTGGTCAGGACACAGGTTTGGGTCTCCTCGCAAGCAGAATTCGCAGGCGTCGCAGGGAACGCAGGGATCCACAGCAACTCGTGTGCCATCGAGATCTCCTCCAACGACCTCGCCCCCAAGTTCGTGTCCAAGGACGAAGGGAGTTGTAATCACTTCGTCACCGGTCGTGCCCTCATTGACCCAATGCAGGTCAGAAGCACAAATCCCAACAGCCTTAACCCGAATCAACACTTCATCGTAGCTGGGTTCAGGGATTGGTTCTTCGTGAAAGCGTAAATCGTTGGTGCCATGCAGGCGAAGAGATTTCATTTTTCTTACCTCAATTATTCGATTTTATTATCCCAGGCGGCCATCAAGTGCGGTGTGATGTTGGGATGGTAAGTAGCCACAGAGGTTGGGCGGAAGTAGTGACAGGTTTCCATCCTTCATAGAGAGTGATCAGGTGACAAGATCCTTTGGTGATAGGTAAGGTGCCGGAGTTATCGCTTGATGCGGTGTCGATATACGAAGCAGCGCCATCAGCCGCCCATGCGAGATTCTTCGCTCTACTCAGAAGGTTAATCCTAATATTAATGTTTGACATACCACAAGCTTACCAGAGATGGTGGACTTGCGACTTGATTCGCTTTTTATAAATCTGGCGGATTTTCTCCATGGTCTGCTGTGGAATAGGGGCTAGATCGGCAGCTTCGGCATTCTCTTCAGCCTGGGAAGGACGTTTAGCACCAGGAATCGCACACGATACAGCATCGTGCATCAGAATCCAACGCAGGGCAAACTGCGCCATGGACCAACCTTCGGGGATCAAAGGCTGTAGTTCCTTCACTGCTTGCAGGCTGAGGTCGTAATCGACTCCTGAAAACGTCTCACCTTTGTCGAAAGCCTCTCCCTCACGGTTGAAACGCCGATGATCATCCTCCTCAAATTCTGTTTTGGGCGTCATCTTCCCGGTCAGCATCCCAGAAGAGAGGGGGACTCTTATTAGAATGCCAACCCGTTTTTCCTGGGCAAGTCGAAAGAACAAATCAGCAGGACGTTGGCGAAAGATATTGAAAATGATCTGAACGGTCTCAACTTTGGGATACTCGATGGCTTTAATAGCCTCTTCAACTTTCTCTACGCTTACCCCATAATGACGAATCTTCCCCAGCTGGACAAGGTCATCCAAGATACCGAAGACTTCTGGTGTATAGTAAACTTCTGTGGGGGGACAATGAAGCTGCACCAGGTCTAGGGCTTCAACACCAAGGTTTGTAAGGCTGCGTTCGATGAAGGCTGTTAGGTTCTTTCGATTGTATCCAGAAGCGATATGGGGGTCCAGCCTTCTGCCTGCCTTGGTGGCGACAATGATTTCTTCGGATCGGTCCTTTAAAACCTTACCAATAAGCCGCTCACTGCGACCATCACCATAGACATCGGCAGTATCAATGAAATTTACTCCCAGGTCAATAGCTTTGTGTAAAGCTGCCAATGATTCACTGTCCTTTACTTTTCCCCAGGTGCCGCCGATAGCCCAGGCACCAAAACTGATTGCCGATACTTTCCAACCTGTGCGTCCAAGGTTACGATATTGCATGGTTATCTCCTTGTTTTTATGTTGTGTAGATCTACAAAATTTACTAGTAAATTCATTGCGGTGATGTCCTGTGAATATATTTTCCTAAGCGAGTACATCAAGAACGAATTTCTCATTATTGAACCAAATAATATTATATATCAAGTAGTATTAATGGTGTCCTTATGGTGGTTAATTCAGGCAGTTTTTTCCAAATCCAGCCTATCATGGATTGGCGAGGATTCTTAAATTTATGCACATTTTAGGGGTTTATGGTTCCTGCTGTACTGGCTAAAGGTGGATGTTGGATGAGTAGAAGGATATTCCAGCTTTCTTGGCTTCACTTAAGATGTATTCTTGTGCTGACGGGTATTCCTCTTGCGGTAAGTGCTCCAGGATGAAAGGAGTATCAACTGGCAGCTTGCTCATTTCCCTGAGGAAAGTCCCATAATCCAGGTTCCCTAATCCTGGGCGGACCTCCTGCAGGTGAACAGTCAATTCAGGTTGCATGTGGATATCCTTGGCGTGGACGGAGACGATTTTCTCCCCTAGTGTTGCGAAGCATTCCCGTAGGAATCTGGCGTTGTCGTAGAAGCGATGGGGGCAATTGATCATGTTGACAGGGTCGAGGTGAACGGCGAACATGGGATGGTTGATCGCTACCAGCAGCTGCTGGTAGCACTCAATGGAGTCAGGGATAACCCAGGGCATAGTTTCCAACGAATAATAGGTACTTTTGGGTTTAACTGCGGTAAGGATTTGCTTAACATTTTCAACGGTCAGTTCAAAAGCTTCGTCCGAGAGATTTCTGGGATGGGGACCATCCCAGCGGTCAGGGTCGAAGGATCCGGCGATGTTCACGCAGCAGCGCACCCCCACTTCATCTGCGACTGCGAGAGTATCGATATTGGCTTGGAGATTCGCTTGGCGGATATCTGGGTCAGGATGAAGCATGTTGTTCCATACCCCCATTTCTGCCAGCAGTACATCCTGCTTTTTGAAAGTTTCTTGGATGGCACGGATCCGTTCCGGTTGGTCTAACGTCACCGCTGGGCATATCGCCGCGCTGTAACCCGCCTGCACGTAAACACGGGCGATGCTTTCTGGATCGTCGGATGGGACCGAAAGTCCCACGCCAAGTCTCATGTTATTACTCCTTAATCAGTTAATTTTCGGCGAATCTGAACTTTAGGTGATGAATTCGTAATCAATAGATTGGATCCATTAACTTTCTGCGCCCATTATTTCAGATGCCATTGCACTTGCAGAGGCACGAATCGTCTGGAGTTTGTAAGGTCGGTTCCAGCGATTGACGGGGATAAAATCCCACTTACGGGCATGTAAATGGTCAATCCAGCGTTCCTGGCTTGCCAGACATGTGATCATCCCGTTTCCAGAACCCCCTGCGGCTGCCACCATGATGATGGGTTTATTTGTCAACCCACTTTTTTCACCACGTGTGGCTTCACAGCGGCGTAAACGATCCGTAAAAGCTTTCATCGATTCACTAAGATCGCCCCAGTAGACAGGTGTGACGAATACAAAGGCGTCAGCCTGGTGTGTACGATCGTGTAAGGCTTGGAAATCATCGAGTACCTCACATACATGATCATTCTGGCAAGTCCCCCAACCGTGATTGCAGGCTTCACAGGCACCAATATCAAGGTCGTTGAGACGGATTTCTTCGGCTTCACCACCAACTGCGGTGATTCCATTGATTGCAGCAGCGGCACAGGCAGCAGTCAAACCATCCGTGTTTGGGCTGGCGCTAAAAATTAAGATTTTCACTATATACTCCTTGGTTATCCTCTTCTGTATTTCGGGATATGACTTCCGTCAGAACTGCAACACCATAAGATGCCAGGGTTAGATCGCCTTTTCCCGTATTGCCACTCAGGTGCTCATAAGCTTCCCAGGGGATGTTGACTTTTTTGGGGCTGATCTCGTGATTGATGAGAATATAAATAAGCCGTCCTTCAGAGCTGACACGCTGGCATACTTCCACACCACGGGGAGCTTTTAAGATTGGTTCGACCTTGGCGATTTTGCATATATGTGAAAGAAGTTCAGCGTTGGCATGTTCATCGAGGTAAACCCCTACATAGTAAACATAACCTCGCTTATAGGAGTTAGCCGTAATTGCCAGTTGGTCGTCAAGCCAGCCATTATGTTTTCGGTAAGTGGCAACGGGCTGCATTAATTTTACTTCAACGATTTTCTTCAGTCGTTCTGCCCATATCCGGGAGATACCATCAAAGAAAGTCCCCTTGACCGACACAGAAGTGTGGAGGGCATAGTATTCTTCTACCTCCACATTGGTCAGTTCACTAAGGGGACCAGGTGGTCGTGAAGGTAACAGCGCATTATAGGCATCTTTCACACCGGAGCGCAGGGTGACGATCAGGGTCCCGCCTCGTGCCAGGAGCGCGTTGAAGTTTTCGATCTGTACTGGGTTTGTGATAGCCAAGCTGGGGGCAATGACCAGTTGGTAACCATCCAGTGTTTCATCAGCGCTAAGGATGTCTACTGAGATATTATGCTCTGCGAAATACTTATAGTAATGGACTAGGTGCTCCACATAATCAAAATCCTGGTGATGGGGTTGCCAATCCAGTGACCAGCGGCTGTCGTAATCGTTCAAGATTGCCACCTTAGCCTTTATCTCGGATCCAGCAAGCAATCCCGAGACTTTGGCTAACTCTTCACCAAGCTGGGCTGCCTCCGTGTAAAAAAGACGCGGTTGACCGGATTGGTCTGTTAAGGAGCCATGATACTGCTCCTGGCCATTTAGTGCTGGTCGCCACTGCCAGTAAAGGATGGCATCAGCGCCGTGACCAACGGCTTGCCAGGCCATTACTCGGCACTCCCCCTTATTCAGTTGGTTGTTGATCGTTGACCAGTTTACACTGCCGGGTTGGGTCTCCATCAGCCAGAAATTACGCCGTTTGAACCCCCGGACCAGGTCGTGTGCAGCGCCACTTTCAGTGTAATCGTTGTGTCCTGTCCCAACATACCAGTCCCAGGAAACCAGGTCTAGATCTGCGCTGAGCTGGTAATGGTCGTAGGTGGGGTACCACTTCATAAAGTTGTGGGTCACCCAAACCTCTTCTGGCAAGAACGGGCGTAATGTATCAAGCTGGATTCTTTGGAAACCACGGTAGCTGTGAGTGACAAACTGCTGGAAAGCCAATCTCAACCCAGGGTTGTGTCCTGCTTTAGGGATTGGGATCTGGTCCCAAGAGCTATAGGTCTGGCTCCAATAACTAGTGGTCCAATGGTCATTTAGGGTTTCTAAGGTTTTAAATTTTTCTTGCAGGTAGGATTGGAAAGCTGCCTTGCAGGTATCGCAGTAGCAAACGGTGCTGTATTCGTTGTCGAGTTGCCAACCGATGACATGCGGGTTGCCGCCAAAACGTTCTCCCAAAGCACGGACAATCCGTCGGACATGATCGTGGTATTCTGGTGAATTAAAGCAGTAATGGCAGCGCTTGCCGTGCTCGCGTTTGCTACCGTCCTCGTTCACCGCCAAGGTTTCCGGATACTTTTGAGTCAGCCAGGCTGGTGGAGCAGCGGTGGGGGTGCCCAGCACGCTGGCGATGCCATGCTCAGCCAGCAGGGAGATGGCGCGCTCCAGCCAATCGAAATGGAATTCACTCTCTGCGGGCTCAAAGGTGCTCCAGGCAAATTCACCCATGCGGGCAACCGTGAACCCGGCCTCCTGCATATAACGGGCGTCTTCAGACCAGAGTTCTTCGGGCCAATGCTCGGGATAGTAAGCTGCCCCAAGGTGGATTTTGTCAGCAGTATATTTCATATGGATTGGTCGATTCTGTTGAAGTTATTGAAGATCTGAAAAGGTTTTACTGGCGATCGGGCCAGTTCATTTATAGATATAGGCGTATTTTACCAGGGGATAAGTTGTAGTGAGGGTAACATGACCCGGTTAAAAAGACAATGGGGTGAAAATCGGAGAATTTTATCGTGATATGATGACAAATATCAGGTTGAAAATATGACTTTGTTAATGCTATATTAATGACAACGTTGTCGTCAGCGCTATCGACAACTTTGATGTTAATCGGCTGTGAGGAGATCGCCTTGTCCGTAACCATGCGTGACGTTGCAAAAGCAGCGGGGGTATCGATTAAAACGGTATCGCGGGTTGTCAATGAACAGGGGGAAATCACAGAAGAGACTCGTCAACGTGTCTTGAAAGCCATTGAAAAATTGGAGTATCGGCCAAGTAAATTGGCTCGAGCCCTGGTAACCCGCCGTACGGACACGATTGGCTTGCTTATCGGGGATATTGACAACCCATATTTTGCTGAAGTCGCTCTAGGGGTGTTAGATGTCACTCAAGAACAGGAGTATGACGTTTTTTTGTGCAATACGGATACGCCAGTTACGGAGAAACGAGCGCTTTTTTCGCTGGTAGACCATCATGTGGATGGTGCCATCATTTATCCAACCTATAACAATTTGCCCTGGCTTAAAGGATTCGGTAACCCGACTCGACCCCTGGTAATCGTAAATGCACTTATTGATCCGGTGCCTGGTATCGGGCTTGTTCTTTCGAAGATTGCTGACGGAGCAAAACAGGCGGTGAATTACCTGATCAAAAATGGGCATACTGAAATTGGTATGATCGCCGGGGAAGTAGCCCCTTTGGACTTGATCAATCGAGTGACCGGATACCGCCAGGCTCTGGAAGAACATGGAATCCCCTTTCGTGAACAGAGGGTCATCCTTGGACCCCCAATCATCCAGCATGGCTTCGATGCCATAAAAGTGTTGGTGGAGCAGGAGCCACAGATCACGGCGGTTTTCTGCTACAACGACCTCCTCGCCATGGGCGCTTTGCAAGGGTGCAAAGCATTGGGGCTGCGGGTGCCAGAGGATTGCGCTATCATCGGCTTTGACAATATCCGCTATACCGAAATGGTTACCCCCCCATTGACGACCGTCCATGTCGACAAATATGAGATCGGTGTGCAAGCGACCGGGCTTTTGTTGGACATGTTGGAAGAACCGCAAAGGGTGTATCCACCGATCTATATCGATGCCGAATTGGTTATCCGTGAATCCACCTGAGCATTCATGATTTAATGCTGACTGTTTTCAGAGGCATTTTTATTAGCCAAATCTCCACGGAAAGAGGATTTATATGGGAGAAACGACCATAAACGACACCATTCTGGAAATAATAAATCTAAAAACTTATTTCTACCTCGAGGATACTGTCGTCAGAGCAGTTGATGGAGTCAGTGTCAGCCTGAATCGTAAGACTACGTTGGGATTGGTCGGTGAGAGCGGCTGTGGAAAGAGCGTAACTGCACGGTCGGTTATGCAACTGATCCAATCTCCACCTGGCAAGATCGTGGGTGGGGAAATCTGGCTGTATCGCAATGGTGGGGGTTCTGTAAATATTGCTTCACTAAACCCGCGCGGCCCCGAAATTCGTAGCATTCGTGGAGCTGAGATATCAATGGTTTTTCAAGAACCGATGACATCCCTCAATCCACTTTATACAGTTGGATTCCAGATCGCTGAAGCGGTCGAGTTGCACCAGAAAGTCAGCCGAAATGAAGCCATGGATAGAGCTTTGGAGATGTTAACGAAGGTTCAGATCTGCGAGCCCGCGCAGCGTATCAATGAGTATCCCCATCAGCTCAGCGGGGGAATGCGCCAAAGGGTGATGATCGCCTTGGCCCTCTCCTGCAACCCCTCGATCTTGATTGCTGATGAACCAACCACAGCCCTGGATGTAACTGTCCAAGCCCAGATCTTGGATTTAATGCGTGAACTTCAGAACGATTTCGATTCCTCCATTATCTTGATCACCCACAATCTAGGCGTGGTTTCCCAGATGGCGGATCATGTTGCTGTGATGTACCTCGGCAAGATTGTTGAATATGCGGATGTAAACACGCTTTACCACGATCCACTGCATCCCTATACAATTGGTTTATTGGATTCTGTCCCAGTATTTGGGCGTAAAGGTGATAAGGTATTGGTTCCCATCAAAGGCATGGTGCCAACACCCTCAGATGTGATCCCAGGGTGCGCCTTCGAACCCCGTTGCCCGAAAACCATGGATATCTGCTCGCATAAGGCACCCCTATTAAAACCGGCCCAATCCGGACATGATGTTGCCTGTTGGCTTTTTGAGTAGTGAGTGAGAATCCCCAACCGCTTTGCTCCAACCATAGAGGAGGTCCACTGAAAGGAGGTGAGGTCCCAACCAATAGATAACACCAACCCCATAGTCCATGATTACACAAATTTATTAAAAAGTTACTAAGTAAGGAGAGCTGCAAAAATGAAAAATTTCCGTTTTATCCTATTGGTACTGATGGCTGCATTATTGCTGGCCGCCTGTGCCGCACCCACCCCTGAGGTGATTGAGAAAGAAGTCATCGTCACCCAGGAGGTGGAAGTTGAAAAAGAGGTCGTCGTCACCCAGGAAGTCATCAAAGAAGTCGAGGTTGAAGTCGAGAAGGAAGTGCTGGTTGACGTGCAAGGCGCCATCCCTTACCCTGATGGTGTTCCGATGGTCGGTGGTTCTGAACCGGTCAAGTTCACCCTGGATGAGATGATTGTCTATAAAGCCCTCGACTCCTACTCCCAGCCCGAATGGATGGATGCCCTGGTCGCCAGCGGTCAACTCCCGCCGGTCGAAGAGCGCCTGCCTAAAGAGCCGCAAGTCTTCCTGGCCTCCGGTATGTCCACCGGCCTGGGTGAGTACGGCGGCGTATGGCGAGACTTCTCGGCCTGCCCGACCGAAGGTTGGAACCTGGGTGCCGGCCAGACCCAGGGTTGGTTCGGCATCAATATCATTTACCAGGAAGCCCTGGTGAAAACCGGACCGATCTGGATGCGCAGTGACAATGTTGAGCCCTTCCCTAACCTGGCTAAGAGCTGGGAATGGTCGGATGACGGTATGGAATTGACCATGTACCTGATCGAAGGCGCCAAGTGGTCCGATGGGGTACCCTTTGATGCCAATGACGTCATGTTCACCTGGGAGCACCTGATCCTGGATCCGAAAGTCAATCACTCTACCTCCCGCACCACCTGGCAGGTCAATGGTGAAGATGTTAACCTGGAAATGGTCGATGAAAACACCATCAAATGGACCTTCCCGGTGGCTTTCCCGGTCCAGCTGCTCTACTCGATGGATGATTACGATTTCTATGTAGCGCCAGAACATATCTGGGCACCGCTGCACCCGGCCTTCAACGCCGATGCGGACTACGAATCCTTCCGGACCGCACAACCTCCGGATGCACTACCGCCCGTCACGATGGGACCCTGGGTGGCTGTGGAGTACAAGACCGACGAATTTATGGTTTTGCGCCGCAACCCCTACTACTGGAAAGTGGACGAGAGCGGTAAGCAACTGCCCTACCTGGATGAGGTTACATTCCAGAAAGGCACCGATGGGATCGGCCGCACCCTCAATACGATGGCTGGCAGTGGTGACCATTCCAATTTGGAGAACCCCAGCGTGTTCATCGAAACCCTCAAGCGTGAAGCGGAGCCGGATGCTCACTTCACGGTTGAATGGGGTCCTGAGACCCTGGCGTTCTATTTAGAGATCAACCAATCAGCCACCTTTGGCGTTCAGGATGAGCGCGATGCGGCGCTGCGCGAGCTGTTCCGCGATGTGCGATTCCGCCGGGCGCTTAGCCAGGCGATCGATCGTGATGGTGTTGCCCAGGCCGTTGTGCGCGGCCCCTTCCTGCGGGCCTGGCCGGGCGGCATTTATCCCGGATCGCCCTACTTCACCCGCGATTCGGTGGTCTTCTACCCCTACAGCCCGAAGACCTCCAGGACACTTTTGGCGGATATGGGCTTCGAAGACACCGATGGCAACGGCGTGTTGAACTGGCCGGCCGACAGTGCGCTGGCGGGTGATGACCTGGTCATCGCGCTGCGTTCGTCCGAGGATGCCTCTGAGACCGGCAACATCGCCGAGGCCCTGGTGACTTTGTTTGGGGATATCGGCATCCAGATCAACCATCGACCCGCTGCCGGGACCATCGGAACGGCACAGGATGAATCTGGCGAATGGGAGATGGCGGTTACTCGTGGTGGGCAGGCGTTCGCAGTGCCTTTCACCTATGCAACCAGCCTGGCCCCGGTCACCGATCAGACCCCGAACTGGCACCGCAAGGGCGCCGAAGACCGGCAACTGCAGCCCTTCGAGCAGGAACTGGTCGACATCGTCTCTGAGTTCCGCCTGGAGCCGGATTCGACCAAACGGATTGCCTTGATGGCTGAATACAACCGCATCTTCACCGAAAACATCTACAATATCGGTGTGGTGATCGGCCGCTACGGCCTGGCGCTGGCCACACGCTTCGAGAACGTGCCGGTGGGTTCCCCGGTATTCCTGTACCAGTGGACCTGGGGCAACGTGCAGCCTGATCAGTTTTGGGTCAAACCAGAAAATCAACTGCCCGAAATTTATCCCGGAACTGTTCCAGTTTATCCATAAAGTAACTGTTGGTAACTTAAGGGGGCAGGACCACGCCTGCCCCCTTTATCTGACTGGTATTCGAAAGGCTCAACTTATGGTCAATTACCTGATTCGTAGAATTATTTTCTCGATTTTGGTGCTGATCGGCATCAGTTTCATATCTTTCGTGGTCATCGAGCTGCCGCCAGGGGATTATGCCACCACCTATAAAAACCGCCTGATCAACCAGGCCGGTATGACGCCACAAGAAGCAGAGGCGCAAGCCCAGACCGTGCGCGAGCGTTATGGACTGCAGGGTCCACTGGTTGAGCGCTGGTTTCACTGGGTCAAGGGCATCCTGACCAAAGGCGATTTTGGTCCAGCAATGTCGTATGGCGGCAAAGAGGTCTCCGAACTGCTCAGAGAGCGCCTGCCCAGGACAATCCTGCTGGCCTTATCCGCCCACGCCATATCGTCCGTGGTGGGTATCGCAATCGGCATCTATATCGCCCAACGACAATACGGTTGGGCGGATAACCTGGCCGCATTTTTTGCTTTCATCCTGACTTCCATTCCGCGCTTTTCGCTGGCTCTGATCGTCGCTTATATCCTGGTCTTTGGGTTTGGCCAGCAGAGCATCGGTGCGCTCTTCTCACCGCAGTATATGATGGCCCCCTGGTCTTGGGATAAGTTCGTTGATCTCATAAAGCACGTTTGGCCGGTGATCTTGATCGCAGGCCTGGGGGGTGTGGCCCAAAATATGCGTGTGATGCGGGGCAATTTGCTGGATGTGCTCAATTCACAGTATGTCACCACGGCGCGCTCCAAAGGCCTTAAAGAAAGCCGGGTAATTAACCGGCACGCCGTGCCTAACGCGCTGCATGCCATCATCATGTACCAGGGCGCAGTTTTACCTTATATGGTCCAGGGCGAATTGGAGGTAGCCATCGTTTTGAGCATCCCGACAGTCAGCCCGTTGTTCTACGACTCGATCTCCAAAAGCGACCAATATGTAACCGCCAGCATCTTGCTGATGATCAGTTTGCTACTCGTCATCGGCAACCTGATTGCCGATATCGCCTTAGCCTGGCTTGACCCGCGCATCCGCTACGATTAACGTTATGAACGAACCTGTTGTCTTTGCTGGATAACAACCGAACCCTGAACTGGGAGTACTGGTATGGAGTCTATTGCCCAAGAAAAACAAACCGCACAAATCGTTGCTTTATCGGAAGGCGAACTGCACGAGAGCTACTTCCAGCTGATCTGGCGCCGTTTCCGAAAAAGCAATCCGGCCATTGCCGGTGCCATCATGATTATCGGCCTGATCATTTTTGCCATTTTTTCTGATTTTTTTGCCCCCTACGATCCACTGAAACTCGCTATGGCGGCCAGTTTTACACCGCCAACGCGCATCCGCTTCTTCGACGCCAACGGTAATTTCCACTTCCGGCCTTTTGTGCATAACCTTGACGTTGAATTGGATCCTAATACTTTCGCGCCGATATGGACCGAAGATCAAACTGTGCTTTTCCCGATTAAGTTTTTTGTCAAAGGCTGGGAGTATAAATTATTGGGACTGATCCCGATGGATATCCACCTTTTCGGTGTGGATGAACCCGGCAAAATCTATATCCTGGGTACTGAAAAATTTGGCCGCGATCTATGGGCGCGAGCCTGCCAGGCCGGTCGCATCTCGCTGTCACTCAGCCTGTTTGGCACATTCATCAGTATCGCCGTCGGATCAGTTCTGGGTGTGGTTTCCGGATATTACGCCGGTTCGATCGATATGTTCCTACAGCGCTTTATCGAATTTGTGCAGTCTTTCCCACAGCTGCCGCTGTGGATGGCTCTGGCAGCCATTATCCCGCCCACCTGGCCGCCGCTGCAGATCTTTGTGGTGATGGGTTTTATCTTCGCCTTATTGGGTTGGACTTCCTTGGCGCGGCAGGTGCGCGGCCAGGTGATGGCCTTTCGTGAAACCGACTTCATCCTGGCTGCCAAAGAGATGGGCGCATCCGACAGCCGCATTATTTTCAAACACCTGTATCCAAACTGTCTCAGCCATATCATCGTTGTGCTTACGCTGACCGTACCATCGATTATCCTGGCTGAAGCATTCCTCAGCTTCCTGGGGATCGGCATCCAAGAACCGCTGGTCAGTTGGGGCACTTTAATGCAAGACGCGCAAAACCTGCAAACCCTGGGTAGCCACCTGTGGATTATGAGCCCGGTGATCTTTATCGTGACCGCCGTATTAGGCTTCAACTTCCTGGGCGATGGTCTACGCGACGCCGCTGACCCCTATTCGATTGTGCATTAGCCGATGAAATTCAAACTGATTAGTCTTACCATAATAATGGGGATCATTATATCCAGCTGCGCCTCCGGGAAATCTGAACCGGTAGGGCAACCTGCTGGGGACGATTATCCCATTGAAGTAGAAGCAGCAACCCTTGCGATTGAAGAAGAAAATCTTGCGGCTGAATCTACTCCTGAGAGCGAATCCCAACCTGAAGTAGAACCTGCCCCCCAAGAGCCTGAACCTGTACCGGATATTGAGGCTGATTCTGAACCCCAAACGGGCACCCCAAAAACGGGGGCACTCTCCGGGGTTGTCCAGGACGAAAACGGCCCGGTAGGAGATGCCATCGTCCGCTTACAGGGGACAAATATTGAAACCATCACCGCTGAAGATGGCACTTTTATCTTCCCTGATTTAACCCTAACCGTTCCTATCTCCGTTACTGCCTGGTACGAAGGTTATTATGTTCGGGCTGCGACCGCCCGGCCTGATTTTGAACCCGTTGTGATAAATCTTGAAATTTACCACACCCAAGATAATCTCGATTACAAATTTGCTTCGGCCGAAGTATGTAGTGAATGCCACGCGGCTAATCCTGAGTGGCAGGCAGACGCCCATGCCAACACAGCCAAGAACCCCCGGTTCCTCACAATCTATACCGGGGAAGATATCCATGGCAACCAACCAGAAGTCAGTTATGATGCCA
>CAZTJD010000067.1:0-15719 GCA_964613985.1 uncultured Anaerolineales bacterium
TGAAAAAACGCTTGAAGAAATAAATTCTATTACTGATTTGGGAATCTTAGGAATCGGTCTTGGAGGATCAGAAAATAAATTCCCACCTGGTCTGTATGCGAATGTGTTTAGATCTGCAAAGAATCTGGGTTTGCACACAACCGTACATGCTGGGGAAGCCTCGGGATCAGAAAGTGTATGGGAAGCGATAAAACTTCTGAATCCTGATAGAATTGGGCATGGAACGAGAGCAATTGAAGATGAGGCACTGGTGGAGTACTTGGTTGCTCACAAAATTCCTTTAGAAATGTGTCCTCTATCGAATATTCGGACAGGCATTGTAAAAGATATTACTTATCACCCTGTACGAGAATTTTACCAAAAAGGGATCTTAGTTACAATCAATACCGATGATCCTGCCATGTTTGGTAACTCTTTAGCAGAAGAATATCATTTGCTTGTTAAAAAACTCGGGTTCTCAAAAGGCGATATTCGAGCGGTTATTCTTAATGGAATACAAGCATCATGGTTGGATGAGTTAGAAAAATGCAGAATGTTAAAAAATTTCACAAATGATCCATCTTGGTAGTGGAGAAAGGTTATGTACTTAATCCTTGTTATTGGACTGGGCTTAGCTTTAATCAATTGGATTGGGGAAGTTTTTAAAAATCGCTGGTTGATATATTTCACAAAACCATCTGTTATGGTGTGTATTATTGCTTGGATGTCATTACAGATGATTTTTAATGATTTTGCTGTAAAAGAGGTAATGTTCCCAGTTTTGTGGTTTTTAATTGGAATGGTTGCCTGTCTCTTCGGGGATGTTTTTCTCATGGGACCAGATACATTTTTTATTCCGGGTTTATTATCCTTTCTTGTTGCACACATATTTTTTATCTTAGGATTTGGACAGGTATTGCCCAAAATGGAATATATAGTACCTGGGCTAGTAATTCTTGGAATCGTTTTATTGGTATCATCTAGGATTTTCTATGAACTTTCGAAAGGGTTAGAAAAGTCATCAAAGACAAGAATGAAGCTACCCATAGGTATATATTCAATAGTGATCTCAATAATGCTTTATGCTGCTATGCTTACACTAATGGACAGGGAATGGAATTACAAAGCAGCTCTCCTCGTGGCTTTTGGAGCATTGTTTTTTTATATTTCAGATGTACTCAATGCTTGGATAAGGTTTGTGGGTTCAATTAAGTGGGGGGGGGGTAAAGTAATGGTTACTTACCACCTGGCACAATTTGCAATTGCTGCCGGCGCAGTCCTTCATTATATCTATCGTCCGGATTCATGAAAAATATTATTATCAAAGTTATCATACAAGATACCTGATTAAAGAATTGTTTATTTCTGGTGATACTGATAACATACATAGGATAAATTATGGATATTCAAGATCTAGATCCAATAGAACCCACAAGCGACCCCCAAGTAAGCAGACTTGTCGAAATTGAAGAAGAACCTACAGAAATTATCGAAGTGATTGAAATGGATCTAAATGATCCCAGTTTATATATCAATCGTGAATTGAGTATGCTTCAATTTCAAAGACGTGTATTTGAAGAAGCGTGCGATGAAAACAATCCGTTGCTAGAAAGGATGAAGTTCTTATCGATTGTTGCTTCAAATATGGACGAGTTTTTTATGGTTCGTGTTGGTGGCTTGAAGATGCAAATTGAAGCAGGGGTGGTTGATTTTTCTATAGATGGTTTATCACCTGCCGAACAACTAGCTGAGGTTAGGAAATCTGCAAAAGAGGTAATGACGAACACGAATGATTATTGGAACGAAGCCCTTCTACCACAGTTGGATGATGAAGGGATTCATATTCTTAAGTATGAAGAATTAAATGAAAAGCAAAAAGAAAATATTCAATATTACTTCGAAGATGTAATATTTCCAGTACTTACACCCTTAGCATTCGACCCTGGGCATCCTTTTCCTTATATATCTAATTTAAGTTTAAGTTTAGCGGTATTTATTCGAGATAAGAACAATCAGGAGCATTTCGCCCGGGTTAAAGTACCTGCCAGCTTACCTAGATTTGTTCCATTAAAGAGATCATCAGGAAGCGTACGCAGAGACGGTACAGTTCCTTATCACCACTTTTTTGTCGTCCTGGAAGAAGTTATTCAAGAAAATATGGATTCCTTGTTTCCAGGAATGGAAATTATTGATGTTTTTCCATTTCGCGTAACGAGGAATGCTGACCTCATTATTCAAGAGTTAGAAGCTGATGATCTACTCGAAACTATGGAAGAAAGTGTAAAGGAAAGACGTTTTGGATCAGTTGTCCGGCTAACGATCAATGAGAATATGCCAAAGCATATTCAACAAATTCTCCAACAAAATTTAGATGTTGATAAAAATGATGTATATGTTTTACAGAATCCATTAGGCCTATCTAGTCTCTTTGAATTGTACAGCATTGATCGGTATGATTTAAAATATAAATCCTATATCCCCAATATTGTTCCTGAATTAAACTTTTTGGATTCACTAGAAAAAAGTCGCGATCATATATTTAAAGAAATCCAAAATCAAAATATATTATTCCATCTTCCATATGATTCCTTTTCACCCGTAGTCGAATTTCTAAGGGCTGCTGCTAGGGATCCTGATGTTTTAGCAATTAAGCAAACACTGTATCGAGTTGGCCGCAACTCGCCAGTGGTGAAGGCATTGCTTGAGGCTAGGAGGGATTATGGGAAGCAAGTTGCCGTTTTGGTAGAGTTGAAAGCGCGTTTTGATGAGGAGAGTAATATTGGTTGGGCGAAAGCATTGGAATCGGAAGGGGTTCATGTAATATATGGATTACTCGGACTAAAGACACACTCAAAAATTGCTCTCGTAATTCGTCGAGAAGGAGAAGGTATAAGGAGGTATATACACTTAGGGACAGGCAACTATAATGCAGTAACCGCCCATCTCTATGAGGATTTTGGTATGTTTACTAGTGATCCCGATATAGGAGCAGATGCAACGGATTTGTTCAACTATCTTACAGGATATTCTTCTAAAATGGATTATCGTAAGCTTTGGGTTGCGCCTGTAAATTTAAGAGAAAAAATGGAATTTTGTATAAATAGGGAAATTGAGAATAAGCGCAATGGAAAACCTGCTCATATGATTCTTAAAATGAATTCTCTTGTTGATAAACCAATGATCACATTGCTTTACGAGGCATCTACTGAAGGAGTACAAATTGATCTACTTGTTAGGGGCATATGTTGTTTGCGTCCAGGAATACCTGGTGTGAGCGAAAATATTAGAGTGATTAGTATTGTTGGGCGATACTTGGAACACAGTAGAATTTACTTCTTTTATAATGGTGGAGAAGAGGAAGTATATATGGGAAGTGCTGATCTTATGCCAAGGAATCTTAACCGTCGAGTTGAGGTTATTTTTCCATTAGAAGAAGATAAAATGATTCGGTTTGTAAGAGATCAGGTTCTAACGACCTATCTATCTGACAATGTTAAAGCACGCTTGATGCAATCTGATGGTACATATATTAGAATTCAAAGTCAATCTGGTGAAGATCTAATCGATTGTCAGCAAGCATTTATTAACTATAGGATAAGCTAACAGCTTGACAATGGATTTGTTTTTTGATTGATATCTATTTAATTTCCTGAATGAAGTTTTGTAACTATAATGCTTTATTTTTCCCAGGATTGTCAATGAAATCACTACTTTTATTAAGACATGGAAAATCAAGTTGGAAAGACACCAACCTCAATGACCATGATCGTCCTTTGAAAGAAAGAGGAAAAAACGATGCAAAAAGAATGGGGCAATTATTAACTTCCATTGGCTTAATTCCCAATTTGATTTGTTGTTCTTCAGCAAAACGCGCCCAAGACACTGTCAAGTATTTACTGGAATTTTTGCTTTTTGATGGGGAGATTTTATTTTTCCGAACCCTGTATCATGGTTATATAGATGATTACATCGATGTGCTTAATGGGCTAAGCAATGGTCATGATTGTGTAATGATTGTTGGCCATAACCCTGGGTTAGAAGAATTTATATCAAACCTGACTGAAATAGATGAATGGTTACCGACAGGCGCTTTAGCTCAACTCGAACTAGATTATTCTGAATGGTGTGAATTAAATGACTATTCGGAAGGTAAATTAATAAATGTTTGGAGACCTCGCGAGATATCTATTTAACCTTAACACTCAATATTAAGAATATAAAGTTGATGATCCTTAATTGTGTGAAATCCCAGAAATTAAAATGTCCCTTGATACTATAATAAAGTCAATCTCAGAATTATATTCACCAATCGAAAAAGAGCTGGTAATACGAGCGTATCGGCTGGCTAAGGATGCGCATGAAGGCCAAATGCGCGCCTCGGGTGACCCTTATATTTCACATTCTGTGGCTGTTGCCGAGATATTGGCGGAAGAATTTTGCGCGCCACCAGATGTTGTGGCAGCTGGTTTGCTCCATGACACTGTTGAAGATACAAATATTACCCTCGAGACTATATCAAGAGATTTTGGCGAAGGCGTAGCAATGCTGGTAGATGCGGTTACGAAGCTCAGTTCGTTACCACGAGTCTCTAGAGGAGATCAGCATGCTGAAGATGATGAGAGGGAGAGAGAGGAAAAAGAACTTGCAGCACGGCGTGGTTTACCCGATCCGGATGAGGAAGCAGAACAATTAATGAGGCAAAGACGTTACGATTTGGCCTCGGAAACATTAAGAAAAACTTTCTTAGCTATGGCAGATGATCCTCAGGTGGTTTTGATTAAATTGGCAGACCGTTTGCATAACATGAGAACCTTATACCACATGCCAGAGATAAAGCAAAAAAGGATAGCAAACGAGACTATGGATATTTTTGCCCCATTAGCAAACCGACTCGGTATATGGCAAATGAAATGGGAATTGGAGGATTTAGCTTTCCGTTATATCAATCCAAAGTTTTATAAACAGATTGCAAAAGATCTATCAGAGCAGAGGTCTGTTCGAGAGCATCAGGTGGATGAAATATCGGAAAAACTAGCAATGGTATTAAAACAAGCAAATATCTCTGCGAGTATTTCAGGTAGACCTAAACACATATTCTCAATCTATAAGAAAATGCAGCGGAAAGGTGTACCGATCGATTTAATCCATGATATCAGGGGTGTTCGTGTAATTGTTCCAACAAAGGCAGATTGCTACACCGCTTTGGGTGTGATACATGCGCATTGGACTCCCATTCCCGGAGAATTTGATGATTATATAGCCGCACCAAAAGATAATTTTTACCGTTCATTACATACCGCTGTTGTGTATGATGACGGGAAGACTTTGGAAGTCCAGCTTCGGACAGTAGAAATGCATGAAAGAGCAGAATATGGGATAGCTGCGCACTGGCGGTACAAAGAAAACCGATCCTATGATCCTGATTTTGATCAGCGCGTAGCTTACCTTCGTCAGCTAATGGAATGGAGACAGGACGTAGAGGATGCACAAGAATTCGTTGATGGTATGAAATCAGATGTCTTTGGGGATAGGGTTTATGTTTTTACTCCTCGTGGGGATATCATTGATCTTCCCGCTGGCTCTACACCAATTGACTTCGCTTATCATGTACACACTGAAATTGGTCATCGCTGCCGAGGGGCAAAAGTGGGGGGGAAGCTAGTTTCCTTAGAGTATCAACTAAAGACTGGTGACCAGGTTGAAATTCTAACGGCCAAGCGTGGTGGACCAAGCAGGGATTGGTTGAATTCAAATCTCGGTTTGGTAAATACACATCGAGCAAAGGGAAAGATCCGGCAGTGGTTTAAACGACAAGCAAGAGAACAAAATATTAGCCAGGGGAAATTAGTATTAGATCGAGAATTAAAACGTTTGGGAGTTTCTGGAACTAATATGGAGTCGCTTACCAGAGTCTTTGAATATAAATCTCTCGATGATTTTTATGCAGCAGTTGGTTGTGGTGACCTTCCACTAGGAAGGGTGGTTAATGAATTTGTTTTGGATGAAGAAGATGAGGAAGAGTTTGAATTTCCAGAAACCCCTATGCCTGATGTTGGTCACTCAACAGAGGATGTCACAGTCCTTGGTCTAAAGGGACTGCTTTATAATTTTGCAAGATGTTGTAATCCAACACCTGGAGATGAAATCATTGGATATATTACTCGAGGTCGAGGAGTCACAATCCATAGAAATGATTGCTCAAATATTCTCAGTGTTCGAGATAAGGAACGAATTATCGAGGTTTCTTGGGGTTCTCCAACAATGACTTTTTCTGTACCCGTACGAGTGAAAGCGTATGATCGAACTGGTTTGTTAAAAGATATTTCAATCTTATTAGCAGAAGAAAATGTAACCATGACCAAAGCGAGAGTAGATGTAAACAGAAGAAATATGGCTGTTTTTGATCTACTTTTACAGGTTCAAAATGTAGGACATCTCAGCAGAGTGCTGGATAGACTAGAAAGGTTGTCGAATGTATTTGAGGCTCGAAGAGTTAGATTAACATAAGGGGGATTACTTACTGCGGCTGTCCAGGTTGTATGGTATATGTTTTTTCAGATTTGTTATTTCTGTAAAATTTGTATTGAAATTAGCGGGAAGAAACCCTAACAATTATTCACCAACACTTCTAATAAGGCTAGTGTTTCTTTTTTACTTCCAAACCCGAATTCTCCCCCGGGGCCAACACATGCGGGACAACCATCGTTACAATCACAATCTATCGTCAAACTTAATGCTTCTTTCATGATTGTTTTATGAGAATAATAAAATTCTTCGCTAAATCCCAATCCTCCTGAAATTCGATCAAATATAAATAGAACCGCCTCCCCATGGTTTAAACGTGATTGTGGATCAAAGTGGACGCCTATATCACGTTTATCACACATCAAGAATAATGGTGCCAGATTGCTAAGTATGTATGCTAAGCCAGCAAGCCCACTTCGAATCCGAACGATATCTTCAGCGCGTTTATGGCAGGAA
This sequence comes from uncultured Anaerolineales bacterium, assembly GCA_964613985.1. Taxonomy (GTDB): domain Bacteria; phylum Chloroflexota; class Anaerolineae; order Anaerolineales; family UBA11858; genus CAZTJD01. Next base: position 6,961 of record CAZTJD010000067.1, read on the forward strand.
GCACATAGGGTAATTAAATTGTCTAGGTGATTTCCTTCCTTTTGATTTTGAAACATTCTTAATGGAATTTTGTGGTGTACATGAAGAGTTGTTGTTTCGCTTTTTGTCCGACAATTCTGGCAAGTATATCCATCACGTAGAAGTACTTTTTGTTTTTGAGTTGTCCAATCCACACCATAATTTATTGGGTCGTTACTCCAGGCACCTTGATTTCTTAACATATCGATTGTTTTTTTATCAAATAAGAACAAGAAACCGGTTGTTATCAATTCGGTTTTTGGAAGAGATAAGGGAATTGATTCCATGATTTCATTCAGTCCCCACCTAATTTTCTGATATCCAGTCACCTGCTCATGAATGAGTAGTTCTCCAAAAATCTTTATTCCTCCAGGTGTTTGTTCTTGTATCAAATCTTCGATCAACTCAATTTCCCTATTTTGTTGGGGTCTTGTATAGTAATCTGCCTGAAAATTGTGGAGATTTACCCTGTGGTTGGCAATATCTAATTCTTCAACGTAGAATGAATTACCTTCGTGTAAATAGATCGCTTCAGGATGGGTCATCCAAAAGACAGATTCTTCATCAATTTCACCGATTATTCGTTCTTTTTCCCCAATTAACTGGATGAGTTTGTATCTGGAAGCGGAGGCATTTCTAAGGGATACTTCATTCGCTGGATAATCTATTGAGGCCCAGTAAGTTGTGTTCTTTGTTTTATATGCGATCCCTGTTCGTTCTAGCAAGTATAATAATTCCAATAATTGTTCAGATTTCAAAGAGCCAAGCCCATCTTGATCAGAAAATGGAAGTTCAAATAATGAGCATTTAACGTGATCAAGCAGGATCAGAATGTTATTAGGATTTATTAATCCTCTTTCAGGATTTTGTTCAAATAAGAAGTTTGGATTTCTAGCCAAGAATTGATCCAGCGGATTTGAGGAAGCTACTAAAATGGCTAAAGCTGAATTTGTTTTTCTACCTGCCCGTCCAGCTTGTTGCCAGGTTCCTGAAATGGTTCCTGGAAATCCGTCGAGAATTACTGCATCCATCTGTCCACAATCAATCCCTAATTCTAATGCCGTGGTGGCTACAATGATGGTGATATCCCCATTTTTCAATCCTTTTTCTAGTTTTCGACGGTGTTCTGGCAGATAGCCGCTCCTATACCCACGAACAGATTGTGAAATATGGTTGTCATCACCCAATTCTTTATGAAGCAAAATCAGTAAAAGTTCAACTAATCGTCGTGTTTGACAAAATATTATTGTTTGAATTTTATTTACAAATAATTTTTTGGCTATTTTTGAGATTTCGTTAAAACGACTAGATCTAATAGCGATGTCAGAATTAATGATCGGTGGATTATAAATTATAAAATGCCTTGTTCCATGAGGTGCTCCATCGTTATCGATTATCGTTACATCAGTTTCAATTAAATTTTCTGCGAGTTCAGAAGGGTTGCCAATCGTGGCAGATGTTAAGAGAAATTGTATATCTGATCCATAAAACTTAGCAATCCTTTTTAATCTACGGATTACATTACATACATGTGATCCGAACACACCTCTGTATGTGTGTATTTCGTCAATAATCACATATTGTAAATCCACAAAAAACTGAGACCATTGAGTATGATGAGGGAGAATCCCAATATGCAACATGTCAGGGTTTGTAATTATAATAGAACTTGATTGACGAATTTGATTTCTATGGTATTTGGGTGTGTCGCCATCATAGGGTGAAGCAATTTTATTTTCAGAATGCCAGATTGTTTCCGGATATGTGAGAATCTGATTAAACAAGGATATGATTCCCTCGTATTGATCATGGGCTAGTGCTTTGGTAGGGAACAAATACAAAGCTCTTGTTCGTTTATTAATCAATATATCATTGATAACAGGGATGTTATAACATAATGATTTTCCACTAGCAGTACCGGTAACAATCACAATGTTTTTTCCAGATCGAATTAGATTACATGATTCGAGTTGGTGAGTATAAAGAGAGTTAACTTTTTCTCTTATCAGTCCATGCTTCAATGCTGGATGGAAATAATCTGGGAAAAGAGCTGTTTTCGCATCCTGAGTGTTCTGTGTTTTACAAATAGATATATTTTGGTAGAATGAAGGTTCCCCCCATAACTGCTCAATAAAGTTTTTAACAGATTGCATTCTTGGAATAAGGAAAACCGTCTCCATTAGTTGGGTGATATGGAGATGGATGATGCGGTCATGGTTTTAACAAATATGCTATTCTTCTGATTTATTATTTTCCTCTTTTGTTTCTTCTTCGCTATCTTCTCCTTTTAGACCATCACGAAATGAGCGAATGCCGCTGCCTAATTCTCCTGCAATTTTCCCGATACGACCAACCCCAAATAGTAAAATCACAATAACCAGGATAATTATTAGTTCTGTTGTACCTAATGATCCAATCATTTATGTCACTCCTTAATTTTCTCAATATATGTTATTAGCAAATTTCTTATTACTTCGAATGAGGTAGATATATAACATTATATTGAGGTAGTTTATCTTAATTATATTACAGATATAAAAACCTTGGGATGTAACTTAGACATTGGTAGTTAATTTACTAATTTCGGTCGACAAGTGATTGATATCGATCGTTTCTTCATCACAGAATAACATTGCACGCTCTATTTCATTTTTTAACTGCCTGATATTTCCAGGCCAGGAATAAGCACCAAGCGGTAACAGGGCTCTTTCTGATATGTTGTTAATGTTTAAACCCAATTTCATATTTAGCTCTCGTATAAATAAACCAACTAATTCTGGGATATCCTGTTTCCTTTCTCTTAAGGGTGGTAGATGAAGATCGACAACCTTTAATCGGTAAAATAAATCCTCACGGAAATTGCCAGAAGCCATGAGGGAATTTAAGTCACGATTTGAAGCTGCTATGATTTGGACATCAACTTTGATTAGATTTGTGCCTCCAACCCGCCGAAACGCACGCTCATCAATTGCGCGTAAGAGTTTAGCCTGCATATCCAAAGGCATCGATGAGATTTCATCGAGGAAAATAATCCCTTCATCTGCAATTTCCATTAATCCCGGCTTCCTCTTTTGAGCATCAGTGAAAGCGCCAGCCTCATGTCCAAAAAGCTCGGATTCCAAAACTGTACTTTGAATGGCCGCGCAATTGATGGCGATAAATGGTTTGGTTTTACGAGGGCCAAGTTGGCGAATTGCATTGGCTAATACCTCTTTGCCAGTTCCAGTTTCTCCGGTTATTAATACTGATACTGATGAATTTGCAGCTCGTTGGGCTTGCTTTACCAAAGCTTTCATCTGTGGATGAGAACCCACAATAAAATTAAATTGTTGACCTGATCCTTCTCTGAAATGATTTAGTTCTCTGCGAGTGGCTACGATATCTTTTGCCCTCATTATAGATTTCTCAAGACGATCAAATTTAATTGGTTTTTGGAGAAAATCATGTGCCCCTCGCCTCATTGCTTCGACCGCCATTTCAATATCTCCATGAGCTGTGATTAATATCACAGGTGGTGGAATGTGAAGGCGAGTGGTTTCCTCTAAAAGGTCTGGTCCATATCCATCAGGCAGTTGAACATCAAGAAGGATAATATCTGCACTCTCTTGACGGATTCTTTCCTGTGCTTCCATATAATTTGGCGCACAATGAACTTCATAGCCACGTTTGATTAAAAACGCCCCAATATTTTTCCTTGCATTTTCTTCATCATCGACAACTAATATGGTGGCGCTCATGCAATATTCTCCTTAAGGGTATGAATAGGAAGTTTAACATGAAAGACTGTGCCTCCTGGAAATGAGGTTAAGTTTATACTGCCTTTGTGAGCCGTGACTATTTGTTTTGTAATAGGTAACCCTAACCCGGTGCCATTTTCTTTTGTTGAAAAAAAAGGCTCGAATATTTTTGATCGGTTCTTTGGTGAGATTCCAGAACCTGTATCGGATATATCAATTTGTACGAATTGACGTTGATTGTCTGTGGCTATCTGGGAAAGTTTTATCGCTAATGTACCCCCTTTCATATCTTCCATTGCTTGGATGGCATTAGTAATTAAATTTGTAAATACTTGTTCTAGAGCTCGCCTATCAGCATAAACGAGGATTTCTTCGGTAGGAATCGTTAAAATTGTTTCAATATTATGTTTGATTATCCTTGGTTTCCATAACAGAATTAGATTATCAAGCATTTCACCAATATCCAATGATGCGAATTTATAATTACCTGTTCGAGATATTGTCAATACAGATTCCATCAAATTATCTAATCGAATGCAATCCTGGTGGATCCTCTTTATGATATCTTCACTTATTTCATCTCCTTTAACCTCTTCAGCCAGTAATTGGAGTCCAGTGCTAATATTATTAATCGGATTTCGGACTTCATGAGCGAATATTGATGTAACCTCTCCTAGCAAGGCTCTTTGCTCGAGTTGGCTAGCTTTAATTTGATAGAATTCACATTCGCTTTTATCTTGAAGAATTAGATAAGCACCCAAAATATCATTTTGATATTGTATTGGATAGATACTTAAGATTGCAGGAAATTCTGTACCATCTCGTCGACGCAAATAAATATATCCAAGGCCAGGTGTAATTTTTCCTTGAATAGCCTTTTCAATTGCCGGTAGTATATCTTCATTACTAATAATTACCTCTGAAATCTCTGCACCGCGAATATCTATGTCACGATATCCTAGAGCAATCTCTGCGGCTGGATTGATTTCCATTATCTGAAGTTTTGGTGTAATAGAAATTATGCCATCATTAACAGTATTTTTAATAAATGTAAGAATAGATAATGATTGTCGATCTTCTTTGATGACGTTTTTTAGATTAGATATCAGGACATTTTTATTTATGATATTTGAGACTGAATCACTCAAGATTTGAAGATTCTCAAGATAGTTTACTGGAAGGTTATTATGATATCCACCCGCTACAAGAATCCCAATGATTACATTTGATTCCACATCTCCAACAGGACAGGTTGCTAAATATGAAAGTCCGGCGGCACTGGCTTCCTGATGAAGGATTGTAGTAATTGACTTATGGCCTTGAGTCCAGATAGATGATTTGAGAAAATGATTTATGTCTAATGGGTATATTTCTGAAGGAAAAATATCAATTTTTCCACTACATGCAACTCTCCTCACACTCGGTTTTTGGCTGTTTCCAATATATAACGCAATAATTGATGTATCTAATAAGGATCCCCCAGCTTCTAATGATTTTAATAATGCGACTTGTGGATCATTAATTTGACCAGATCGGATTATTTCGAGAATATTAGATAAGGATGATGCAAAATCGACAGATCCCGGTAAATTATCGTTTGTCTGAGCAGAAGTAATGATCAATAAATATAAATTATGCTGTAAAGGTCTAAACTCGATTTTCACCAATATATTTGTCCCATATCGAGTAGATAAATATGTTTCTAACGATTTTTTAGCATAATCAATGTGGTTATCTATAGAAAAAAGGTCTAATTCATTTTTAAATATAAGAGTAAGTGGTTTTGTATTTAGTTCTTGCCTCGTGTAAGCTGTAAGTTCAGTCGCCTTTGAGTTTACAGCGATGATTCTTTTATCATGGATAAGTAAAGCAGCCTCTTGAAGAAAATCAAGGAAAATACTTAAATCGCTCGGGCTTAAAATTGCTTTGTTATTCTCTTGGTCGGGTAATGTTTTTCCCATTGTTGTTAGCTCTATATTTTAATTTTCTTCGCAAGTATGCGGGTAGAATACCCTCCATTGACCTATACTTAGCAACTGTACGTCTGGCAATTTCGATGCCTTTTTGTGATAGTAATTCAACAAGTTGCGAATCTGTGTAAACTTGTTTTTCAGCTTTAATAATTTCCTGAATTTCTGCGCGAATCGGTAGACTACGATCAAAAAACATGCTAAGTGGAATTATCTTCCCAGAAGGCAGCTGAACACATTTGCCAGACACGGCTCTTGATATCGTTGATTCGTGCACATCAAGCTTATCTGCAACCTCTGCTCGCGTTGTTGGTTGTAAATATTTTTCTCCTTCGAGAATAAATGCTTTCTGCTCCAGAGCGATATGTTTCATCAGTCTTTGCATGGTGTGATTGCGCTGTTGGATGCACTTGATCAATAAATTTGCCTCTTCAAGGTCTTTCTTCCATTGATCTGCATTTTCTTCAGTAGCCTCTTTTGTAGCTTGTTTAAACAAAGGGTTTATTTGAAGAGTGCCTCGTAAGGGTAGAAGTATTTCTATTACCAGGTGATTTCCATCTTGATGGTTAATTTGATTGATAATAATGTCAGGTTGTTGATAGACCTGGGGATTCTTGCCTGATTCTCGCCTATGATCCCCCCAATATGCTCTTCCAGGAAATGGATTCAGATTCATGCTGATAAATTGAGCTGCTTCGCTAATCTCTTCTTTTCCAACATTAAACCGCTTAGCGAGTTCTACATACTGATGTCTGCTTAAAAGGTGTAATCCTTGATCAATTAGTGATTTAGCTATAGGTGGAACTTTATATTGATTCTCAAGTAATGTCTCTAGCTGAACTAACATAGCCTCTTGGGGGTTGGCAGAACCTACCCCAATCGGATTGGCTTTTTGGATGATCCTTATTAGGTCTTTAACTTTTGCTATTGATACATGATGGTATCGGCTAATTTCAAAGTGTGATATTGTTGAGAAGCCATCTTCGTCTAGACCTGTTAGGATGTGGGCGACAATTGGACGCTCTTCAGGTTGTAGTTCAGTTGCAATCTGACCAAGTACATAGGTTGCTAAATCAACTGTTGGTGCTATGTTATCATCTGGCAGTTCATCGGGATAATAGTACTCGTTTGAACTTCTGATCGTAGAAAAATAATCTGCCTGTGAAGAAACAAAAACAATGGGCTCATTAAAACATTGGTTTTTCGGACGGCTGCAAATTGGGCATGGCCCGGAGTCGGTGATTAATCGGTGACATGTCGGACAGAAACGGTTTTCAGAGATTTCTAAGGCGGGATTTTTTGCAAGTTCAGCTTCGATTTTTTGTTTTAATTCATCAGCTGTCATACCCAACAATGTCATTGTTTGAGCAAGATGAGCTGTGGTGAGAGGTTTAATAGTTTGGACTTGATACTGCAGCATGGCGCACCTTCTTATCTGATAGAGCTAGTATATTACGGTTTTTGAATTGTTGCAATATCCGTGCCAGTTGCAATACTTATGCCAAACAGAGATATGACATTACTTTTGAAGCCTGACATCTGCTGGTAAAATAAATAATCTTAATATATGGTGAAATCATGGCAGATATAATTGTGATAGGTGGAGGTTTGGCCGGTTCAGAGGCCGCCTGGCAGGTTGCAAAAAGGGGGATAAACGTTGATTTGTTTGAAATGCGCCCAATAGTTCAAACTGAGGCACATGTCAGTTCCGATCTTGGAGAATTAGTATGTTCCAATTCCCTTGGTTCCAATTTATATGATCGTGCATCAGGGTTACTCAAAAACGAGTTAAGAAAGTTGGATTCATTATTAATTAAATGCGCGGATGCGACATCTGTTCCCGCTGGGAGCGCGCTGGCCGTTGATAGAAAACAGTTCTCCCAAATGGTAACAAGAAAAATAGATTCTCATCCGAATATTAACATAATCCGCAAGGAATGTGTCTCGATCACGGAGAAAACGACGGTTATTGCAACTGGACCTTTGACCTCACCTCATTTTTCGAAAGAAATATCAAATTTAACGGGACAGGAGAACTTATATTTTTATGACGCGATATCCCCAATCGTTACCCATGACTCAATTAATATGGAAAAAGCTTTTCGAGCTTCAAGATATCAGAAGGACAAATCTGGGATTGGGGATTATATTAATTGTCCATTTACAGAAGAAGAATATAACCTGTTTATAAAAAAATTGGTTAATGCTGAGCGAATTGAGTTAAAATCTTTTGAAAATGAAATTAATTCCGGCGTCAGAGCAGGACATGATAAGTATTTTGAGGGTTGTTTACCTGTAGAAATCATTGCGAGCCGTGGAAATAAAGCAATGGCTTTCGGACCGATGAGACCTGTAGGACTTAATGATCCGAGAACAGAACATCGGCATTACGCTGTTGTTCAACTGAGACAGGATAATCAAGCTGGAACTCTTTATAACCTTGTTGGTTTTCAAACTAATTTGAAATTCTCAGAACAAAAACGGGTTTTTAGACTAATTCCGGGATTAGAAAAAGCAGAATTTACACGATATGGACAAATGCATCGTAACACATTTATATTTTCACCTGGTTTATTGCAACCAACGCTTCAGTTTCTGTCTCGGATGAACTTGTTTTTCGCGGGTCAAATAACTGGAATTGAGGGATATGTCAGTAACATTGCTACAGGTTTATTGGCTGGTTGGAATGCAGCCCGTCTGTTTAAAGGAGAGGATCCAGTCATCTTACCGAAGACGACTATGATAGGTGCATTATGCGATTATATTACTCATGCTGCTCCTGAGGATTTTCAACCCATGAAAGCTAATTTTGGCATACTTCCAGAACTCGATAGAGTAGGGAAGAAGATCAATAAACGGCAAAGGGCAGGGTTACGATCAGAGAGAGCTATTAGTGATCTGCATCAATTCATGATAGGACTGGAATAGGAAAAAATAATGAGAATTAATGGTAAGAATTAAGATACTAAAATGCGCATAGCCATATATTACCCAAGACTCTCTAAATTCATAGCTAACAAAACCTATACAAAAT
>CAZTJD010000067.1:15729-21555 GCA_964613985.1 uncultured Anaerolineales bacterium
TTTTTAATCACCTCATCTATTCTATCTATATCAATACAAAATTGATTTTCATCCTTTCTTCTTTCCTTCTTTTACTAACAGGATGTAAACAAAATAATAACGATACTCAACTCTTCACCACATCATCTGAAGTTAAAATTCATAACCAGTTTGAAAGTAAAAATGCTTACAAGTATATTGAGAAACAGATAAGTTACGGTCCCAGAATTCCAGGAAGCGTCGGGCATGAGTTAACCCATCAAATGATAAACCAAGTGTTAAGTGAATTCGGTTGGCAAACAGAAAACCAAAATGGGGAGGATAAAGGATATAAAATTGAAAATATTATTGGTAAACAACATGGTGGAAGACCATGGATCATCCTCGGGGCGCATTATGATACAAGGATATATGCTGACCATGACCCTGAGCCTGGTAGAAAAAATGAACCAGTACCTGGAGCAAATGATGGGGCCTCCGGTGTGGCTATTTTACTTGAACTGGCGAGGGTACTTCCAAAAGATCTTCCATTTGAGATTTGGTTAGTGTTTTTTGATGCAGAGGATAACGGTGGAATAGGCAATCGTGAATGGATAATGGGTTCAAATTTTTTCGTCAAAACATTAGAAGAGAAACCTGATATGATGATATTATTAGATATGATTGCTGATGAGAATCTCAATATTTATTTCGAAAAAAATTCAAACCGGGATTTATCAGAGGAGATTTGGAAGATTGCTGACTCGCTTGGATATAGTGAGTATTTCATTCAAACAGCTAAATATAGCATCATCGATGATCATATTCCTTTTCTGCAAGTTGGGGTTCAAGCAGTCGATATTATCGATTTCGACTATCCATATTGGCACACAACCGCTGACACAATCGATAAAATTGATGCCAGAAGTTTGTATATCGTAGGGGAGACGTTATTGACTTGGATACTGACAACTGCATATTAACCCTTCATGGATTGTAAAAAATGAATCTACAGTAGAGGAGTGAGGTATCAATAATTTATATGACAAAAAATAAAACGAAGAGGACAAGACCAGCAGTTGAAAAAGCAATATTAGTTGGTGTTGAAATCTATTCAAAAATGGGGATACTGCCGATTGAAGATTCACTGGACGAACTTAACTTATTGGCAAAAACTGCAGGGATAAAAATCGTCGGCAGAATTGTACAGAAATTGGATCACCCAAATCCTAAAACATTAATTGGGTCTGGAAAGGTTGAAGAAATTGCTGCGATTGTGGAAGAGAAACAAGCTGATATCGTCATCTTTGATGACGAATTATCACCCAGACATCAACGAGAATTAGAAGAGGTTTATGGAGAAAAGATCCGGATTCTTGATAGGACAGCTTTAATATTAGATATTTTCGCTCAGCATGCGAATACACGAGAAGGTGCTTTACAAGTTGAGCTGGCTCAATACGAGTATCGTTTACCACGATTAACAAGAGCATGGACACATCTTGCCCGACAGGCAGGAGGTGGTGGTGGACGCTCTGGCGCGGGAGTGGGGTTAAGAGGCCCAGGAGAGACTCAATTGGAGGTGGATCGAAGAGAGATCAGAAGACGTATTGATAAACTCAAAACTGAACTAGAAAAGGTAAGAGCACATCGCCAAAGGCATAGAATCCGGCGACAACGTTCCCGCATTCCTGTTATTGCATTAGTTGGATATACAAATGCCGGAAAATCAACTTTGTTAAATAAACTAGCAGATTCTGACATTTACGTCGCAGATAAATTATTTGCTACACTTGATCCCACAACTCGGTGTATTGAATTACCAGGTGGAAATCAAATCTTAGTGACCGATACAGTTGGTTTTATCCAAAAGTTGCCGACGACGCTTGTTGCTGCTTTTCGAGCAACATTAGAAGAAATTTCTGAAGCAAATATGTTAATCCATGTCTTGGATATAAATAATTCAAATGTGCAAGCGCAAGCCGAAGCTGTTTATAAGACACTAAAGGAGATTGGCGCTGATCATATCCCAATTCTAACCGCTTTGAACAAAACCGATCAATTAAGTGATCCATTGAAAGCTCAAAAGTCCTTAGAAAATATCGAAAACACTGTCGCAATTTCAGCGCAATATGGGATTGGGATAAATGATCTGCTTGAAAGAATACAGGACCATTTATATGAATCCCTCACCACGATCGAAGTTTTTCTTCCTTATGAAAATGGCCGTTTAATATCCCTTTTTCATGATCAGGGTCAGATCGATCGAGTAGAGCATCTGGTAAATGGTGTGAAAATAAATGGGAAAATTCCCGGCATACTTGTCTCCCAATTCCGTGATGCTGAGGTTAACCGAGAAAGATCAAATCTGGATTAAACGATGAAAAAAATTATTAATAAAATAATCGATTCAATTTCAAATTATTTAGCATACCGAAAAGGATTAATGCCATTTTTGGGGATCACATTGATTATTATCAACTGGATTTTCCAATTTTTCCCAAATCTGCAGTGGTTAAGAACGTCAAATACCTTCCTACATCTCGGTATAATTATATCCCTGATTGGATACATGATTGCCTGGGCATTATAAGATTAGGGATTAAATAAATTTGGTTGGTAAGGTGGTCTCCTTCCATCTACAAGAATAAAGGGGGCAGCTTTTCTTGATTGGACCCCAAGCTTTTCCAAATTGGACAAAAATTTTATCTTTTGTTCTCCCCTAGAAGATAATATAGCTTTTACACCCTTGATACCAATACCTGGAATCCTCAGTAATTCCTCTTCTGTTGCAGTATTTATTTCAATCAACTGTTCTTTCAGGTGCATCAACGCCCATGCCAATTTGGGATCTATCTCTAAAGGAAGGTTCCCATTCATTTTAAATGGCAATTCTTCAAAAGAGAATTTGTAATCTCTCAACAAAAATGAAGCTTGATATAACCTGTTTTGTCGGATGAGTGGGGTAGGCGGTCTATTTTCTAAGGGAGTATCCACAACAGGATTAAAAGCTGAATAATAAGTCCTACTTAATCCCATTTTATTGATCAACATCTCTGTTGTTGCAAGTAATTCAAGGTCACTTTCATCGGCACCACCAACCACAAATTGAGTGGCTGTAGATGCCCAATTGCTTCTCCAGGGGTTATTGGGATAACTTTTCTGTCGAATCTCTTTAGACCATTTAAGCGCTACCAATAATTCCTCGATAAATTGTTTTTCGGGTGCCAATCTAAACAAAGACTGGGAATTAGGCGCTTCAAGGTTAATGGATATGCGATCTGCCAATAACATAGCTTGCTCAACTTGAGCAAATTCAGCTCCAGGCATAACTTTCAAATGTAGATAACCCTGATAGCCATAATGGTGTCGCAACAAATCAGCTGTTGCGAGGAGTTTGTCTTGGGAATTCATACCCCCGTTAACAATTCCCGAACTTAAAAAGATGCCTTCCACTAATCCTTTTCTATGTAAGTACATAAAAAGTTTAGCAAATTCATCGGGTTGAAAACTTGCCCTTCGAAAATCTCTCCCGGATCTAAATGGACAATAATAACAATTTCGCTCACATACAGATGTCAATAAAGTTTTTAATAAAGTTATAGCTCTCCCATTGGGGAGCATAGCCCTTGTAGTGTACAGCTCATCGAACTTCCGCGTCGATATTTGTGGAAAACCTGCATCTTCGACTGGTTCCAGGTACATTTGTTCTGTCAGTAATTTTAATTTCTCGGAATAGCTCATATGTTCTATTATACCATGTTTTTATTAGTGTTCACCCTGCTTAAATTAATCGGTCTCTGAGTCATGAGGATGGGGGAGGGAGTTATTTCCAACATGTATTATTCAATGATCAACAGAATATTGATGTTGTATTGAGTTGTAACTAATTGATAATCTGTAAGCAGTAAGACAGAAAACCTAAGTAGGGGGTTAAATGTTTTGTAGATCGAGGATTATATATTTATGCTTTCGATAAGTATTATTAACGGAAGCATAAATAATTGTATCGCATTATGGCTAATTGTCTTTATCTACCATAATCCCATGATAAATTGAGAGGTTTATATCCGTTCAAAGTTGATGAAGCATCATAATTTACGATTGGTATCCGCTTCCAAAACCAATCAAGTTCCGATCTAGCTTCCTCATCTTGATAAGACCTGATGGAAACACCTTATCGAACATAATCAAATATTATCCTTTATTTCTTCTTTCGAGTTTCAAACATTAATCAATTGCCCCAATTATCGTGATTCCACTTTCTCTTAAGTAAGGTCATCCGTCCCAATGACCTGACCATGAGCAAGAGATTATTAAAAATATTAGCCAATAAATATTACATATATATCATATAAATTATATATATTCTCTTTACACATCAAGAGAAAGCTATTAAAATATCCAATAATGCTTTCGTTAACTTAATTTGCTTTAACTAATAAATACCATGACAATTACAATTTCTCAATCTATTGATGACTATATCGATCATGTTTTTCTTTCTCGTAGTGAAAAAACAGCTAAAACGTATCGGTTTGCCCTCCAGGCATTTAAAAATGTCCTTAGATCCAATCATCTTGACCCCGTAGAGACTGATATTCATCTCCTCACCGAGGATTCTATTTCATGGTTTTCTTCTTCACTAAAGGATTATTCACGTGCAACTGAACGTTTATACATTACTGCGGTAACCCTATTTTATGAATTTCTCGTAGCAAACTATTCTGCTGAAATTAATCTACCAAGGCTGCGTCTTCTTATTCGCCAGCATACCAGAAGACCTGGCATACGTCTCCCTCAATTTCCTAGAGAAGATATCGAGGCTATGATCACTTACGCTCAAAAACTCCCAAACCTGCCCGTAGAAGATTTCAGGGAAAAATTGCGTAATTTTCGCGATCGTGCATTTATGCTGGTCCTCGCGGATACAGGTCTCAGAGTACATGAGGCTTGTGCCCTTAGGCGAGGCGATATTGATTGGATGGAAGCTAAAGCAATCGTAATTGGCAAGGGAGATAAACAAGCTATTGTCCGATTCTCTTCACGGTCAATAGATTCACTACGTGAATATATTGATAGACGTGCTGAACAAGATGGAGCTTCAGGACGTCCGCTTGCTTCCTTGCCTGTCTTTGCGAGACACGATCGTGGTGCTGGAGACAAGACAAAATCGATGACGACCACAACAGGTCGAAATATTATCTCACAACGCGTAACAGAGTGCTTGGGGGAAGATGCTGCAGGCACGATAACGCCTCACTCTTTCCGTCATTACTTTGTTACCACTGTATTGCTAGGTTCAGGGGGAAACTTGAAACTGGCGCAAGAACTTGCCCGCCATACGAACATTAATGTAACTCAACGATATGCTCATTTAGCAGATGATGAATTAGATAAAGGTTATTATGAAATTTTTGATAAAAAGGATTAGAAGTTAATCGTTCTAATAAAAAGGTGAAGTATCAGGCAGCATCATCCCTTACTTCACAGAAGGAATTGATGGGAGAGTATTATGTTATGGTGGAATTGATTGGATCGGTGTTGCATTTTTGTGTCCAAAGACTCTTGACCACCTCAAACCTTCACCTCGAATTAACTTCTGATAATTTAAATACGCATCCTTGTTTATGTTAGGATCCATGGTAATGATTGTTTTTGATGCCTTTGAAAATTGATCATAACAACAACAAATCCGGTCATTCTTAGTTTTTCTCTTTATATATTTACGCTTATCACAATAAGAATTGCCATTAAATTTCTTTCACTCTTTTGTCTTCTACTAACCTCCCCTGCCAAGATGTAAATATAATTATCAATCATTATTCAAACCGATCAGGTAAAATTATTGACATAGAACAGCTGGTG
>CAZTJD010000068.1:0-21418 GCA_964613985.1 uncultured Anaerolineales bacterium
CCGATCCTGGTGATCCCGATCCTGGCAATACGGATCCTGGTAATCCTGATCCTGGGAGTGGTGAACCTGGTGACCCCGATCCTGGTAATCCCGATCCAGGTAATCCTGATCCGGGTGATCCTGACCCAGGCGGTGGTGATCCTGGGACCGGTTCGGGTGGAAGATCAAAGCCCTGATTATTGATGGAAGGACTCGGAACTGCCTCGACTTAGTCGAGGCAGTTTTTATATTATCTCAATCTATATTACTTCGTCCTATCTGGGTATCGGGTTAAAGGCCGAAATTCAAGTCATCTGTCTAATCATGTTCTATCACTTGCACGGGTAGCGTAGGCGCGCATGACGATGCCTCGCAGGGAAGCCTGAGCTGCCAGGCCGCGCCGGATTGATATCTCCTCCTGAATCCCATGGGCTTCCACAGAACTGCGCTGTGGTTCACGAAGCAGTAGAGCAAGCAACAGACTGGATAATCCCAGAATGCTGGCGATCCAGAAAATGCCTTGAGGCGTGGTGTACGGAGCAATTACCGCAACTGCCAGTGGTCCCATCACTCCTCCCAGGGCAAGGAAGGATTCTTTTATGCCAATGATACGAGAGCTATTCTCGCTTGGGGTTATATCGAGGTAATAGGCGCTTATTGCCGGTGCCAGGATGGCATTACCCAAGCCTGCCAGAGCAGCTACAAGGATCATCAGGTCGTAATCGGTAAGAACCGCCAGGCCGATATAGAAAAAAAGGCTGGGAACCAAACCAAGCAGGATGATTGGCTTACGTCCCCGATTGTCACTTAAATGTCCCAAAAGCATCTGACCGAAGACCATCATGACGCCGTAGGCACCGACGACAACGCCGAACTGCACTGTTGTCCAAAGTAAGGTGTCATAAAAATAAAAGATCATTTGCGGCTCAACGAAGGCAAAGCTGAAGGAGCCGATGAAGTCGATGATCAAAAGGGTGCTGAAGATATAGAGGGGACGGGGTAGGATAGACCAAAGCGACTTTTTCTTCACCGCTGATTCTGTGCTACTCCTCCTGGCCCGAAGGTGTGCTCGCCAACGCATTTCGGGACTGTGGGTCTCTGTTATGTTGAAGTAAGATGCCAGCAGCGCCAGGAAGGCGACTACGGCGGAAAGGAGAAACGGCGCGGCGTATCCCCAGGTATCATATAGGAAACCACCAATCGCAGGTCCGAAGATCATCCCGACAGCGTAGCTGCCCATGATAATACCCACCCAACGGGCGCGCTGCTTCTCTGGGACGATGTCACCGACGACGCCCATGGCAGCAGGAAAGAGGCCGGCGGTCAGGAAACCGGCTGCGGCTCGGACAGCGATAAAGAGGACCGTGTTTGGAGCGAACAAATAGCCAACATA
The DNA here is from genome assembly GCA_964613985.1 of uncultured Anaerolineales bacterium. Classification (GTDB taxonomy): domain Bacteria; phylum Chloroflexota; class Anaerolineae; order Anaerolineales; family UBA11858; genus CAZTJD01. Next base: position 1,373 of record CAZTJD010000068.1, read on the forward strand.
AGAAAGGGTGACAGAGATTTGGGCAAGAAGGATGACTGGGCGCCTGCCCCTACGGTCCGCCACAATACCCCAGACCGGTGCGCCGATCAGTTGTGCCAGGGCAAAAGCTACGGTTAAGAAACCCAATTCTTTGACCCCATCACCAAACTCCCCCAACCGGCGAGCGAAGACTGGCATGACAATGCCGTAACCGGTCATCATCAGAGCTACACTAGCAGAGAGTAGCAAGATGATATTGCGAGCACGGTTAGGTGTCATGGGTTGCGGTTTGAAGGACTGTGCGATGATCACCTTGCCAAGGATGGGCGATTTCTCATTATTCATCCACGCACCCCTAACTCCACCCACAGGGTTGCCAGATCAATGTACATGGTCTCGCGCTGCAACAGCAGGTCATTTAATTCAAAAACAGAAATACCTCGCAGGCGGATAGTTTTGCCAGTAGGTTCCAGGGGCGGGTCGAACACAGGAATCCCGAGTGTGCCGTCATGAGTACCGGTGAAGATCCACTGTACCACGACAACGGTTTCAGCTGCTATGGTTTGGGTGACCTCATAATCCATCTCCGAAAACCCTTTGAACCAAACGGGCCAGAACTGGTTGGTTTCCTGGTGGGTGAGGGGTTGATTTTGGAAAGCATCGGCGTGGACCCAATCGAGGACGAAATCAGGCGTGCGCATGGCTTCCATTGTGAGTGTGTCAGCTTTTTTGAGGGCGGAGATATATTTCTCAATGGTTGGCAGTGAACCCGGGATAACACGGTCTTTTGTCATCTTGGCTTCTCCTTGATCCTTTGGATTGACTTTTCCATTATACTCGTTATCAAATCGGTCTATTTTGGGAGATTTTTAGAAGGTGGGGGACTGGTGAGTATAGATTGTTGTTCGAACTGTTCCTTGGAATCAGGCTGGTAGGTGGTTCTTTCATCTAACGGCTGATGGTCACTAACCTGATTCTGGTTGGTTTTAACCTCACCCCTACTTTCCCCATGGATAGTGGTCAGGCCCTGCGTTTTTTATTAGCCATGCGGTTGAAATACACTTCAGCGACGAATCTGGCTGCTTCAATTGGGCAGAGGTTTGCTTTTCTGTTTGGTTTTATCGGATTGTTTACTAACCCATTCCTGGTTTTCAGCGCCATTTCCGTCGGGATTGGTGCTGCGAACGAGTTGCGCATGGTGCAGATGAAGTCCGCTCTGCGTGGAATTCCCGTGTCTTGGAAAAAATTATAATACTTACTAATCTCAAGAAAATTATATCAATAGGATGCCACTATCTTCACTGGCATCCTGTTGATTTACTTATTTTGATAAAGGTGTAAGGCCTTTATTCTTAGATTGTATTCCCGGTAGAACGAAATCTTTTCAGGTTGGATAATACCCGTTCTGGGGTGAAGGGAATCTCCCGTAATCTTACCTTTATAGCATCAAAAATGGCGTTAGCAATCGCTGCCCCCGTTGGTCCCTGAGTTGCTTCTCCACTCCCCAGTGGAGGATATCCTGTACGGTTTATGAGTACGACCTCCACGCGAGGCATTTCCGTAAAGCGTAGGATGGGGTAGCTGTCCCAGTCAGTGGAAGTTATCCCTTCCCTGTTGAAATGCACTTCCTCCTTTAAGGTCCAACTTGCCGCCTGGATCAAACCGCCTTCAAGCTGGTTGCTTAAACCATTTGGATTAACTACCTGACCAGCGTCCGCAGCGATTATGGCTCTTTCGAGGTGGATCTCCCCGTTTTCAGTATCAACCATTAGCTCCACTACCACAGCAGCGTAGCACTGGCGGTTCTTGTATTGGGCAAACGCGATCCCTCGACCACGATTATTCCCAATGGATTCCCCAGAAACCCACCCCGATTTATCCGCTGCGGCTTTAATCACCGCTTTAGCGCGTTCGTCTTCAAGGTTAAGCAAGCGGAATTCCACTGGGTCTATTATAGCGGCGTGAGCCAGTTCATCCATGAAAGACTCAATAGCAAAGATATTGCCATAAGCACCCAGACCACGCATCGCTGAGGTGCGCAGTGGGCTATCGGGCACAAAATGTTTAACGATCCTTTTTTTTCTGAAAAGTGTATAAGGGGTCTGCGTTACGATGGCTGCCGATGTGGGGAGCATGAATGGGTAATCGCTGTGGTCTTTGGAAAGGTTCCGACAGGTACCAGGCTGCGATCAGGTCAGAAACGCGGTCACCACCACGAGGTCGACCAAGGTGGGGGTAGCTCCAAACATCATAGTTCCAATCGAGGATTTCTTTATTTGGACCAAGACTTGCCTGCACCTTCATCACCATCGCTGGTCCTTACGGTTCCCAGCGCATTTCGTCCTCCCGCATCCATTTTAGGGATACAGGTTTCCCTTCTATATTTCGAGCTAATAAGGCGGCGTCTAGGGCGGCGTCATCAGTGCCGTTGTGACCATAGCAACCGGCTCCTTCGATTTGGATCACCCGGATATTTGCTTCGTCCATGCCTACAACTGCTGCAATGGCATGCCTGATGGGGTAAACCCCCTGGCTGTGTACCCATAAGGTCAAATTCCCATCCTGGTACAGTGCAACAGCCGCGGAAGGTCCAATTGAGGCATGCATTTGGTAGGGACGGAAATACGTTGCCTGTAGGGTTTCATACGCCCCACTTGGTATCTTGATGGCTGGGATGGGCTGGTCTGTACTGGTGCCATTAACAACTAGGAAAGCCTGTGACGGTTGGTTAAGCAGTTGATTGTAAATCTCCTGTTGAGAAGGGAAGTTCGCCTGCCCTTCCCAGATGGCACTTTTTGCCAAAACTTTCATCGCTTCAACAACCTGGTCTTCGCCAGAGGCGATCACTCCTAAAAAGCTGCCATCCCTGATGACTTTCACCACGCCTGGCATTCTGGAGACCTGGTCAATATCTGCTGAGACCAGACTGGCCTCATAATGGGACGGGCGCACTACTCGGGCATGGACCATCCCGGGTAGTTCCAGATCATGAACGAATACTGGCGCGCCAGTAACCTTGTCTGGAAGATCAAGCCGTTTCACCGCCTCGCCAATGATTTGATAAGTCTCAGGTGGTTTGGGTTGTCCGATGCCGGTGACCTGTCGTCCAAAGCTTTTTCCACCGAAAAGATCCCAATAGGTGGTACTGCGACCGCTGACCGGGTCGGTGATGGTACCATCATGTACATCTAACCGTTCGAGAGGTGCTTCTAACTCTTCGAAAGCAATCGAGAGTAAGAGATGACGGGCGTCTGCGGCGGCGATGCGAATAGCTTGACCGGAAGTCTCTATGGACATGCTGCCAACGGTCAGTCCTTCATCGGGCGAATGGGTCGAATCGGTGGTTGCCATGCGGATTCGGTTCAAATCAACATCCAGTTCTTCAGCGGCGATTTGTGCTAGGGCAGTTTTAATTCCCTGACCGATTTCAACTTTTCCAGTCAGCACTGTGATGGTGCTGTCATTATTGATTTGAATCCAGGAATCCAGGTCTGGATTTGCCAACAAAGAGATGGATAGTCCAATCTCTGCGGGTATTTCCTTGATACTTTTCGATAAAGGTTTGCCCTCGATCACCTCATAAATCTGCCCCTGATCTGGTTTGCCTATTCGAAGTTTGATTGCCCTCCGGACCCGGTCAAGGGTGCCACAGCGGCAGAGGTTGTCTGCCACTTCCTGGCGGATTTCCTGATCTGTAGGATAGCGGTTGCGATTGAGCAAACCCTGAGCGGCGGTGATTATGCCAGAAGTACAATAGCCGCATTGGATGGTCTGTTCCTCGATGAAAGCTTCCTGCAGAGGATGCAAGGCGGCAGGAGTCCCTAACCCTTCCACGGTGATGATTTTCATCCCTAAAATGTTCTTAACTGGAAGTTTACAAGTGGGGACTGCTCGACCATCGACGAGCACTTTGCACGCCCCACATTGCTCTGAACCGCAGCCGTATTTCACGCTTTTCAAGCCCAGGTCATTGCGAAGGACGTACAACAAGGGAGTCTCGGGATTGACCTCAACCTCTTGGTTAATACCGTTAACGTGAAGTATGAAATGTTCCTTGTTCGTTATTTTCATGCCTTATCCTAACCGAAATATCATCGGGCTGAAGTAGGGGATCAACCAGATCAGCCAGACGATTACGCTGAATTTATGGAAGTTGTTAATTGCCAAATCATCTTTTCTGACCAACACTACCGTTGCCCAAGCTGCATGGATAAACATAAGTAGGATGGCAATCATGCCCGTAATTCCATGCAGATCAAAGGTTAACCCTTCTGCCATTTCCATCATCAACCCGGTTCCCCAGGTATCGCATACCAATCCCAGCCAGAAGAAGACCAGATGCCAGTATTTTAACCTGCCTGCAAATCGTTCACTCCACACCCCGATGGAATAGAATATCAGAGCCATGGTGATGATGATCATTGCGGCTTGAGATGTGGACATGGAATACTCCTGGGTATTGTGAATTTTCAGTGATTATATTATGAATCAAGTACAAAACCGGGCTTTTAACGGAGAAGATTGCCCCCCCTTGATGATTTAAAAACATAAATATGATGATTCACAGCCTTAAAAAACCTGGTTTCTTGGTGTATTTCTTCGTGGACCCAATTATTGATTCTGTATAATGGAGGATCAACAAGCTTCGGAAGGTGAGATCATAGGTACGGCGTTTAGTGGAGCGCCAGTCTTTCTCCAATCGAAGCCCACTGTAAGTACCCCAGGTATGGAAGAAATAATGGGAGAGTGGTTTGGTAAAAAAACCTTCGCCTTCTTCCAGGATACTCCTTAAAAAGCTGATCTGGTCACTAAGGATAGGGATGGTAGCTACGATACCGAGGCGTGCAAACATCTCCATTCTATGGAACCATACCATCCAGCTTTGATCATCCATCATTGCCATATCCGGGTTGATGTCGTGCATTGCAAAAGATCCGGGTGCCATCCACTGTGATTTATAACGGACATAGATGTCCGGGATGGGAGACAGTTCTACTAACCTTTGGATCGCCTCGCCAATTAAATGGATATTTTCTTGACTCCGCCATTCCTGCGTAAAGGCTAATAATCGCAGGGCATAGACATCAGGCCAGAGCACACCGGGTTTGAATACCTTTCTGGCGCCGAATTCTTCTGTTATTTCTGAGATGGACGGAACTCCTGGTACAGCGCTAAAGCATTTCAGTGTTTTCGAAATCTCTCCCTTAACTATAAATCTATCTTCAGCATTCGCGTATGAAAATACTGCTGCCCGAATCCGCTGCGAACCGCCGAATCCCAGGTCGTCTAAGATCATGCCAACCTTTCCAATTCCAAGGTGCAGGCGGTCATCACCGTTCTCAAGAGCATCCAGTGCTCGTGAAAATACCGGATGATCCTTGTTCACCCCCTTTTCTGCCAGGACCCTGATCCCAGTCTCAATGCTTTCAAAACCATGAAAATCTCTTCCCAGCCAACCATCCGGCTGCTGCCAGCTGAAGATTTTCTTAACCAGGTCGTCTTCTATAATGCTTGCCTGGAGGCTGGTTAACACTCGATCGGTGGGAGACTGACCAAGGATTTCCTTTCGAATCCGATATTGGATTGAGGGGCAGGCATTTTCAAGCAGGGTTGCTATGGTGTCCTTATATTGCATAGAAGGAGTTGTCTAATCATGAGCGAGAGGTTTAGGTGTTGATATCATATACGATGTCGGTTCACCTTTCAAGTAAAAACGATATTTTTTCCGATTTATTGGGATAACTGTTAGAAGAAAACCGTAGTAGAAAAAAGGCGGTCCAGGAAATACATTGGAATTGTTTCATTTCCTGTTTGTCGGTCTTCCACTTCAGTTTATGAGAATTGAAATATCACTTCTGTTAACGAACGACTGGAAGTTTGTAAAATCCGATCCAGGATTGCTAAACTCCTTAAAACCGAAATTCAGAATCCTGGATCACGGTAAGCCTTTACCCTGCCATCATATTTTTCATTTGAACATGGGATTCTACTGAAAAAAGTGTCGATGAAATCAAAAGTGGAAAAACAGTCCAAAAACCGGGGTTTTCTAGCTTGTAAAGCCTTATTTTGCAATCCTTTCATCGAAAAGTGTTAGATTTTTCCTATCTTATTCGAAATAACCCGGTTTTTGCACTCAAGTCACATACATTACTCCAGAGCAAAAGAAGCACTTACTTCAGCCCTGACCGATATTTGTCCCAGCTCGACAGGACCTTGCTGTTCTGAGTAGAGGCCTCCGCTATCCTGGGACATATTCTGAATGATGTTCTGTGTCCATAGGTCGCGATTACTGCTATACCACCAGCCGTTATAGTAAGACCAGGTGTTTTCATTGATGGAAAGGATGCAACCAGCCTCTGCACCAGCAGCGTTTGCCAGGTCGTGGGCTTTTTCCACTGCAGCTTCCATGGCTAATGCCCGGGCTTGATCACGAAACTGGCGCAGTTCGCTGGTATAGAGCTCTACATCTACAACCTGGTTGGCTCCAGCTTCTAGAGCAGCGACAATTACTGCGCTGATTTTATCCACGTCCCGCAAGGTTATTGCGATTGTATTGTAGATACGGTATCCCTTAATATAGAGCGATTCATAGCTATCGTAAACAGGTTCGATGATATAACGGTCCGTAACAATATCCTTGGAAGCCACACCCAATCCTTCGATGGCTTTGATCACCTGTTTTATTGCGATCGCATTCATATGTTCAACATCCTTCGGGGTTACGCCATTGGACTGCACCCCAACCTGAACCAGGGCACGGTCTGGAGGTACATTAATGACAGCTGTGCCACTAACATTAATGCTCCGACCAGTTTGACAACTCTCCTTTTCTTGATTGATGGGGAGTGCTTGTTTCGTGTCTGCCAGCGTCTTGATGGGTGTCAAGTCTACCAAAGTGAAGATCGCTATACAAAGGACGAGAATGGTAATAACTGACCATATTTGTTTCATCTGAACCTCCTGAGTTGAGTTTTATTTCCTCTATCCTACTCCTTCAGAAGGTCAGTAAGGTGTCGTAGACTTGTCAGTTTTATGGCAGTTCTATGGCTGGTAGCCAGATTCTAAAATTACTCCCTTCACCCTCCTTACTTTCCACGTTTATCCTACCTTTGTGGGCTTTCACTAAAGCTTGCACAATCGCCAGTCCCAAACCTGTCCCCCCGGTTTTTCGATCTCGAGAAGAATCAACCCGATAAAAACGATCAAAGATGTGCGGCAGGTGTTGCGCTGGAATTCCCGGACCCTGGTCAACAACTTCACATAGGATTTCTTGAGATTGCCTCTGGATGGTGATGCCGACCATCGAGCCTATGGGTGAGTGTCGGACAGCATTAACCAGGAGGTTGTCCAGTACTTGGGCAAGGCGGTCGGTGTCCCCATTAACCCAAAAACCTTTCTCAGGATCGATTGTGAATACTTGTAGGTTAACCCGGCGACCATCTGCCAGGAGAGCGAGTTGTTCACATCGTGATCGAGCCAGTACTGAAAGGTCAAGTGGTTGGATCTTTAATTGCAGTGCGCTGGCATCCGCCCGGGTGAGTACCAATAAGTCATTTACCAGGCGAATCAACCGATCAGTTTCACGTCCCATAGCTGCAAGCAAAGTGGTGCGGCCTTCGAGGTCGTCCAGGGCACCATCCTCCATGGTCTCTATCGTACCTTTAATTACTGTTAATGGGGTGCGAAGTTCATGGGTGACGTCAGCGATGAAGGCATTTTTGGCTTGATTTGATTGTTGCAGGCTGCTGACCATTGTGTTAAAAGACTCGTTTAACCGTTCCAACTCGGAAATATTGGGTTTGATAACCACCACTTGGTTCAAATCCCCTTTGGCAACTGCGGCGGCAGCATTGTCGAGAGCTTCAATGGGTCGAGCAATGTTTCTTGCCAGTCGAGTCCCGGTAAAACCAGCGAGAGAAGTTGCCAGAAGCACAGTACCGGCCATTTTCAAGAGCAAATCCAGCGGTAAACCAGTTCTGGGGAGTGGTGTAGCCAGGTAAACGATCCCAACAACCTGATCACGCTCATCCCAAATCGGCGCTGTAGCGTATAGCACCCTCGCTCTGTTAGCGGAATCAACTCGTCTTACCGTTGTCATAGCGATTCCTTGCAATGCTTGCTGGATCTCAGGTCGTTGTAGTATAGCTTCGGAAGACACAAAACCAACATTTTCCGCAGGTGGGACTTCCTGTAGTTGGTTACCGTGGAATTCTGGCAAACCAACCACCACACCACCACTCTCGCTCAATAAACGGGTATGGACGCCTGGCACAACGTTGCTGGTTTGCATATAGGGCTGACCAGATTCAACCGGCAGAGAGGTTTCCCCGAGTGCGGTTGCAGTTAAAGTCGCCTGAGCAATCAGATTCTCTTTTTGGGTTTTAAGATAAATTTGCTCAACTGCTGTCCAGGTAAGACCGATTGCAAGACCTATACCCAGGAGTAGAACAAACAGATAGCTAAGTGAGAGGCGTAGTTGAATAGGGTATGGCATAGGTTCACCATCTCAAGCGGTAACCGATGCCGCGAACAGTCTCGATCCACTCTCCAGCCTCGGAAAAGGTTCTTAATTTAGCCCTTAAGCGTTTGATGGCGCTGTCCACGGCGCGAGTTTCACCAGGGAAATCAAACCCCCAAGCTTCTTGCAGCAACCGTTCTCGGCTTAACGCCTGCCCAGGATGTTTCAGAAGGAAGTAAAGCAGGTCGAATTCCAAACGAGTGAGGGTCAATAGATTTCCTCTGATGGATACGGTGCGACTGTTATCATCCATCCGTAAACCGTTAGGACCAGTCATCAAATTGATCTCCCCCGCCTTTTCCCTATTGCTGGTGCGTCTTAAGACGGCCTTGATCCTGGCCATTAATTCTCTCACGCTAAAAGGTTTACAAATGTAGTCATCTGCCCCCAATTCCAAACCAACGACACGGTCCGTCTCTTCTCCCAAGGCGGTGATCATGATAATCGGAATCTCGCTGGTTTTTCGCAGTTCTCGGCATACATCCAAACCATCAATTTGAGGAAGCATCAAGTCAAGCAGGATCAGGTCAGGGGATTCTTTTTCAGCCAGCTGTAGTGCAGTAGCGCCGTCTGTGGCGATGAGAACCTGATAGTGGGCTTTGCGAAGGTTATAAGCCAACAAATCGGTTACCGCGGTTTCATCATCAACGATTAATATTCTGGCCATAATTTACAGGATATCATATTTTTGTGGCAGAAATGTGTCAGGGTATGAAGGTCCATTCATAGAAGAGTGGATTATTCCTCGAGTTTGAATTCGATGACAACTAAATCCTTTGCAATCCAAGTAAGGTCATCTTCATTCGGAACACCATTTTCACCTAATGCTACTTTGTAATAACGGGCGAGATTCGGCGCTAAACTGAAGTATGTGCATAATTGATTCACAATCTCATCTTCTTTCTCGATAACTTTGGGAACAGCAGTGATCCATTTTCTTTTCACCATCAGTTGGACTGAGTCGCCACCGCGAAGATTACGCCACCAAACACGCTTACGCAAGCTGGTACTGTAATACCTATCCCCATCTTTGAGGAAATTAATTGGGGTAGAAAAGGTTTTACCAGATTTTCGACCGATGTAGGTGATTAGCATCGTGTGTTTACTAACGAAATAATGAAAAGGGGAGGAGATCAGCCATTTCATGATTGGGTTAAACCACATTATTTTGTCTCCTTGTTTATTTACCACCAGTATATCAAATCTGACACTATGCAGGATGAATGGGTTATCTTTACCAGGACAAAAAAACCGTAAAAATCCAACGGAATTGGTAAACCCAAGTTATAATATTTGCTACAAATTTCTCACAGAAAGGGCTGCCTTCATGAAAAAATTCCACTGGTATGACTATATCATCATCAATATCTACTGGTTTGGCTTGACAGCAGTCTCCCAATCCAACGGCCTTATTCAGCCTCTGTTGATCCAGCGCTTTGCTACCCCGGAACAGCAAGGGACTTTTTATGGCAATATGCGCCTGTATTCACTCATGGTTGCATTATTGATCCAGGCTCTGGCGGGGATGTTGTCGGATCGTAGCATGTCTAAACTTGGAAAACGGCGCCCATATATTTTGATCGGAACGCTGCTGAATGTCGTTGCCCTGGTAGCCATTGGCGCCTCCCCGACTTACTGGTTTTTGTTTGCCTGGGTGGTATTTTCGCAGGTCGCCTCGAATATTGCTCACGGGGCTACTCAGGGCTTTATCCCTGACCTGGTACCGGAAGATCGGCGAGGACGATTTTCTGGGATTAAAGCGGTGATGGAATTGCTACCCGTCATTGTAATTGGTTTTACCATTGGAAAATTATTGGCTAACGAGGAATTGTGGCCTGCAATTAGTGTCCAGATTGCCTTGCTTCTGTTTGCCATGATCGTTGCAATGTTTGTCCGTGAGAAACCGCGGACCGATAAACCTGATCCACTGGATTGGAAACCGTTCGGACGCCTCGTTGCCATGACCCTGGTGTTCATGGTAGCGATCTTATTATCAGGGGAAGTTGTGCAGTGGATAGGCAGCAGGATTTCAAGTTCTAGTCCAGTCACAACCCACCTGTTGACGATGGGCTTGGTGGGATTAGCGGGAATGCTGGTCGCTGTTGTTTTGGGAGTATGGGGAAGTGTCCAAATCAGTATTGGCTCTGTCGCGGCGAGGAAAAATCCCTCTTTTACCTGGTGGGTGATTAACCGTCTGGCTTTCCTGGTTGGAGCGAACAATTTGTCGACTTTTGCAATTTATTTCATCCAGGGTCGCCTGGGATACGAGTCTTATCAAGCTGCTGGACCTGCAGCGACCCTTAAAATTGTTGTTGGGGTTCTGATCTTGTTGTTTGCTTTTCCAAGCGGCTACCTGTCAGACCGAATTGGGCGTAAGATGCTGTTAGGTATTAGTGGGGTGTTAGCTGCAATTGGCACAGTTATTTTGTTGCTCTCACCGAGCCTTACCGTGATCATGATCGGCGGCTGTGTGGTCGGAGCAGCGATAGGCATGTTCTTTACGACTAACTGGGCTTTAGGCACAGACATCGTGCCTAAAAAGGATGCGGGTAAATTCTTGGGGATTTCTAACCTTGCCGGAGCTGGTGCAGGGGCGGTCGGTGCTTATATTGGTGGTCCCATTGCCGATTATTTCACCGGTAATTTCCCCCAAACCCCGGGCTTGGGCTATATGCTTATTTTTGCGATTTATGGAGCATTATTCCTGGTTTCTTCGATAGTGCTAGTAAAAGTACAGGAACAGATGAGCTTAAATTCGACCGAGTAAGATTTTTTAAATCTTAATCTCGTCGATAAATGCCTGGGTTTAACCATCCAGGCATTTTTTCTAGGTTATTAATTCGCCAGCCTGATTCTCCCGCAACTGGGTCTGTATACAAGGGTCTACCAGATTAATTTTTTTGATAATATATAAGTGGAAAGAACACTGACTCCCCAGGTTTTTCAACGCAATAATTCATCATTTTACATTTTTTGATCGTTATGCAGAAGAATTTCCCGTCTCACGCTAAATAACCGGTTTTAGCAGGTTTGTTTCAGTTATTCTTGACCGATTTTAGAGAAACCTTAGTGAGGACAACAACAGAGTGAGGTCGAACAAAATAGGATACTTGTCCTTCGAATAGAGGAGAGGGTGGATCTGAAAAATCTTGTGGCGGCGAGAGAAAGGTGTCGAATACCCGGTACCACAATTCTTTGCTTGATAAGGTAGGGATTTCAAAGTATAGCGGTTCCCGGTAGGCATTGATCATTACATGGAGATGTTCATTACAATCCGGGTGAACCAGTTCAAAGGCAAGCGTATGAGAGTCGTTACACCAGTCTGGTTTTTCAAGTTTTACACCATGCCAGTAGATATCTGGACCACCGGGCAATGTCCAATATTCATCTGTCTGGAATAGTTTGTTCTTATGATAAAAACCGATGACGCCTTTGACAAATCGTAAAAGGTCCTTGTGGGACTGGATCAGATCCCAATCAAACCAGCTGATCTCGTTATCCTGGCAATAGGCATTGTTGTTGCCTTTCTGGGTGCGCCTTACCTCATCTCCCATGAGCAACATCGGAGTTCCTTGAGAAAGCATCAGGAGGGTGAGGAAGTTTTTTATCTGGCGGGATCGTAATGCTTCTACAACTGGGTCATCTGTTGGTCCCTCCACGCCGCAGTTCCAACTGAAATTTGCGTCAAAACCATCCTGGTTGAACTCACCGTTCATGAAGTTGTGCTTATTGTTGAAGGAAACCAGGTCGTTTAGGGTGAAACCATCATGTGCGGTAACAAAGTTGACGCTGCGGTTCGGTTTGCGCTCGGGTTGAGGATAAAGATCACGGCTGCCACCGATCCGTTCAGCAAATTTAATCACAGTACCAGAATCACTTTTTAGAAACTGGCGGACATCATCCCGAAAATGTCCATTCCATTCTGCCCAGCGATGTCCGATGAAGGAGCCCACCTGGTAAAGCCCGGCTGCGTCCCAGGCTTCCGCGATGATTTTTGTCCCTGCTAGGACAGGGTCCGAATCGATTTCCCAAAGGATAGGCGGATCCGCGAGCACCTGACCGAATTTGTCCCGAGCTAATACGGAGGCCAAGTCAAAACGAAACCCATCCACATGCATCACCTGGACCCAGTAATGTAGGCAGTCGATGATCATACGCCGGACGACAGAATGGTTACCATAAATCGTGTTGCCCGTTCCGCTGTAATCAGCGTAGTAGGTTTGATCAGGATGCTTCAAAATATAGTAATCCCGATTCTCTAAACCTCGGAAAGAAAGAGTTGGGCCAGTATGGTCGCCTTCTGCAGTATGGTTAAAGACGACATCAAGGATGACCTCGATCCCTGCTTTATGGAATGCTTTAATCATGTCCTTAAATTCATTGACTGGACCTAGAGGCGATTTATCAGAACTATAGCCACGGTGAGGGGCAAAGAAGACGATCGGGTTATATCCCCAGTAATTTTTTAAAGGTGGTTTTACATCCTGTTCGTCAAACTGCTGCACTGGTAGCAGCTCAACCGCACTTACGCTCAGGTCCTTGAGATAAGGGATTTTTTCAACCAGACCCGCGTACGTGCCACGAATATCCTCCGTAACACCTGAGTTTGGGTTACGGGTAAAACCGGCAACATGCATTTCATAAATCAGGGAATTGGCGAACGGACGTTGTAGAGGCAAATCCCCTTCCCAGTCATAGTCTCGCGGGTCGACCAATACACTTTTCATTGCCTGACCGCAGTTGTCTCCAGGTTTTTGAGCCGCTAACCGAGAATAGTTCTCCCCATACATTACCGCCCGGGTATAAGGATCGATGAGAACTTTCTCGCCATCAAACCTTAAACCAGATGGCGGGTGGTAAGGTCCCCAAACTCGGTAGCCATACAGCTGACCAGGTTCCAAGCCTTCAATATTAATATGCCAGTATGCAAAAGTGCGGTTGGTTTTTGGATCAAGTGGAATAATGTGTGTAGGTTCCTGATCGTCATAGTTATCGAAGAGGAGTAATTCTAGCGCAGTGCTATTATGGGAATAAACGCAGAAATTAACGCCATCATCATACAGGGTCGCGCCGAGGGGGTAGGATCTTCCAGGTTGTAGTTTCAGCATGGGGGAAGGTATCTCTTTAAGGATTTTATAGATTATACGCTATTCCGAGTGAGGTAGTGGGGGAAAATTCATTAAGATTGGATATAATAGAGGGAAAGGAAATGTTATTATAAAGCATTGATTAGAGGTGGAACAAAATATACGGGTGATAATCCCGATATCTTATGTTAAGTTCTCTACCCAAGACAGAGAATTTGGATGTAAATTAAGGAGAAATACATGAAACAGGAGAAATTTGGTGTTGCTGAAGCGGTGAACATAACGGTTTTGGTGGATAATCGTGCGGACCTGATCGTGGAATCGAATCAGGTCGCCAGGTATTATAAAGATCAAGCCTTGTTGGCTGAACATGGTTTTTCTGCCCTGGTGTATTTTCCTGAGACCGATTTGAGAATCCTTTGGGATGCAGGAGTCACCCGAATCGTGTTGATGGAGAATTTGCGGCGACTGGGGATCGACCCTCACGAGGTCAGTAAGATTGCCTTAAGCCATGGTCACCATGACCATTTTGCGGCATTATCTGATTTTTTATCTCTAATGGAACTGCAGGTTGAAGCCAGGGAGTGGGAGGACGGTGTCACTAAGGCAGAAATTGAAGCCTGGATCGAGTCTCATCGGCTGCCTATCGTTGCTCATCCCGCCGCATTTCGTGAACGCTGGTGGAAAAAAGAAGATGGCACCATGGTTGGTCCTGCTCCTTCTCCACCAAGACTGGAATGGGAAGCTTTTGGTGCTCGAGTTGTCACTTCAGAAGATCCATATCCTTTAGGTCCAGGTTGTTGGACGACAGGCTATATTCCTCGGAAAAGTTTTGAAAAATCGGGAAGGCCCACCAGGCTTCTTTATCGTGAAGGGGATAAGTTTTATCCAGATGACCTGGAGGAAGACCAGGCGATCGTAATCCATGTCCAAAGCAAAGGATTGGTTGTCCTCTCCGGCTGTGCCCATTCTGGTATCGTAAACACGATTCGGTTTGCCCAGGAATTTAGCGGAGTAGACCGGGTTCATGCTGTTATCGGTGGCTTTCATCTGGCACGTGCAAGTGAAGAGGAACTCCGGCAGACAATTGATGCAATAAAAGACTACAACCCGGAAATCCTGGTACCTTGCCATTGCACTGGTTTTCAGGCAATGTGTGCTTTTTCACGCCAGTTTCCTGATGCATTTTATCCTGGGGTGGTTGGAGCTACATATTTGATCGCTTGAAGCGTGGACTGAATACTCTTTCATTACAACGTCTGTGGTTTTACGGTGCGGACAGGCAGTATCCCGGGAGCCTGACAACATCAACCTGCTCGATCCACCCAGGGAAGAGGCTTTCTATAGTGGTCAGCTTGTATACAATGCCAATCCCCCTTTCGATATAGACAAAATACAGGTTACGGAGTCCCAATCTCACCTGGACTATCCTTGGCTTAAGTGCTTCCTACTGTATTCGCTTCTGCCTTCTCCATCTGATCATGATCGGTGAGAATATCCTCAGCATTGCGAATATAGGGGAGGAAATAGCCGATGAATCCCACGAAGGCTGCTCCCAGCCCGATGAAACTAATCAGCAGACCCATTCCGGCACCAGGACCCGTCCCAAAGATAGGACCAAAGACTGCGGAAAGCGTTGTGGAGGTTTGCATGTTCGGTTCCAACACAAAATCAGCCAGGGTGCCTCCAATAATGGGGGAAATGGGCTGAGCGAACCAGGCGATCAAGCGCCGGGCTGAGAAAACCCTACCCTGTACATCTGGGGCGACCTTTGACTGCCAGATAGATTGGTTGGAAGTATTAATCAGGGCGCCATTGATGGACCAAATTACCAGGAAGGGAATCCACATTACCAAACTGCTCCCCACACCAATCCCTGCTGCACAAATGCCACTCACCATCCAACCACCTAATACACCATGAACTCGACGCTTGAATCCTCCCCAAGCGCTCATCAGCACCCCGCCTATGATCCCGCCAATGGCACCCGCAGTCTGAACAGAGCCAAAGATCAGGCTGTTTTGGTCTGTACGAGCCAGAACCATGGGTGCAAATACTGCGAAACCAATACCGGTGAACAGGTTTCCAAAGAAAAAGATCATTTGCAGTCCCAGCAGGCTGGGGCGCTGGAAGATATATTGGAATCCATACCAGGCCTCAGCCCAGATATTACCCTGTGCTTTTTGACCTTCCATGGTTTTCTGTGGTTGGGGAATATAAACAATGAGTAAGGCACCAATGGCGATAAAAAAGGTCACCAGGTCAAGAAGCATGATCAAACCAAAACTGTCGAAAGGACCAGAGATGGTTAAGGCAAGCACTGCACCAGCGATCATTGGTGCCAGTACTCCAGGACCGGCTTCCACCAGTGACATCATGCCATTCGCTCGTCCATATTGTTCTTTGGGTACCATGGTCGTGATGGCTGCAGAATATGCCGGCCATTGGAAAGTATTCCCCAGGCCATTGATGATGGAAGAGATGTAAAGGTGCCAGAATTCAAGCGATCCAGTGATATATAAGATCAGGATTGCTGTGGTTGATAGTACTGCTGTGAGATCGCTGAGCATCATCATCAACTTGCGGTTATACCGGTCAACCATCACTCCGGCAATTGGTGAGAGAATCAAAAAGGGAGTTATGAACGCCACCTGCATAAATGCCATGGCAGTAGCGCTTTCCGTCTGCTTGTACATCCAAAGGGTCATCCCAAAATTGGTCATCATCGATGCCAGGACGGAGATGATTTGACCAATCCAGACAATGCTGAACCCTTTCATCCCGGTTAACCGTTTTGATTCAGTCATGATAGATCCTTTTACAACTGTTAATTGAAGTGATTTTTTTACAAAGTTCGAGGCTCTACTGGCTTCATTACAAACCAGCTAAAGCCTCGATGTGGCCCCTTGAAGAGGGGAGTGCCGGGGTCTGATCAACAGCTGATCGGACGCGGTTTAATTGTATATTAATTACAATTTACAGCTTTCAAGCGTTCAATTCTTCAAGCGCTTCAGCGACAGTGATTTCTCCTCGCTCAATCTTTTGTAAAATAGCCATTTGATCCTTGGGGTGGTGCGTTGCTTTTTCTGTTGCGATAGTCTCAATAATTTTCTCGTTTTCAGAAGTCACAATCTTCAAGGAGCCTGAGACGCTTTTATAGGTAACTTCAGGACCACCGCCCTGGATCTCGACCAACCCACGAGATCTATAGCGCCTGTCTTTGGTGATAGGCAAGGAAGTTCGGAGACTACCGCTGACACTTGTGGTTTCAGCAACGCAGCTGGTGTCTTGCGGCACGATGAGTGATACATTCCCGGAGACGCCCTTAAACATGTAGGGTCCATCTGCCAGAGGAGTTTCTACGACTATGTTGCCACTGACGGTCTTTATGGTAGCTGCTGGGAGATTTGATTTCATCAGATGAACACTTCCGGAAACATTGTTGCAATCCACTTCTCCGGTGAGTCTTTGTCCATGAATCGACCCGCTTACCACTCCAATTTTCAGATGCCCGGATAGGTCCTTTAAGGTCAGTTCGCCATTGACCGAATTGATGTCAAAAGCGCCATTCAATCCCTGAACATTTATTGGGCAGCTCACACCTCTGACTTTAAGTTCGCAATCTTTGGGAAGGCGTACGGTGTAGTCCACCTTTATAGGCTTTCTCAGCCCGAACAAGTTCCCTACCGAGTTAGCATACTCAGTTTTAACTATAACCTGACCATCGTCTTCCTGTTTGATTTTGATCTCTGTGTTATTCTCATCTCCGGATTTCAGATGTTTGACCGCTGTGATATCAATGACACCATCCTTCCCCGCCATTACATCAATGTGACCGCGAATATTACCTAATTTAAACCGGGCGGGTGATCCAACTTCGAAACTGCGTTCAATTGTCTCTTGTGACATAAAGCCCTCACTATTCTATAAATACTTCAATGTGTTCGCCATCTTCTCCATCGACGACGTCCACGATTTTGCCGACCAAATTGTCGCCAATGGCATCGTTAACGGCAGTCATGATGCCCTCAAGCTCAACACCATCAGGCACAAACTGAGCCGCAATGTTGATTCCCGCATCCACCAGCTTAAGGGGAAGGTTGACATTAACCTTAGATTTCCCGGTAGCTATGTCCGTGACACGGACCCTTAGCCAACGAGCACCGCTGACCTGGATGGTAGCCCGTCGAGGAGCAGATTGCCTGCTGCTGCTACTGGACAAGGCTTTCAACAGCTTGGCTCCTTCCTCGGCGGTGATCATGCCTTCCTGGATCATTTTTAATATCTTTAATCGTTCTTCAGCAGTTGTCATTGGTTTCTCCTTTTAGCCGATAAATACTTGAACATGCTCGCCGTCTTCACCTTCGTTGACGTCGATAAAAAACGGAACCCCATTTTTTGTGACATCTTTTAAGGCGAGGATCACTTCATCCAGGCTGATCCCTTCCATGTGAGGAATGTGGTGGCCGAATGTCCTCAAGCCCCAGGCGGTCAGGCGGATGGGTATTGGGAAACTGATGGCAATCTTCTGCGGAGTTTCCCCAGGAGCCTGGTGGACGCGAACATGCAGCCAGGGGGTTGTACGGCTACCCCAGCCTAACGCTAGAATGGAAACCCCTAATAAAAAAGGGAACCAGGCACAGGCAAACCAGAAGCCAAATCCGGATGCATTATATGCCCAATACATCAAAGCACCGCCGATTACGGTAATCCCTGCCCCGATCCAAAATGGGATCACCCACCAGCGCTTCCATTTGATCATCTCTTCAGTATCCGGAGTTTCAGGTGTCATAACTTCAACTTCACCTTCAAATGACTCTGGAACTTGATAAGGTCCGCTTTCGTCAACTTCCGGGTATTCATTCTGCGAACTATCTTCCGCTAGCGAGGAAAGGAAACTGGAAGAAATTTTCTTTCTAGTGAATGATTCTAAATCCCCTTTGTTTTCTGGCATACCTTTAAGCTGGGTTGGCATGGCCTCATCAAGGTAGGATTCAATCTCGTCCTGACTGCTATCATGCCCCGACTTGTAAGATTCACCAAGAGCATTGAGTAAGGAGAGGCCTTGTTCTGCTGTAATAATGCCATCATCGATCATCTCGAGGATTTTGGCTCTTTCATTCTCGGGAATCATGTTATGATCCTTTCCCTTCTAAGGCGGATAAAAGTTTTTCAGCCTGTTCAACGCTGATTTTCTTCTCTTGGAGCATCTGTAGGATCATCAGACGTTCTTCTTCAGATACCGGATCAACAGGCTTAGGGGGTGAAGGAGTTGTTATGGTAAAGTTGTGCTCACCGCGGCTCTCGCGAGCTTTACGAGCGGCGCGAGCGGCCGTAGCACGAGCTTTGCGATTGGCTTTACGTTGGGCTGCGGCAACCTTTAATTCGAGTTTTGTCCTTGCTCGCTCAGCAGCTGAAGCAGCGCGTTCGGCGGCTCGTTCCTTGGCCATTTCTACTCGTTCCTGAATTTCTCGAGCCCTTTCTTCAGACAGTCCTGCTGTCGATATTGATGTCGCCAATCCAGAAAGGTGGACATTTAGGTTGTTTTCAAGCATTTCTAGCTGGGATTCGAGCTGACGGGTTGCCTGTTCGGCGATCTCTTCCGCCAGAGAGCTGATCTCTTCCCCAAAATCGATTTCAAAATCTTGAACACCCTCCCAATCCAGCTCACGACTGGTAATCTCAATACTACCACCAGCTGTTAATTTCACAGATGCAGCACCCTCGCCCAGTGTTAAGGTATAGGTGCCTTCTTCGATTTTCTCAGAGGTCTCAGGGGTTTTGATGCGAATGTCGCGAGCCCCGCTCAGGATATCAAAAGTTGCATTCGCTTCGCCAGGAACATGAGAACGAACGCTTCCACCCGCCTCCACGATGTATGTCTGCCAGGAGACAGGTAAGAACTCTACCGTGGCATTTCCGCCTACATCGACCGTGAGACCACCGCTGACTTCTCGCAGGTGCAGGCTGCCACCTATCGATTTGATATGTACCTGACCATCGATGTCACGGATGACCGCATTACCACCGATGCTTTCTTCGACTTTCAAATCACCACGGACTCGCCGAGCAACGAATTGACTACCCACTGAACCTAAAGTAACTGACCCGACGTCACCAATGGTAGCATTTGATCCGATTGCCTCGATGTTAAGTGCTCCGTTGATTCGTTTTGCTGAGAATTCTGTCCCTACCTTTTCAGCGGTTAATGGACCGATATCTCGAGCCGCAAGGGCGGAGCCGATGTTGGCGATGGTGATCCCACCAAAAACAGAACGAAAACGAGCGCTGCTGCCGATATTGGACACTTCGACGATTGCGTTATGGGGAACATAAAGAACGCAGTCGGTGGGGCTGGATACATTAATAGTCCCATCCTTTTCTTCTAAGATAAGGTCGTTGTCCGAACTGGATTTCGCCAGTACTTCGGGGCGATCCCAACCTTTCACTTGTAGGTCGCTA
>CAZTJD010000069.1:0-21418 GCA_964613985.1 uncultured Anaerolineales bacterium
GGCATAACCAAGCGAAATAGCGATTGCTGTGGTGGGTGCGACATAGAACAGAGATTCTTGGGGGTTTTCTGCTAGGGCTTGGTAGTATTTTAGGGTTATTCCAGGGGTTGTTGGCTCCTCAAACCCACGATACCCCTCCATTGAAAACACGGATTGAGCTGCCAGGGCAAGCAGTGGACTGGTTAAAAGAAGCAGTAATGTTCCAATAATGACAATGGCTGAAAGGCGTTTTTTCCAGGTGTTCAATCTGCGAGCTATCTCTGCTTGTGGGCGCAAGGTAATAGGCCTGGCGATGTTTGAGGAAAGCCGGGTATAAAGCAATGTCATCACCAGGGTACATCCAAGCTGCAAGGTAGATAATACTGCTGCCAGCGGTAGATTGAAAAGACTGACTGTCTGGTAATAAATTTCAACTTCCAATGTCGCGAACCGCGGTCCTCCAAGGACGAGGATGACCCCAAATGAGGTGAAGTCGAATATAAATACCAGCAGTGCAGCCGCGATAATGACAGGCAGGAGCAGCGGAATGGTGATTTCCTTGAAGACCAGCCAACGGTTTGCTCCCAAAACCTCAGCAGCATGATTTAATTTAATGTCGAGACGATGCCAGAAATCTCCCACCATGCGTAACACGATCGTTGTGTTGTAAAATACATGCGCAAGCAAGATGGCGTAGATTGTTTGGGTGAATTGGATGGGGGGATTTTGAAGATTGAAGGTGGACATCAGCCCTTGGTTTATCCAACCTCTGTTGCCTAACAAAGCATTGAATCCGGCGGCAACCACCAATGTTGGCATCACAAAGGGAACCATCGTAACAGCACGGAAGATTGATTTCCCTTGAAAGTGAAATCTTCCTAAAATGTAAGCTCCTGGTAAACCAATGAGAAGGGTCAGGAAGGTTGAAAGGACAGCCTGCCAGATTGTGAAAACAAAGACCCTCTGAACGGTAGCTGAACGGATTGCGTTCAAAAGGGTTGCCATCAAGCCATTTTCACTACGCGTGAGGCTGAGAGAGAGGATGCTGCCCAATGGATAGAAGTAAAAGACACCCATAAATAATAAGGGTAAGAACCAAAGCAGCAGCTGTCTACTCGTCTTAGAAGCCATATAATTCGATATTTCCTCTATCGAAGCACGGTTTCTGTCCAATCAAGGATCCATTGTTCTCGATTTTCTGCAATCCTTTCGGGATCAAGTATTGCAGGATTGTCCGGAATACTCAGATATTGAATGAATGTCTGGTCCAATTTTGCGTTTTCGTTCACAGGGAAAACAAACATCTGCAGTGGGATATCCTCCTGGAAGGTGGTAGAGAGCATGAAATCAATGAATTTCTCGGCCATTTCCCGATTTTCAGTCCCCTTTAGGATACCGACATATTCAATCTGGCGGAAACAACTCTGGTCAGAGATAATCGCTGCGGTAAGCGGTTCATCCATAGGTTCTTCTGCAAAAAGCACTTCAAAGGGTGGGCTGGAGCTATAGGAGATAACGACAGGTCGCGTGCCACCCCATCGACTGAATTCGTTGTAATAAGCTGTTTCCCAATCATTAACAACCAGGATGTCATTTTCAATAAGATCGCGCCAGTAATCGAGGTAACCCGATTCTCCATAACGGCTGATCGTGGTAAAAAGGAAAGCCAGTCCTGGTGAAGATGTAGCGGGATTTTCAACTACCAGGTACCCTTTATATTCCAGATCGCGCAAGTCGTCCAAATCCTGGGGGGGGGTTAAATTGATCTCGTCGAAATAGCCTATATCATAGTTTGGACATACATCACCAAAGTCGACTGGTAAAGCCAGGTTCTCAGGTGAGAGTTTAAAGTGGTCGGGGATTTCTGACATCATGGGAGAATCATAAGGTTCAAAGATGCCCTCCTCAAGAGCTCGACTGATAAACGTGTTGTCCACACCGTAAAACACATCTGCTAAGGGCGCATTCTTTGATAGGATAGCTTTGTTCAATGCTGTCCCGGTGTCCCCTGCTTCGATGAATTGGACTTCAAAGCCATTTTCTTCCTGGAAGGCGGCAATGACTCCTCCAGAAACGGCGAAGGAATCATGTGTCATCACTTTCAGGATTCTTGGTTCTTTTGATGTTTTGCCACAGGCGATAACGATCCAGGGGACAATCAGAAATAATAGGGTAATTCGTATTTTCATCATACCTCCAATCAAAGGCAAGAGAGACAGTTAATGCAGCTTCTTAGGATTTTCGGAAATGCCTCTCTCTTCATCCATTTCTGTTTTCTTCAAACCGTGGAAGATGAGCAGAATACCAGACGCCAGTTGAATTGTTGCCTTATCTGTTAACATATGGTTGCTCACCCCCAGTGGCGATCCCGAGACCAAGTTTGCCTTTTTAAGAGACCATGCCAATCCTGTATAAGTAACCCCCTTTGCATTCCCTCCCAAAGGTAATACTGAGACTGGATCGCTTGGGTTTCCTATTAGTTTGATGGATTGACCGCCTCTCAGGATAAAAATTTCTAAATTATCAGCAACCACTTGAAACGCAACGGTTGAATATTTGGGGGATGAAAGCAGCATCACATTGGCGAAGCTCATATCCCACCTTCCACCCAGGAGACCATACAGCTGAATGTTCTTGGCTTCATGCTCAACAGCATAGTTGATTGCCAGTTCCAGGTCGGTCTCATCTTTACTTTCAAGATAACGGATAATTTCCACCCCAGCTGCTTCCAGGCTAGCAAGGGATTTGGGTGGTATTGAGTCTAAATCGCCAATCAAAACATCTGGTTTTATCCCTAAAGATAAGCAATGTTGTGTGCCACCATCCGCAGCGATGATCTTCGTCGGATTTGGCAGCCTGACCGTACTGAGGTTAACCTCACCATTGGCAAATATTGTAAATATCATTTCCATCCATTCTTAATTTGGCAGAGATCTATTCCTGGAAAAAAAATCCCTCCGGAAGGAGGGATTTGGCTCGATGAAATTCGCAATTCCTCCGCCGGTATTATCCGGATCAGGTTCGCGGGTCGAGTGCTTGCTAGCGCTCCTCTCAGCCTGGTTACAACAGGCTCCCCGTGCATCTTATTAATTCAAGTATAACGGTTGGTGAATACCCTGTCAAGCAGATAGGGCTAACCTGGCTTGCTGGATATCTTTGCCGATTTGTCTAATCAAGGCATCCATTGATGGGAACCTGCGTTCGTCTCTCAACCTCGCTGCGAATTCCAAGATGATACTCTCACCATAGATATCTTTAGAATAATTCATCAAATGGGTTTCCACTCGTGGAGCAACCGGTTTTTTTTCAAACGTGGGACGTACCCCAATGTTAGTAACTGCCGCGTATTTCTTCCCTTGGACTGTCGCCCAACAGGCATAGACGCCTGCTGTAGGGATTACTTTCTCCGCCCAAACTGACAAATTCGCTGTCGGGAATCCCAGCCCCTGACCGCGTCGGTCGCCAACTTCTACAATACCTTGCAGCTGGTAATTCCTACCCAGTAAGGTTGCTGCTTTTTTAACCTGACCTACCCCTAACAAAAATCGGATTCGACGGGATGAGATTACGCCATCCTCGTCTGAGATAGGAGGACTTTGTTTTGCCGTGAAACCAAATTCAGTTCCCAAGTTCTGAAGAGTGGAAAAATCCCCTTCTCGATTCTTGCCCATACCAAAGTCGTAACCCACCTGGATATGTTCAAAGTTGATGTGATCATGGATTTCAGAAATAAACTGTCGGGTAGATTTATTTGCGATATCTCGGTTAAATGGGTGGGTGATTAAGATATTAATACCAAAACCACTCAAAATTTCCGCCTTTTCTTCTGGAGAATTCAAGTAAAAAGGAAAGTTTTGCCCATGTAGCACGGCAGCCGGATGAGGATAAAAAGTAATGACAACTGCCGGAACACCATTCTTCTTTGCTCCGGCGGTTATTTCATGGATTATGGTTTGGTGTCCTTTATGAACACCATCAAAAGCCCCAATTGTTAGCCAAGCGCTGTTAAGATGGATGTCTTCTAGGGAATAATAATGCTGCATAGATCACCTTGATCCCTGAAGGCATAGTTCTTATCGAAAGGTTGCTCCGCACACCTGATGCTCGATAACGGTGGCTTGAAAATGAAAGGTTTTACCGTGTCCCACTAAGATTGGAAGAAGACTTTTTTAGGCTGCCATTCATGATCATCTTCCTCGTACTGTAGAATGGCGACCAGGTCACCTTGTTCCGTGACAGCGCGAATCAGGCCGACTTGTTCTTCTTCGATATAGGGATGGTTTACTGGATCAATCAGTTCTTCGACATTATCATCTGCCGGGATGCGGTGACCATGGCGAACTAATTCTACCTGGTCAGCATCCAGTTCGATCCCAGGCCAATCCCCCAGGGCTTCTGCTGCTGGGATCAGGTAGCGAGACCATTCACCGGTCAAGAATGCGTCCTGAAGTTGCCTCAAAGGAACCGCGTCACGCAAGGTGAAGCGTCCACTTTTTGTGCGTCTTAGACCAATCAGGTACGCACCTGTGCCGAGGTCGTCTCCCAGGTCATTTGCCAGAGAACGAACATAAGTACCTGACGAACAATAAACATCTAAGACAGCTTCTGGTGGTGCCCACTCAAGTATATCTAAGTTGTAGACTTGAATCTTTCGTGATTTTAACTCTACTTCTTCCCCTGCGCGTGCTTCTTCGTATGCTTTCCTTCCTTTTACTTTAGCCGCGGAAAATTGGGGTGGTGTCTGCTCAATTTCCCCAATGTACCCCTGGATGATTTCTTCAAACTGTTCTTCGGTAACACCATCCACTGGGGCAGAACGAGTTACTCGCCCCTCGGCGTCAAAGGTATCTGTACTGGTCCCTAAACGCAGGGTAGCTTGATACCGTTTGTCCGCTGCAGATACGAATTCACTTAGACGTACAGCGGGTCCAATAAGGACCACTAATACACCAGATGCTCTTGGGTCCAGTGTCCCGGTATGGCCTGCCCGACGTATTCCGGTGCCGCGCCTGATGATTTGTACAACGTCATGCGATGTTAATCCAACAGGTTTATCTACGACAAGAACTCCTGAAACTACACTTTCCACGTGATGATTGTCCATGTTATTATCTCCCCTGTTTAAATTTACCTTTCTATAGTTTTGATTGTTGTAATTCATATTTTACCCTATCTATTTGATGTTCGTGTGTACATTTGTCTTGAGATCATGTACATTAATTTTGTTTTCATTTTTCTTTTGAGATTTTAACTTTCGATCTCGAATCTATCCTTTTGAAATGCCTTCTTAACCTAATGAAGGATTGGTCAGAGGTTGTTAAGAATCTTTCGGTCTATTTCCTAGACTCAAATCTTCTGTTTATTTTTATTATTATAATCATTCACCTTTTAGAGATATTTGAGTTTTGTTTTCTTGTTAAAGATGATCTATTAATTCTTTACTCGCTTTGAGTACCGCGTTTTTAACTGTTTCCATTTGTCCATCAATCACAGCCCCTGCAGCGGGTTTGTGACCTCCACCACCAAACATTGAAGCAATTTTTGAGACATCGTACCCCTCTCGAGCCCGCCAGCTTACCTTTACAGTATCATCAGGTTGTTCAACAAAAATAATGAAGATGTCTGCACCATTAATAGAGGAAAGGAAATTTATCAGGTCTGCATCATCCCTTCCGTGGTATCCAGCTATTATTCGATCTAACTGCGTGAGTGTTGCCCATAACAATCGATCTTCCCTTTGAAGGGAGGAAAGCCCAGCGCCCCAGAAACGAGCTGCCTGGAATGAGATGTCTAACAAGGCTTTTTTGTATAAGGACGGCAAATCAGCTCCTAATTCCATTAAATCTGCTGAGATCCGCAACGTTTCTGGATTCGTGTTACCGGTACGAAAACCGATTGTGTCTGTAATTATTCCCGTGAGAAGTGCTTCTGCTGCTGGACGTGATATCGAAAAACCAAGTTTCCTGAATAATTTGGTGAGTATGACAGTGGTTGCCGGATCTTGGGTTGTTACTAGGTTGATTTTCGCGAAATTAAGGTTCGTTACATGGTGATCAATATTAATTGTTGGAATGGTATCTTCATCAAATATTTTGCCAACACGTTGAATGTCTGAACAATCTAGAACGATGCTTATGTCATAGTTGTTCGGTGCAGTTTTACAGATTTGCTCGCTTCCCTCCAGGAAACTAAAATTTCCGGGGACGCCATCTTCAAGTACGAATTGCACTTCTTTCCCGGCTTCCTGAAGTACGGAGCCGAGACCAAGCAAAGATCCAACCGCATCCCCATCAGGCCGAGTGTGAGATGTTATCAGGATTTTTTCTGCCTTGCCAATTGCTTGTTCAATCGCTTTAACGATTTTCTCATCCATTTAGATGGGAGTCCTCCTCATCTGGTGGAGAGGTATCGTCATCCTCTAAAAGGCTGTCCAGAAGTTTATCAATCTGGTCAGCTCGTTCAGGGATGGGATCCCAAATGAATCTCAATTGTGGGAAAGATCGCAAGGGGATAAGACGAGACAGTTGTCTTCGTAAAAAGCCTTTGGCGTGGCTCAAACCCTCCATTATTTTCTCAGAAGCGGCGCTCCCGTCATAGGAAGACACATATATCTTTGCGAAAGCAAGCTCACGGTCAACCGATACGTGAGTGATAGATATATTTTCCAGACGAGGGTCTGCAATTTCCATGATCAATAATGTGGAAAGTTCCTCGAATATCCGTTCTGCGATTCGTTGTGAACGCAATTTTGAAACCATTCTTTACTCCAAGTCTCGACTCCGGTTAGAGGATTGGTACGGTCTCAACAACGAAGCATTCAAGGATATCCCCTTCCTGAAAATCATTAAAACCTCTCAAGCCAATTCCGCATTCAAATCCCTGGCGTACTTCCCTGACATCGTCTTGGTGTCTTTTCAAGGATGTTATATTCCCTTCAAAGAGTGGTTCCTCCATCTCCTGGCGAAGCACACGGATTTTAGCGTTACGACGGATTTCACCTTCAAGGACCCTTGAACCCGCAGCCTGTCCTAGGCGGGATACTTTAAATACTGCCAGGACCTGGGCTCGTCCGATAACCACTTTTCTTTCTTCTGGTTCCAGTAATCCTTTCAGAGCTTTTTCGATGTCCTCTGTCAGGCGATAAATTATATTATAGGTGCGGATGGAGATCCCTTCATTTTCTGCCATTCTTACCGCGACGGGATCTGGTTCCACGTTAAAACCAACAATAACAGCGTCTGAAGCTGAAGCCAACATCACATCGCTTTCGCTGATATTTCCTGTATCTGAATGGAGAATATTTACTCCGATCTCTCCGACATCCAAATCCTGGACGGACGAGATAATTGGCTCAAGAGACCCTTGTACATCAGCTTTTATAATCAGTCGTAATTCTTTTGTTTCACCTGCCTGGAATCTCTCGAATATTTGTTCTAGTGTGATCGCACTTTTCTGGGCTTGAGCAGCTTCATCGGCAGCAATTTCTAATTCCCTGGCTTTTTCTCTTGCTTCCTTCTCGTTATCGACCCGGGTGAACAAATCTCCTGCAGTTGGCACTTCGTTCAATCCCATGACCGAGACAGGCATGGAGGGGGTTGCCTTCTTCACTTGTTTTCCTAGGAAATCGAACATAGCCTTAATGCGACCATGAGCGGTTCCGGCAATGACCACATCACCGTTCTCTAGTGTCCCATTTTGCACCAATAAGGTTGCCATTACACCGCGGCCTCGCTCTATTCGAGATTCGATGACAGTGCCAAAAAGATCTCCATCAGGATTGGCAAGGATTTCCATGTTATCCGAAACCAACACAATGGCTTCCAACAGATCGTCAAGTCCCTCTTTGTTAATTGCTGAGACAGGGACGATAATCGTATCCCCTTCCCATTCATCAGGCACCATTCCAATTTCAGCTAGCTGTTGTTTTGCCCTGTCTGGATCGGCATTTGCCCGATCCATTTTGTTGAGAGCCACGATCATGGGGACTTTTGCTGCCCTGGCATGAGCAATGGCTTCTTTGGTCTGTGGCATTACGCCATCATCTGCAGCGATCACCAGTACTACAATATCAGCACCCTGGGCACCACGTGCTCGCATAGCGCTAAAGGCAGCGTGTCCTGGGGTATCTAAAAAAGTGATTTTTCGCCCTTCATGTTCGACCTGGTAAGCACCAATGTGTTGGGTGATGCCACCTACCTCTCCTGCAGCTACCCGGGTTTGGCGGATAGCATCGAGAAGGGTGGTTTTTCCATGATCTACATGCCCGAGGAATGTGACAACGGGCGGTCGTTCAACAAGGTTACTTGCTTTTTCGGTGGCGATCATCTTTCGCCAAAGCGGGATTTGGCTGGTATCCTCTTCTTCAACGACTTCAGTGGTTTTGAAGATGGTCTCATAACCAAATTCTGCAGCTACAATCGCGGCCGTATCAAAATCTATTTGCTGATTGATATTCGCCATCACACCGTTTGCCATCAAATTTTTGATGACATCAATTGGACTGGCATTTAGTCGTTCGGATAATTCTCGAACGGTGATACTGCCGGTGAGTTCGATTATTTTTTCATTTCCGTTATTACTCATATTTGTCGTCTCCTGGCACCTTAGGATTTTGTTCGCGAAGAAATCGGAAACGAGATTGGTTTTGTCACATTTCTGAGCACCGGTTTCAACCGCTATTTAATCAACCAGATTCTTTTTTTGGGTAGACTTTGAACAGAAACCTATTTATCTCGCATGATAAAATCTGATGTGTTCTTTTCTCCTAATTATCGGTATTTCTGTTTTCTTGTTCATCCTCTACAAGGGAGTTCATATAAGTTATTAATCTTTCTACATCTTCAGTGGTAAGTTCTGTTTTTAAGGATTGTCCCAAGGATGATTTGATCCCAGCTTCCCAACAGGATCTTGAATTATGCAAATAAGCACCTCTTCCCGGCATTTTACCGCTCGGGTCGACCATGACTCCGTTGATAGTCCGGACGATCCTCGTCATGGATCGCTTTGTTGTGACTGTATTGCAACCCACGCAAGTACGTTGGGGTTTATGTTTTTGTTTTCTTCTACTCTTTTTGGACACCGTGATTGTCCATGGTAAATTTCAGTGTTATTGCTTAACAAAACCGGATTAACCGAATTCGATGACCCAGGAAAAGAAGTCTAGATATCCCAATCGTTATCCCAATCTTCCCAATCTTCAGCTTTGCGTTTGTGTTTTTTGCGGTAAATCGTAACATCCTGTTCCGGATCGTATTCAACATCAACGAATTTCTTTCGTTTTCTCTTCCTTTCCTCTTCGTCCAGTTCATCATCAATATCTGAGATTTCTAACATCTCTGGCTTTAGCTTGAAGATTTCTTCCAGGGATTCCAATTCATCTTCGGTTACTTCTTCTGCCTCGGGTTTTTTGATAGCCTCTCCCTCTTGATCAATCTCTTCGATGACTTCAATGGCAGGTTCTGTTGTGATCTCAGTTTCAGCAGTTTCGGTTTCTACTTCAACAACTGGAACTTCCTCGATTTCGGATGCCGGAGCTTCTTCTACTTCGGCTTCAGGGGCTTCTTCTTCCTCAGGTTTTGCGGCTTCAACAATTTCTTCACCGATTTCCTCGGCTTCAGCTTCTGCCTCAGGCTCTGGTAGCGTGCTTGTTAGCAGATCAAAAGCGTTTTGGATTTCATCTAAGACCGCTTCATCGATACCTTCGATGGCTTTCAATTTACTCGAGTCAAAAAAGAACTGTACCATGAGGTCCCCGATTTGCTCATACTCCTCTTCTGATAATATTTGATTTATTTCGTCAGAAAGACCTAGTGTAAACACAGGAAGCTCATAAACAGCCTTAGGGACCGCTTGCTCGGCAGCTTCAAGCCGATTTTCATATTCTTGTCGGATTGCTAAGCGACGTTGAATGACACTTTGCTCCACTCGATCTACAAAACTACCCATCAGGTGATATTCTTCAGGCGTAATCGGTCGTCCTTCGGCTTTTTTCACCATCGTAGTTTCAATTTGAGGAGTGATATCTTCTTCCTGTCGGCTGAAGATTCTGTATTCAGGATTATTTTTTAGCTTGAATAATAATTCTGAAGCGGCTTCAGGCAGGCTCTTGATATCAATTCGCCACCCTGTTAGCTTGGCAGCTAATCTTGCATTTTGACCATCCCGTCCGATTGCCAGACTGAGCTGATCTTCTGGTACGACGACCGTGGCAGTCTTTGGCCCGGTTAAGTTTTCGTTCAGGTAAACACCGGTAACTCGCGCTGGGCTGATTGCCTTGGCAATATAAATCACGGGATCTGGATCCCATTCGATTACGTCAATTTTCTCATCATGAAGTTCGCGTACAATCGTTTGGATGCGAACTCCCCGAATACCGACACAGGCACCAACTGGATCTACACCAGGTTGGAGGGCGGACACTGCCACTTTTGACCTGTACCCAGGTTCTCGAGAGATCGATCGTATTTCAACCATTCCATGGTAAATCTCTGGCACCTCGTTTTCTAATAGTCGCCGGAGAAAATCTCGGTGAGCTCGTGATAATATGATCTTAGGACCGCGTGGGGTCATTTTGCATTCCAGCAAAAGGGCGCGAATGCGGTCATAAACTCGGAAAAATTCGCGAGGGATTTGTTGGTTGCGGGGCATGATACCTTCGGCCTTCAATTCGAGACCAAGGGTGATGCCTTTGGCATTGATTGCCTGTACCACGCCGTTAACAATTTCGCCGACCTGCTTCTCATAATAATTAAATTGAGCTTCGCGTTCTGCTTCTCGGATACGTTGTTGGATAACTTGGCGTGCTGTTTGTGCAGCTACCCGCCCAAAGTTCTTTGGAGTGGTCTCAACGATTACCATGTCCCCGAGTTCTGCCTGGGGATCATACTTTTTTGCTGTCTTTAAGGTAACCTCGGTGCGGTCATCCTGCACCTCGTCAACAACCTCTTTTTCAGCATAGATCGTCATTGCGCCACTTTCGGGATTTATTTTTGCTTCAACGTGTTGTGCATTCGAAGCGTGAACAGATCTACGATAAGCAGAAACCATAGCATCTTGAATTGCTTCAACGATAATTTCTTTTGGAAGGCCACGGTCTTCTAAGACCTCGTTTAATGCCAGAGCAAACTCATTTTTCATTTCTTACAAACTCCATAATATCTAACGGGTAGGTGGAAGTGGTCCAGACGTAAAGAAAAGTGGGGGTTGCCCACTTTTCCGACGAGTCGATATTGCTTCCACCCTAAGCGCTATGATTTTAGCACGGAAACAGGGCGATGACAAGGTTTTTTTAATTAATCTCATGGGAATATCATCAATTATTATCTTTTGTTTTACCCGAGACATGGTCCTTAATCAGCTCTTCCAACAGCTTCGTTTCTTGTTCCTTTGATGAGATTTCACCATCTAGCCAGGCATTCTTTAATTGATCGAGGATTGTGGAATAATGAGGGCCGGGTCTGAGGTTTCGTGCCTGAAGATCACGACCAGTGATGGTTGGTTTGATATATTGCCATTCGGTAATGTATAACTGTAGTGAGTCCTGAACCACTTTCGAGTCTGAGGCGAAAGCTAAGGCATAGATCGCCAATTTATGGACATCTTCCAGGTGGTTAGTGATCTGACTTGGTTTTTCTGTCTGCAGCCTTGATTGAGTCTCCCAGAGTTGGCAGGCATCTTTTGTAATTGTTTTTATGATTTGTGGTAATCTCAATCGTTCCGCAACCGGGTCAATGGTTGACCAGGGTTGGCGAATAAACCACAATGTATACACCAAGATTCTCCTAACAGGGATCCCTTTGATTCGTTCCTCAACTTTCCATTCAGACCCTGGTTGGCGCAGCGTGCTAAGTTTTTCTTGCAACCATTTATCCCATCCAAGATCTGGATGAATAGATTTTAATAATGCCAGATCATCCAGCCGGCTTATCATCGCGACATAACGGTCTTCATCAATGATATTATCGATTTCATGCCTGATTCGATCTCCAGATACACGACTCAACATACCCCGTGCTTCCAATAAGAGCTGCAAGGTTCTTTCACCGATTTGGAAGTCATAACGCTGCTCGTAACGGACTGCTCGAAGTATACGGGTTGGATCATCCACAAAAGATAACGAATGAAGCACCCTCACCAAGCCACGACGGATGTCATGATAGCCTCCCCAATAATCATAGAGATTACCATAATAGTGTCCATCCAATCGAAGCGCCAGTGTGTTGATGGTGAAGTCTCGCCGGTGCAGATCGAGTTTAATACTTCCTGTTTCTACGACAGGTAATGCTGATGGTTCCGAATAAAATTCTCTACGGGCAGTGATAAAATCCAGGGTGGCAGGCAAGTTTTCCTGGTCCGTGATCTCTTGCTCATTCCGATTAATGACTGGGTGGTATTTCTTCTCCAAGAACCACTTTGCAGTCCCGAACTGTTTATGGGTTGTTATTCTGCCACCAAAATCTTTCCTCACGGCCTCGGCAAGGGCGATGGCATCCCCCTCGACGACCAGGTCAAAATCCAGGCTTGGATATCCTAAAAGCAAATCTCTTACAAAACCTCCAACGATATATAACGCCACGTGGTGGTCTTGGGCAATTTCGGCGATATTCTTCAAAAGTGTAAATTTTACTGGAGGTAAGGTGCTTTCCAGGATGTCGGCAAGGTTATACTTTCCGTTTTGAACAGAAGGAGGCGCGAGGGTTTCTAAAAGATCTGTTCGGGTGACAATTCCAATGATCCTTTTGGGTTCCGGATCGACCACTGGTATCTGCCCCCAACCACTGGAGACCATCAGGGCTTGCAATTTTTCGACGGATGAGTTTGGGGATATACTTACCTTCCCAGCCTCCATCAAACTTTCAGCAGTAAGGTTGAGTTTATGGTTGAGGGCTCGGTCGACTGCTCTGCGGGTCACCAAACCTAAAATCTCCCCGTCTTTAACAACCGGATAACCTTCATAACCATATCGTGACATTTTTAGAGCGATTTCTCGAGCAGGAGTGTTTGGAGAGAGCAACTGTGGTGCCCGCGACATGATTTCTCTGACTGTCACAGCAGGTTGAATATATTCGGGCAACATCTTGATCAATTCATCATAAACTTCCCGATAATCATCTGATTTGATAAGGGCTGCTGCTGCTCTCTGGTGACCTCCACCTCCAAAATGATTGGCGATTTTAGAGACGTCAATGTCGTCACTGGTTGAACGAGCAATTAATTGTACCCCCCCATTGATGTTTACTAACAGTATGATGGCGTCAGGATCAATCAGGTCGCGGAGTTTGTGGGCGATCGTAGATAACTCCTCATCCATGCCACGAGCGTCTCCGGGTGCGATCAATATGCTGTGCCCATGGATGGAATGACTCTCAGACGAAGAACGCAACTCATCATAAATCTTTTGTTGCTGAGTGGATAGAGGATGATTGAGGAAATCACCCACGATGGACAAATTTGCACCCTGCTCCAAAAGAACGGCAGCAGCGTGTACATCGCGAGGGGTGGTTCGACTATAGGTCAAGGATCCTGTATCCTCGTAAATACCAAGCAGCAAGAGGGTCGCCTCAACGATGCCTAATGGAATATCCCGGTCGATGATTTGTTCGACAAAGACGGTTACATTCGCACCTGTATCCAGAATCTTAACCTCCCAATCTGCAGGCAAGTCATCCCGCTTTGAATGATGGTCGACGACATGAAATTTTGTGTCCTCTTTGACGCCTTTGATGCTGACCAGGGATTGGGTATCGACTAAATATACCATTTCGATTGGTCCTTCTTCAAGATCTCTAGGATCAACGAACGGAAGATCAACACCATAGATTGTGACAAAGGCATGGACGTTGCGATTCATGCGACGTGGCAGAACAGGAATAGCACTCCGATCTAAAAGGTGAGCTCCCAAAAGCGAGGCGATCCCATCAAAATCGGTTTGTTCATGAGTTAGAATAATTCGCATGCGCTTGGTGATTCCTTGACTACCTCAGCATTAGTTTAAGGAACAAATACCAGGGTTAGGGAGACTTCTACAGGATACGAAGTGTTCAAGGAGCATTGTTAGGGAAAAAACCTGGTACTCATTCGTTCCCAACTTTTTTGGCGGTCCTTATTAACCACTTTTCAGGACATATTCCTTATATTGAACTTGTTTCTATTGTACAACGAAAATGAAAGGATCGATATAAGAAAACCGCTGTACCTTCCATGAATATCACTGTTATAATCTTTTCTTGATGGATATCAAAGAGTTAACCGATGCCATGAATCATTTTGTGCAGGCTATGGGTTGGTATGATGCCGAGAGCCTTCGCCCTCAAACCCTGAGGAATTTAGCAATTTCGCTTTGTTTGGAAGCTTCGGAGGTCTTGGAACACTTCCAATGGAGTGAATCTATCGATGACCCTGAAGCATTTTCTTCTGAGCTTGCTGATGTTGCCCTCTATCTCTTACAAATTTCCAGTTTATCAAACATTGACCTTGAAAGGGCGATCTTGAAGAAACTTAAAATAAATTATGAGCGGACCTGGAAAAACAGAAACCCGGAAGACAAAGTACTTGATCGCGAAGAGCGTTAAATCAGGATGGTTGAGAATCTTCGAATAACTATTTTTGGTGGGTCAAAGCCGAAGCCTGGCGATCGGGCTTATCGTGATTCTCTAAAACTTGGGGAGCTGCTGGCTAAGTCAGGTTATTCGGTTCAAACCGGAGGGTATATTGGCACGATGGAAGCCATATCTCGCGGAGCAGCTGAGGCAGGAGGGCATGTCATCGGCATTACTTGTGACGAGATTGAGGCGTGGAGACCTGTTGGTCCCAATCCCTGGGTCAAAGAAGAGTTGCGTTATCCGACCCTCAAAATGCGCTTATTCGCTTTGATCGAAAATTGTGATGCCGCTATTGCCCTACCAGGTGGGATTGGAACCTTACAGGAAATCGTTGTGATGTGTGCTCAACTTCAAATTGGTGCTATTGCCTCGAAGCCATTGATCCTTGTGGGAAAAAGCTGGGAACACACCATCCTGGCATTCTATCAAAACCTTGGTGATTACATTCCTAAAAATGATTTGGCATGGATATACTTCTCAGATGATGTTCAAACCGCAGTTCAGCTCCTGATCACTTTATTACCTGCTCGTTAACGACTTCCGCAATGCCTGCCATTCAACCCGTACTTCTAAAAAAACAGATCGACAATCTGTTTCAGCATTATGATTCTCCCACCACTTTTATCATCATCTTAAAAGAGTTGCTGGATTATTACACCGACCGCACGCGGCGAACCGGACAGCAAAGTTTACAATCCTCTCAGGTGCGATCTTATAATATCCCTAAGCAGATCTTGAGACAGATCGAAATGAATCTCGAGAAATGTGTGGAATCTCAACCTGATACTGGCTCTTGCCTTGCCGATTTACTATGGCGAGAATCCTGGCTTGAGTGCCGTACCCTTGCTTTCATGATCCTTGGCTGGCTTCCAGCAGACCAATCTGATCAGATAACAGATCGCTTGAGAAATTGGTGTCAGGAATGTGGACTGGATCGGGTTTTGGACGCATCTCTTGCCAGGGGGACGACCCTATTATGGAAAGGTTCATCAGAATTGTTGATGAATCTGCTTGAATCATGGTTGACATCTTCTGATCTTGTTTCTCGAAAGTGGGGATTGCGTGTTGTTAATGACTTGGTCATGGAGCCCTCCTTCAATAATTTACCCTTTATTTTCCGATACCTTTCCCCTTTTGTTCAAACCGTGAGTGCTGCCCCTGATACTGATTTGCTCCTTGTTATTCGGCAGCTAGCCAGGCGAACCCCACAAGAGACAGCTTATTTCCTTAAACGGAGTCTAGCCATCTCGGAGAATGCTGGAATTTACGCTTTAATGCGTCAAAGCCTGGATATGTTTGCCTCCCCAACGCAACAGGATCTGCAAAACTTTTTACATCAAATGAGGGAGCAATTTGGAGAACATTAAGTGTGATATACTTTGTTTCCCCTTCAGTCTTTACAGCTGGGCTTCAGCATGAATGATCATGACACAGAATCTTGTTTACTACTGCGAATAGCACCTGAAAAACATGACCTGAAAAACATGACCTTGTCGCTCCAGTTTCTCTTTGGTATAATCCTTTCGCTGACTAGACCGGTTGGTGGCAAAGAAATAAGAAGCTACTAACCTGGAGACCTGCTAGACAGACAAATTTTATTTTTTTATAGGAGATAGCAGAGGTCATGGCATTAGAAAAAGAATATAAATCAAGTGTGATTGAAGAATTCGCCCGTCATGAAAATGATACCGGCTCACCAGAAGTTCAGGTTGCCATTCTGACAAAAAGAATTGAACAATTAACAGATCATCTTCGCACGCACAAACATGACGAGTCCTCCAGGCGAGGCTTGTTGAAAATGGTTGGGCGCAGGCGTCGTTTGTTAGCATATATTCGAGGTAAGGATTATCAACGGTATTCGGCTTTGATCCAGCGCTTGAATATCCGCAGTAGGTTATAAAATTTTTAAAAGCAGGTGGCATCGCAGGTCTGCCATCTGCTTTTTTCTAAGATTGTTTGAAGCCCATAACGGTTCACTGTGTAATAAATCACCATCACATGGAACCATAAGGGTATGCGGTAAGGTTTGTGAGTAAAGTTTCTGTTTCAATCGTCTCAATCCAGGTTATGGGGGAGACATTGTATACAGATTTCTGTATTTCACCTGATAGTTTTGATCTATTTATTATGAATACAAACCAATTTTAAATTTGCCCGTCTCCAGGTTGGGAATTGGGGATTCAACATTAATCTGAATCTGGTGTTGAATCCCCAATCCCTGACCGGCGGGTCATTACGGAGGTAATGAAAAAAATGAAAGCAAAAACATATCAAGTTGAGGTTGGTGGGAAAACACTAACCTTTGAAACTGGCAAGCTGGCTGGACAAGCTGGCGGTGCCGTAACAGTTCGTCTGGGAGACGCACTGATGTTTGGTGTAGCCACCATGAGTAAAGAACCCCGAGAAGGGATCGATTTTTTCCCCTTGAGCGTGGATTACGAAGAACGAATGTATGCTGGGGGACGCATTCCAGGATCCTTCTTCCGTCGCGAAGGAAGACCCACAGAAGAAGCCATTTTAACTAATCGCTTGACGGACCGTCCACTTCGACCGCTTTTCCCCAAAGATATGCGTAATGATGTGCAGGTGATCCTTTACTCCCTTTCTGCGGATGGCGAAAATCCCCTGGACATCCTGGCGATAAACGCCGCATCGGCAGCAGTGATGATCTCTGACATTCCTTGGGGAGGACCGGTTGGCGCTGTTCGTATTGGACGCATCAATGGGCAATTTATTGTCAACCCGACTTTTTCGGAATTGAACAATTCCGACCTTGACCTGCGAGTAGCTGGTACCCGAGATGCAATCCTGATGGTTGAGGCTGGTGCGAAAGAAGTGAGTGAATCTGTAATGCTGGAGGCACTTGAATTTGCCCACCAATCCCTCCAGGCTCTGGTTATGATACAAGATCAGATGGCAGCTGAAGTTGGGAAACCGAAGCGCGATTATCCTTCCTTTGCTGTGGATGAGACCTTGGAAAAGAGAGTATTTGATCGCATCGCAGAACCTTTTAACAAAATTCTGGAGGGTGATCTAAATAAAGCAGAACGTTATCAAGCATTTGATACGCTACGAGATGAAGTTGTTGGTGAATTACCTTCTGAGGATGATGCGTTGATCAAAAATGTGAAAAACGCCTATGATGCTGCCTTTAAAGCCATCATTCGCTCAAGAATCCTCAATGACGGTCTCCGACCTGATAACCGTAACATGGACGACGTTCGCGAGATTTGGTGTGAGGTTGATGTAAGCCCTCGAGCACATGGTTCCGGCTTGTTTACTCGTGGTGAAACCCAGGTACTGACCCTAGCAACCATGGGAACCCCAAGAGATGCACAATCTCTCGACAACCTGACCCCAGATGAAGAGAAGCGCTACATACACCACTATAATTTCCCACCCTTCTCCACTGGAGAAACTCGTATGCTTCGAGGTTCCTCACGAAGGGAGATCGGGCATGGTGCTTTAGCTGAACGCGCCCTGAGATCCATGATCCCTGATGAAGCAGATTTTCCTTACACCTTACGTTTAGTCTCTGAGGTTCTTTCATCCAACGGCTCTTCCTCGATGGCTTCGGTGTGCGGTTCTACGCTAGCTTTGATGGATACTGGGGTGCCAATCAAGGCACCGGTCTCAGGGGTAGCTATGGGACTGATCAAAGAAGGTGAACGTTATGTTATCTTAACAGATATCCTTGGCTTGGAAGACCACATTGGTGATATGGATTTCAAAGTTGCTGGGACCAATAACGGGATAACCGCCCTTCAAATGGATATTAAAATCAAAGGCATTTCCTCTGAAATTATGTCCCAGGCACTGGCAAAAGCTCAGGTTGCCCGAAAGTATATCCTGGATAAAATATTGGAAACAATCTCTAAACCAAGAGATGAATTTAAGCCACATGTTCCACGAATTACAACCGTCAAGATACCCGTAGATAAGATTGGTGCGGTGATAGGTCCAGGCGGTAAAATCATCCGCGGTATACAAGAAGAGACTGGCGCCACCATTGACATCAACGAGGATGGGACAGTCTTTATCGCGACCGCGGACGGAGAGAGTGCTCGCCTGGCGAAAATGCGCATTGATATGCTTACTGAAACCCCCGAAGTTGGTCGTATCTATACGGGCAAAGTCGTTGGGATGAAGACCTTTGGTGTATTCGTTGAAATATCCCCTGGAACGGATGGCATGGTGCATATCTCTCAACTGGATACCCAGCGAGTGGAAAAAGTGGAAGATGTTGTCACTCTTGGAGATGAGATCACTGTCATGGTTACAGAAATAGACCAAAATGATCGAATTCGTCTTTCTCGACGTGCGGTTTTGGAAGGTTGGTCAGCAGAAGAAGCAATTGAACAGGACCGTGTCACCCAAAGTAAAGGAAAGCGGTCAGGAGGCAATTATAATCGAAACCGGAAAGATACTCGAAGACGAAGCAAAAACAGTTAATTCTTTATACTGAAGAAGAGCGTGTGGTTCTCATTGAGTTCCATGCGCTTATTTTATTTGGTGAATTTCAAGTGTAACCTTTCCTTACTTGGTGCATCTGATTTTTATGTGACAGTTTCATAAACCCCTTTTCCGAACTTACATGCTAAAGGTTTTTTGTTAGAAGGAATGCAAACGAGTGAACTTCAAATATGAAGTATTTGATTTGTCGCCCTGAATGGAGCATCTCGGAATGAAGGATCTCCGGTATCAAGTACGATTATCTTCGCTTCGTTTATAATGATGGATCCTATTATGGTATTGGATAAGGTGCTAGTTGTCGAATCGAATGTTTTTTCGTTATGACTAACTAGCCACCTGACAGTTTAGTTACAAAGGATAAATTCTTGCCACGAATTTCACGAATTATCCGAAAAAGAATCTAATTCGAGATATAAATTAGAGTTGTTTTGGTTAATTCAAAATAATTTCTCGTGAATTATTGGATTTTACTGGTATGAATTAATGATTTTGATTGTATAAATTGCTTTTTATCGTTCAAGTATTACAAGTGTCAAGCAGCTAGATGATTAATACAGACAGGAATTTTATCTATCCGATTAAGCATTACATCCTGAGATTTAGTGTGTTTTTAGAGAGAAAGAAAAATGGAAGAAAATAAGGCAATCCAGGTAAAGAATTTAATAATTGGCTCAGGCCCCGCAGGTCTTTCTGCCGCAATTTATACTTCCAGGGCAAACCTGGAACCGGTAGTCTTGACAGGCATGCAGTTAGGTGGACAGGTTTCATTGACACATTCGGTTGAGAATTATCCGGGCTTTCCCGAAGGAATATCTGGGCAAGCGATGGTCGATTCTTTTCAGAAACAGGCTGAACGATTTGGCACAAAATTCGTGTTTGATGTCGCCACAGATCTTGATTTATCTGAACGCCCCTATCACGTGAAAACCTATGGTGATGAATACCTGGCAGAGACCTTGATAATAACCACGGGTGCCACTCCTCGACATCTAAATATCCTCGGCGAAGTTGAATATACCGGCAAAGGGGTATCATATTGTGCCACCTGTGATGGTCATTTTTTCCAGGGGAAAGATGTTGTGGTCGTTGGAGGAGGTGATAGTGCCCTGGAGGAAGGTCTGTTCCTGACCCGTTTTGCCTCTTCTGTCACAATTATCCACCGCAGGGATGAATTACGAGGCGGGAAGATCCTGCAGAACCGGGCATTCAACAATCCTAAGGTAAGATTTATCTGGGACACAGTTATGA
Source organism: uncultured Anaerolineales bacterium (assembly GCA_964613985.1). Lineage (GTDB taxonomy): Bacteria > Chloroflexota > Anaerolineae > Anaerolineales > UBA11858 > CAZTJD01. The sequence goes on from CAZTJD010000069.1 coordinate 20,301, forward strand.
CTGAAATCATTGGGGATGGAATTGTCAATGCGGTTAAACTTCGTAATGTAAAAACTGGGGAAGAGAATGAAAAATCAACAGAAGGTGTTTTTATATTTATCGGACACATTCCCAACACCGAACTCTTTAAAGGGAAACTACCGATGGATGAAAAAGGATACCTCATCGTAGATTCAACGATGCAGACTGGTATTCCCGGGGTGTACGCTGCGGGGGAGGTGGCTGACTCAACTTTCCGCCAGGTGATTACATCGGCAGGAATGGGTACATCGGCAGCCATGCAGGCGATTCGCTTTTTAGAAAGTCAGGAAGAATAACATTCTATAAATTTTCTGGATCATTAGAAAACCCTCTTGTCGGGACCAAAACAAGAGAGTTTTTCTATTAATATGTTTGCCTACCGGATTTAATTGACTTTATTTATCACCAGGTTTACGGCGTGGGGGTAGTGATGATTTGTTCTCCGATCCATGTGAAAGAGCGTCTGGAGCTGGCGGCTCCTGCTGATTCCCATATTGGGTTGCCGGAGTCATCTGTCCCCACCTGACGTACTGTTGTTACCCACCATTGGTAAATGTGTGGAAAACTATCGGTTGATCTGAAGGATTCGGGAACGTTATATTTCGTCACATCAACATACCCCACGACTTTTCGCCCGGTACCATCTGTAATATCTTCAACGGTGACTGCGTATGATTCATTAGGATTTAAAACGCCAACAGCAGCCCATTGGAGGGTAATGATTTTATCGGCTATGGAAAAGTGTGTTCCGTCAGCTGGTAGCAAGAGGTTAGGCGCGGGATAGGGTGGTGGCGGCGTTGGGGTTGGAGAAGGCCCTGGTGTTGCGAACCGTTCGCATAAAGGGATGACGATATTTAATCCAGAAAACACTGTGTTATTGACCATACCATTGAATTCTTTAATGGCTTCAATTGGCACATTGTAATTGTTAGCAATGCTGCTGAGGGTATCATTTTCTTGGACGGTGTAATTGATTGTTTCACAAGCAGCAAGGGTAGCGTCGATACCACTGAGTGTGGCTGTCGGGAAAGGTGATGCAGTAGGGGTCGGATAGGGAATTAAAAGATTTTGACCTTCGAATAGGGTGGCACAATCTG
>CAZTJD010000070.1:0-20735 GCA_964613985.1 uncultured Anaerolineales bacterium
ATTACGAAGAAACTCCTTCTTTGATAAGATCCTCTACCGAGATGGAGTCAATTGCCAGATCGGTTTTGAGAAATCTCCATGATTTTCAACATAAAAACTGGTGGAACGAAAGGTTCCACCAATCTGCACATTATAGCAGAAAATTATTTATTTAAAAGTCTTATTCCGGCATTGTTTCTGCATGTGATTGATTTACTACCATGATCGGTACCCCAACCAGATCAATGACATCTTTGGTAACATTACGAAGGAACCATTCCTTGAAACTGGTACTGGCTCCAGAAGCACCAATAATGACAAAATTATAATCTTCGCGATCAATTTCACGCACAATTTCATAAACTGGTTCACCGTGTTTTAATTTTAATTCTGACCTGACATTATACTTGTCCAATATCCGGGCACATCGGCGTAAATGCTTGGCGATCGGCGTATCGGTTCGAAGTATTTCTTCCAGGGTTTCCTCAATCGTTTCCAGTCCTGTATACATTGACGGGATATTCGCAGCAACATGCATTAAGGTAACTTTAGCATTTAACGCACTTGCAAATCTAGCCCCGATCTCTATCATCGCTTCTGAAATCCGTAACCCACCTGTGAGCATTAAAATGTTATTAATTTCGGGTCTTGGATTCTTTACAATCAATGTACAACAAGGCATTTTTGGCAAGATTTCTCTACTTACTGCGTGTTTGCGAGGATAACCACCAATCCTCGATGAGGTAATTACGACCATATCAAAATGATTATCTTGAACCTCTTCCAGCAATTTTTCCGCTACTCTGCCACGTCGAACTTTGGTCTCCACCTTCAAATCTTGAAAAGAATCAATAACCTGATTCAAGATTTCCTGACCCTCTTTCTTCTCCTGTTTCTTATTTCTCTCTTTTGGCGCAATATGTAACAATGTAACTTCTGCGTTCAGCCGGCGCGCAATCAACTCTCCTAAAAAAATACCGGGCATATCGGTAATTAAATCACCCACATAAATCAACATTCTCATTTCCAGTACTCCTAATTAGTGTAAACCCATTCCACCAATCAAGCGGACGATGACCATAACAGCACCTAGCAAAGGTAAGGCGGAGAAAAATAGCCGGATTTTTGGTCCCGCAAAAAAACGAGTGGATGTAGCACCAATCTGTGCACCGATCGCGGCGCCTGTGTGCATCACCAAAGCCATTAAAATATCCACGTTTCCTTTCAGCGCGTGGGTTATCGTTCCATACCCTGCAGAAAAAACAATTTCAAACAGGTCCGTTCCCACTGCTACATGTGTAGGTATACCAACAATGTATACTAATAGGGGCATACGAATGAAACCACCACCTACACCCAGGGATCCAGATAATAAACCTGTTATGAATCCCACTCCTAAAACCGTCCACAATGAAATTGATGCAATTCCTGACGAGGGGAATGAAACCATCGGCCAAAGTTTAAAACCATGTACTCGTTTTGCTAAACCATGAAAACCAACCGCGTCCTTGACATCCATCTGATCAGTACGGATCATACGAAGTGCTCGCATACTTTCCCAAGCTGTAAAACCACTAATGGTTAACAAAATACCGATATATACAATCCCTATAACCGAATCTACACTTCCCAACTTCTCTAACTTCTCGATTATCTGGGCACCTACTTCAACACCAATAATGGTTGCTAATACCATAAAGGCGCCTAACTTCATGTCAACATGCCCCAAGGCACGATGTCGTTTTGCTGCAACAATTGATTTTCCAGTCATATGCGCCAAATCTGTCCCTACGACAAAATTCATTGGAACCCCTGCCCAAAACATGAATGGGCCAGCAATAAAACCCCCACCAACCCCAAAGAATCCGCCTAAAATTCCAACAAGAAATCCTATCCCAGCCAGTAATAATGGATTTACAGTGATTCCAGAAAGAGGAAATTCCATCAAATTCTCCTAGACCATACGATCCAAACGAAGTAATCTGAGAAAATAAGATGTGATCGCTTCTAAGAGAACACCTTGAGCGATAATAAGTACTAAACTTAAAATTGCATAGAAGAAAATCTGATTCTGGTATAAATCAGTTAAAAATTTGCCTAAAAAACGCAAAACAGCAAAAAAATAGATCACCAACATTACTCCGTAAATCAGTAGTTCAATAATGAGATTTCGAACCAACACGCGAAGGTTTGCTTTTTTCATATCAATATCCTCTGAGTTCTCTTTTTTGTTCTACTGTACGAAAGGATCCCGCATCAATAAAATATAAAAATAAGGGAGATTTGCTAGTAAAAACCAAGCGACTACTTAAGTAAATCAATATATTTTTCTGGTTTGCTTCTATTATAGAAGCATATCGATATTATTTTTATGGTATAGGATATCATAACCCACCTATCGTATTTCACCAAATAAATTACATCTTCACAACTGGCATAATCTTCCGGTTATTGCAGAGTCATGTATTCCTTGGGTAAGTTTTTGAACGATTATGCCGTCTCGCAAATTACAGCGTGATACCGCCTTATTATTTATCAATTCTAAAAGATGAGCCATTTGGTCATGAAACATCCAATTTCGGTTAAAACCTGGTGGGAGAGGAAAAAACTCTGGTTCTTCTATCGACTGTTTATATACACATAACGAACCGCTGTGATAATCCCAAAGGATCTTTCCTTCAGAACCAACAATCTCCAGGTGGTGTGTGTTTGGTCGTTGAATGTAATCAAGATGGAGACTACCAATGACACCATTGTTAAACCGTAACCCAATCTCTGCGACCGCTTCAACATCAATATCCAGAAATTCAACCGAATGTGTAAACGCCCACAAGGAATCAACATCACCAATTAACCAACGAAGGTAATCGAGTGGATGACTCAAGGTAAGAACCACACCTCCTCCGAGATCTTTCCTGGCGCTATAACCTTCCCGATAGTCCTCCCAAGGATGCCAATCAGGCAAGTATTCCCCCCACTCAACATGCAGACTGATTAATTCGCCAATAGAATGTTTGTTTAATAACCGCTCAACTTGTATCAGTTGGGGATGGTAGCGGAATTGAAAGCCAACTAGTACTTTGATTTTAGTCTCCTCAACAGTCTGCTGCAATCTATCTACACCCTCCATCGAGTGAGAGATTGGTTTCTCTAGAAACAGATGGCATCCTTGTCTTGCAGCAGGAATAGCGACTTCCAGGTGAAGCGCTGTGGGATTAGACACAATTACAACATCGGGATCATGTCCAAGGGCTGCATTAATTTCGGTTTCTACTGGATAAGCAGCAATCTCATCATCTGCCAAATTTCCTAGCTTGCTTCGATAGAAAACAAAGTCAGTTTCCCCAAGGGCTTTTAAATTACGGAAATGCCGTCTTCCGATTGAACCAAAACCAGCAATTAGAAATCTCATTTAATTAGCCTGACGTAAAAATGCAGAATTTACCAGGACAAGTCCTTCTCATACCCCCAGCTCACAAGAATATCACCAGCAATCTCTTTGAAGATTTTCTTATCTCTTTCGGTAAAAAGGTTCTGCCAAGAGCCTGATTTGCCTTTCTGTAAAGGATTTACCAAGCTTCCGGCCTTATTCTTCTGCCACTCCTTATCTGGATTATTGTCAAGTTCAGTGCTGAGTTTTTCCGATAGTTTAGAATCGCTTAAATCAACTTTAAGGAAAGTCCAGACTTTACTCATTTCCTTCCAGGGATCTGCCAACAAATCCTCATAACGCAGAGAGATGTAATCACTCACAAACAATTCCTTTGCACGTAGATCGGTTTCCAATACATTATCCGCCCAACCTTTCGCTGCGAGTCGGATGCCTCCCTCTGTAAATATCGACAGATCACCTTCAATGTAAGGGGTCGGATCATCCTGGAAATCAGATCGTATTTTCACATCTTCTGAAGTAAGATGCTGAACAGCATCAATGAATGTTTGAAAGCGATGAGAAATAACTGCATCTCTACCGTCTCTGATGATGAATATAAGCTTCCCATCCGGATAGACCTTGTGCAGCAATTTCACCGCTTCCCCATTCATCATACTATTGGGGCTCTTATCCCCAACGACCTTCGCACCTAATGGGCGTGCTTCACGTTCAAGGATAAAATCAACAACTGTGCGAAGTATTACAGGAGATAAATCACCACCCCGGTTCCAACGGTTACTGCGACGGGTAAGCCACGCCTCAATATCCGTACCATTCACTAACCCTTCAATGGTAGGTCTTCGTGTGAAGAAATGCCCCTGGTAGTTACAGTGTACTTCTGAATGTAACCTTACCAATCTGGTAAGGAGGGTCGTCCCAGAACGAGCATGACCAAATATGAAAAACTTATCGAGAGGGAAAAATGAACGAACCTCCTCAATCTCAGCCAAGGAAATTGATGGGATAGACTCCCGTGTTGAGGAGGGGATCTCTCCGTTAATGAAAACTTCACCTACAAGACGCAAGCGTTTAATGACTTTTTTAACCAGTTCGGTCATTAATGAGAGATCCTAAGAATTTCGCGGTTTGTTTTCCTGCATTTCCATCCAGATAGGTACACTCCCTTTGTAGAAAATCCATACGAACATCGTGGTCAGCTTGAGGGTTTTCCAAATAATAATTCAAGGCTTGTTTTAATCCTTCAACATCAGTCACTTCCCGTCCAGCCAAGGATTCTCGAAAACGTTTGTGGGTTGGCCAACCCCCAATTTTTGTTAACGGCAAAGTATATTTACTTAACCAACCCTCCTCCGAATCTATACATAGACTGATAACCGGTGTACCATGCATCAAAGTTTCAACCACCATCGTTGAATAAACTGTAACCATCACATCAGAATAAGCCATCATGGAAGATTTTTCTGGCATATCCTCACCAGAATAGTGACCCATTTCTCCTCCAAGAGAGACAGGCTCGACAAGGTGTACGTGTTTATAAGTATCTACAAGTGATCGAATTCTCTCGCGTTCGTTGTTATATTGCGGCACATCTAAAAAATGGGTCGGGTGAAGCCTGATAAGTAATTGCGAGGGCAGTATCAGTTGTTCAGAAGAAACCAGCGCTGCGAGCGCTTCAATATTCTGAATATTCGGGGAAAAAGTCACAAAACTACTTGCATAAGAAATTAATTTTCGATTTGGATCTAGACCATGTTTCTTAAAGTATTCTGCTTTTGGGATTAACCACTTTTTATTAATATAACCATCATAGGATGGAATTCCACCAATATTTATCTTCTTCGCATCCCAATCAGCTCCCAAAATCATTTCCTCTTTTTGTAACTCTGACCAGCAACTTGCCCAGTCCACCTGTGCGCCTGGCAAACTATAACTACTCGTGTTATCCCAACCAACAATAACCGAAGCTGTTGGAATCCCCGAGGCGGAAGCTTCCCTTAATAAATAACGATCCAAACGCCATCCAGGTGTAGCTGCAACAACAAGAGCAGGATCATACTTTTGGAAAAGATCAGAATAAATAGATGGCGTAAAAATGGATTGTGTGCTCACTACCAGTTTTCGGATTAAAAAACTGTTGCGCATTAAAGCGATAAAAATCCGCATCACAGGGAATAACATCTTTCGCTTCTTATGGGCGTCATCTTCTACCTGATCAACGAACCCATTAACAGCTTCAAGGTTTGTGCGCTTCGATGCACCAGCACGCCGAAGAAAATGCAACCACCATTGGATCGAGGGATTTACTTGTTTTTCATAAGCTAATAGTTCCTTCAACCTCAATCCTTCAACAATCAATCCTGACCTACCAAAACGTTCACTTACTTTTTCAATCAAGTGATCATCTGTAAGAATGATGACCTCGTTTCCTTCCTCGATCAACGTAGAAACGACATCACTTTGCAAGAAATAAATTACCGCCAATCCATGATCAGCACTAATCAAAATCCTTTTTGCCATTAGATAAGTTAATTCCTATACATGATTTCAAATGTCTTGTGGTAAAGCCAGGATACAATTCGTCTAGAGATTCTCCATTTCCAGATATTCAATCTTCGGTCAGGTTTTTTTACTGATTCAAGGATCGTGATATACTGATTTTGATTATTACCAAGTGTATTCCCCATATGTTCAATCCACCAATCCGTTGTACAAAACCGAAGATATCCTGCTTCATTTATGGCGATGTCCAACATTCTAACCTCACCCATTGGTCGATTTGACGGAATCGGTAACAAGCTTTTTAAAATCGCTTTTGAGGCGACAAATTGGAAATGAGCTGCTCCAACCATTAATTTTTGATTCTCCTTGGTTACCATTAAACTTTCGATAGTGTCATAATGCACTCGGGCCTCTTCTTCATCCGCCCCTAAGCTTCGAGAATGCTTCCAATAATCTTCCCATGCCAGATACTTTCCGCGGATCAAAGATACCCCTTCCGTCTTTTTAGCCCAAGTAATTGTTGATGTAGAAAATTCTTCCGGTGTCCACATTGGCATACCGGTTACCATACCAATATTCGGAATTTCTTCCAACAATTGGATCTGAGGTTCTAACCAACCCGGGTGATGGAAAACATCGCTATCCGCATAAGCAATATACTTGCCAGGTGCCGCCTCAAAAATGAAATTCCAAGCTCCAGCTTTTCCGATATTTTTATCGGATAAGATAAGATATTGAATGACCCCATCTCCCTGAGCATTTTGCAAGAATTCTCTAACCGGATGGCAACTGGCATTATCAAACACCATTAAATCATAGGGGATGCACGTATTCTCCACTATACTATTCAGGCAAACCTTTAGCACGTCCAAACTTTGTGCATAATAACCGCCTAATGTCGGAATATAATTTAAAACCGCAACCGTAACATCTCGTGGTTGTGCAACCTGTTTAGCTGATTTTGCTGGATTCTGACCAATTCTCATATCTTTTATTTGTTCGTCACTACCAGCAAATCACCAAGAAGCGAATTATTTAAATAAACAACTGGACGAGTCGACGTAAACTGACTGATTGTGTACCAGATCTGAGCACGCATTCGCTGGCTTTCGCAGTCATCTTTCGGTCTTACAAGTGAACCACCCAACCTTACAATCACATCTCCTCCAACTATCTCAACACCTTTCGCTTTAAGTTGTGATTGGTATATTGGATTGTATAAATCCTCCACATACTGGTTGTGGTTTGAGAATAAGGCATTTAAGGCAGCTAAGATATCATCTTCCATATCACCATTAACCCAGATCCCGGGATAATAGCGGATCAGACTATCTCCACAACCAAATTGTCCTCCTGTATCCTTAGCGATCAAAATATAATAAATCCCATAAGAAGATGGCAAAATAGTCGCCGTGGAATCGGGTGGAGGAGAGGGAGTAACCACGGGTAAATCGCCGACAGCACCATGGATTGTGGCATATCCCCCATAAATCCAGCAATCCTTCTCTTCTTCAAGCCTAACCAACCACCAGGATTGGTCTTGAATAGTCGCCAGGACCGGATAACTCGACCCATCCACAACATAAGCAAGAAGACCTTTACCAAAACTAGTATCCACAAAACAGGCAGAATCTTGATCGAGTGTCAAAGATGCTGGTTCAAGAGTATTAGTCGGTGTCAAGGTTGAAGTACTTGTTGGTATTTGGGTAACTGTTTGCGAAGGTGTCTTTGTTTCCAAATTCCTATCCGTGCTCGTTGGCTCCGCTTTCTCCGTGAAGGTTGGTGGAATGGAAGTATATGTGCTAGTCGGCAAATTTGAGGTCGGTGTTCTCGCCTTTGTGATTACAACAAGAGTCGGTTCACGGCCGAAACAACCCGTTAACATCAATGTTGACATGAAAATAATGATCAGAAGGTTTAGAATTAATAATGTTTGTTTATTCATCGATTATCAATTACCATTCAAAATTATAGGGGACCCAGGATAAGGTTGGAAAAAGCTTCTGTGCGATCCGACGATAGAACAGCCCCAGGTCTCTCTTTTGGCGAACCCATTTCTCGGGGAGAATATCATAATTCGATTTATCTTTTATTGGTTTAGCGAGAACCGTCAGGTATATGGGCAGAAGTTTAGATCTGGGATATCCATGAGCCTTTTTAGCTATGATAGAAAAGCCTGACTGGATCAAGGTTTCTTTTAAGCTGTGTTGACTGAAAGCTGACATATGAGCAATTTCCAAGCTATCATGGAAATAAAGATTGGGCACCTCTACTAATAAATATCCATCGGGATTTATAAAAGACTCTCGAATTTCAGTAAGATATAATATTGGATCTGGAATATGTTCTAAAATATGGATCATGCTGATTAAATCAAAGGATTCCTGATTTTCTTTATGAACCCTGTCCAGGTCAACATAGACTTCTAATCCTTTCTTATCAGTAAAACCACGATATGCATCTCCAGGTTCCACGCCTACCGACCTGCATCGAAAAAACTCCTGGAAGTATTCTAAAAGAATTCCCGCTGAAGAACCAATATCAAGGTGAGATACAACCTGAGGAATTAAGTTCTTGATATATCTGAGCAAGTGTCTGGCTCGTTTTCGTTGGATTGACAGATCTTTTTCGGTAGGTTCTTCCTGTCCCTGGTATACTTCTCGATAAGACCGGGTATAAAAGTTGTCTAATTCCTCAGCTGTCATCCGGGGGCTTTGAAAGACAAAGCCGCACTGTAAGCATATCTTGTTCTCAACCTTTGAGCCACGAAATTGCCTGATTTCAAATGGGTTATACTTATCAAAATGGCAAAGTGGACAGGCTTTCAGAATTTCTGGCATACCTATAACACGCCTCGCCTCATACGTCGAAAACGACGAGATATCTTCCAACGAATACCTTGATTCTCGTCATCTTTCGGTCGGAAAAATCGTTCTAAACGCCGTAAAATCCTATCTCGAGTCCAGCGTGATCGTTTAATAATACCGTCAATTAACTCAAAATTTGTATCTAGGGTCATATACATATTCCCATGGCCGCCTCCCAAGGCAGCATTGATTGCGGTCTCTTCAAGATCGTAAGGCGGTACACCACCTGGTAAATGACCATAATCGTGATTCTGATGGATTATCATAAGTGAGGGGGTGGCATCAACAACATGCCAGCCTGAATCCAAAGCTCTATAGATCATCCAGTTATCCCAACCAGCCCTACCAATTGCAAAATCTGGTATATCCCAGAATGATCCGCGTGGGAAAATAAAATAATCACTCCCTGCTGGTGGATGGAGTTCCCCTTCTTTCTTCGTCCGCACTCTGAGTGCTTGATCCCAGCCATTATTGAATGCTAGAGGTTTGTTGACATCCAGGTCCCAACGCTGCCCAACAACAAGGAATTGTTGAGACTGTGAAGCAACGAGTCGAGCAATCTCCATAAAACTAGGCATTAACAGGATATCTGCGTTAACATAAGCCAGGTAAGGACTATCACTGGCTTCGCGGGCAAGGTGAAAAATGGAACTTACCAATGGTGTGCCCCAGGAGTTACGTTTTATGTTGGGTAGATGCCTTACGCCAAATTCTTCAACAACCTTCTGCATCCCTTCTTCATCACCCACAATTACAACTTCAGCTTCAGGGTCCAGGTGTTGCCAGGACTGGATCGCATTACGTTGGATGAGGTTAATATGGGGATCAGTAAATTGTTTTGGCGCAGAAAAAATGGTGAGATAAGTCATATATCATCCACTCAATCCAACCTCTAAACCTGTAGTGATTGGATTGAAAGTCTTCAGGAATTTGCCCTAAGTACTTTGCTGATCAACATCAAGATGGGTTTTGTGTGGAATGTTTGCATTAATCTGGATAAGTGATGGATTACATTGAGTGAATTCCAAAACATCTCGCCAGCCAAAATCCATACCTTTACACTGAGCAGCAATAAGCCGAACTAACTCCAGATCCTCGGGTGTATCTACTGTCCAACGCAATTGTCCATAATCAGGAAAATGGTGCATCAAGGCAATATGGAAACCTTTCGGTGTTTTTGTTTGTGTATAGGGTAGATTTGAATCATGAGACTTTAAATCTTCAACTGCTGCATCTTCGTAAAAATATGGTGCGACATGTTCTCGTTGGTGTTTTTCAACAGCATTCTTCCAAGCTTCTTGCAAGATGTCAAAAGTAAAAGATTCGACATCAAGCCCGATGGGGTAAGTCCTTCCCCACGGAATAGGTAAGCGGTTTGCTACGAAATCATAAGTTTCAATAGAGGTGCTCTCTTGGTGACAACCTGTCATTTGACCTCCACGCAATAAACTTACCACTTCATCGATCAATGCCGGATCGATAAAAGGACAGTCTGCCGTAATTCGAACAATGATCTCCGCTTGGAACTGTCTAGCAGTTTGATAGTAACGGTCTAATACATCATAAATACTCCCACGCTTTACATGGTAACTTTTCTTTTTGCAGAAAGCAAATATATCGTCATCGGACGAATCTATAGTCGTAGCGACAACCACATTTTGCACTAATTTTGATCGTCGGGTCCTTTCTACCACCCATTCAAGCATGGGTTTCCCTGCGATATCCTTCAACACTTTCCCTGGCAGTCGAGTCGATCTCAGACGCGCTTGAATTATCGCTACGGTTTCTTTCATGCAGTCAATCCCTCGCCTGGAATGGGAAGCTTCTCAATAAATCCCTTCACATAGAATTGATCCACGTAGTCACGCACCATCCAATAATCCAATTCAACATCCCGGGCTATATCAAAAACGGACTGAACTCCTTCAAATTGCATCATGATTTTTTCTATGGCTCGGTTTAAAGCCCAATTATCCTGCCAATCTACCCACAAGCCATGACCAGAAAGAAAAACAGGGCCTCTGAAATTTCGTTTGGGAATGTAATCTGTGGCAAAGATGCGAACAATCTTTTCAATAACATCAACCGCTTCCTGGAGCATATGCTCCTGAATGATGCCTGGATTATCATCTGAAGTATGGTATTCCACATATGGCCAACGATTAATGGATATACAAGGTACATTAACACCAGGACCATTGATTACCCGTTCATCATTAGCAGGAGCTGCGGCAAAATCCCTTTCCTTATGGGGAATTGCACTCAGAACATGTGCTGCGATCCTATCAATCAGGTGATCATGTTGCCTGCTATGATGCCAGGAAAGCAGATTATGATTGCCAGTCATCTCCGCAAATATTCCCGCTTTCAAGTTAGGAATCATATCCTCATGATGGGCTAGATACGCGATGGTTCCAATAGTTTCTGGGCCAAATAAAAAACGTACGCTCATTGATCCTTCAGGAAGTTGATTCTCTGACAGGCGCTTCGCTACACCTAGCGCAGTTACAACTCCTGACAGGTCATCGTTCGCTTGCCTGGGATGACAGATGTGAGAAGAAATGATCATTTCTCCCGCTTTATCATCAGGTCCTCCTGTTGGATGGATTACGCCGGAAGATACTCTGAAACCAGGTTCTGGTTCCACTTGGAATTCAGCATCGATTACTGCATGATATCTTCCATCACGAGGCAATTCGTCATACAGATTCTTAGGCAGGCAGAATCCCCAATTCCGCTCGTAATACTTAAATATCCAGGGAATCGCCCAGGGGCGTTTCTCATTATAAAACAGATGGGGGTCTAACGATTCCCAGGTAAGGACCTTATTTATAGGCAACGAATAAGAGACGAGATACAAAGGGTTATCCTTAAAATCAATGAGCCTTTCCCCATTTTCCAGATCAAGATATGCTTCGTGAACGACATAACGCTCGGGTATACTCCAAGTCCATACTGGAGTACCAGGAGGATATGTTTCAACCGTATAAGCAGCCTCAGACGGCATATATTCGCCGAGAATATCCAGTGCTCTGTCAGTACCTTCTGATGCCAAAGTCCTGTGAAGAGGATATAGAATTTCTAGAATGGGCTTAAGATTCATCTGAAATCGGTTGAAACTATTATGACTTAGTCAGGTTTTTGATCGTCAGTCGTAGTATAAAGCAACCTTGGATTACGCTTCATTTCACGAGCGGTAAATGTATAAACATCATCTGCTTTCATCAGCTTCACAGTCGCATCACCGATCTGTCGAATTGACACAAGGCCTGCTTCCTCCATCAATTTACCCATAGGATCCACTTCTGTTATCACCCCTTTGTCTAAATCCCGTACTAACATCGTAAAAGTATCCTCATATGCCTCGCCATTTTGCTCTGTCACTGTACCTGTAAAAGCCTTCAAATAACGGTAATCCACTCCTTCCATTTGCTCTATGTGATGGAAAAAAGTCATACTGTTGGTATAAGAAAGACCAATTATCATGATCTTCCCATTTAAATCTCGTAACTTTCCGAAAAGAGATTTTTTTTCGAAGCTACTTTTATACCGTTCTCTAGTGAGGGTTTCTGCGTGCTCCCCTATGATCGCGAAAGAATAGATTGGATGGAAGACTCTTTTTGCTTCAGGATTCTCACGAACCATGTTTGTGATTACACCCATTTGGGAAAGCGTGTTCCGGACATCCCAGGGAGCACCCTTACAAAAATCAAAGTTGAACGTAGGCATAATCAATGTGCCTTCTTCTCCAAGCACTTCAAGAAGGGAATCGATAACCGTTTGAGGACCACCTTCCACGCCGCCAAAAGCTTTATACGAGCTGTGAACGAGGATTGTATCCCCGGTATCTACCCCTAAATCAGAAAATCCAATAACAAGATCATCAAAGTTTAACATCAACTACTCCTATCGTATTGTTATTATCTTTTTCGTTGAAAAATTGAACTCCACGATCTCAATGTTTTTTCGTTCCTGTATAAACGAAGCCTTTTTTATTCATTTTGATATAAGAACCTTTATCAATTCCGACTTCATTACCGCAGGAACAAATTATTTTATCTCCCATTTGTTTGTATTCATAGGCCCGAACAATCCTACTCTTATAACAACGTAGCACTTCACACATACCAAATTTCTCATACTTCCATAACTTATGCCCGCATGCCGAGCATTTTATTGTAAGCAATTAGTGTGTCCCTCAAGCCATCTTCCGAAATTTATACGCCATCACACCAAAAGCATTCGGGCAATTAACAACACGTGAAAATCCTGCTTGGTGTAATCGGTCTACTACACCCCGAGTAACACTTTTCCCTGTCTTACTCTCTGGATTGCCAATATAATGAAACATTCGCCCATCTGGAGTTAGAACCCTAAAAGCTTCCCGATAAAATGACAGCGAATATAATTCGCCAGCCATGCTGAACATCGGCGGATCATGTACGATACCGGAAAAAGAACGATCAGCAAATGTTTTGATGATTTCAGCGCTGTCACCTATTCTTTGGCTTATCTTCGGATGTTTAAAAAGTTTCTTTGACCAGGGATTGAGCTTCGCAATTCTTTGTGCAGCAGGATCAAGTTCGATGGTTGTCACCATATCTGCATCTTCTGCCGCAAGAATAGCAGTATATCCCAATCCAGTTGCTGTATCTAAAATATGACCACGAATTTGTCCAAAGGCATTAATTTTTATTTGTGTATCTTTCCAGGGATTTGTATCTTTGATTCGATGCATAGGTATTCCAGAAACCAGCATGGTTGGAGCAGTTTCAGTAGGGTAGAGGGTATAAACGTGGTTAAAAACTTCAGAAAATTCCCGGATCGCTAAGGCTTTACCATTCTCAATCTTAATACAATTATTTTTCTTCTTTATTATTTCCTTTACCAGGTCCCACGAGATTGGACTCTGGTTCGGAAAATATACTTCTTGCTCTAAGCGGACCTCCACGAAAGACAATCCAAGGTCAGGAGATATCTTTACCAAAGATGTCTTACCTCTCGCATCAATTATGGGGCTGGCTTGGTAATGGGATAAAATGATCATGACAATGCAATCTGATATGCTTTGAATAACTCTGGGAAGTTTTCTTTCCAATTTGCTCTGTCGACTGCCAATTTCCTGGCTGCCAGTCCCATCTTGGATAATTCCTGGCGGCAGTTATAAGCGTGAAGAATGCCTTGTACAAGTTGTTCAACATCCCCATCTTTGAAAAGCCAACCCACTTCACCTGGATTTGTTATCCACTCTTTATTTCCCGGAATATCTGTCACCAATACGGGTGTACCACTCGATAAGGCTTCTAGAAGAGAAATAGAAGTGCCGTCGCTATGTGAGGTGCTGACATATAAATCTGCTGCATGGTAATATTCGACTAATTTGTCTTGTGATATTTGCCCAAGAAATTGGACATACTCACATACTCCTCCCTGCTGGAATATTTTCCGTATCTTCTGAGCCAATGGGCCGCTACCCAACATCAACAGACGTAATGCAGGCTGTTGTTTGACTGCAGTTACGAACGCTTTTGCCAGATCTTCTACCCCATAAATTTCTGACCATCCACGGTTCGACATGATGACAAAAGTCGCATTATCCCACCCAAGACGTTTACGTATGTGGGTCTGAAATTTATCATCCGCAGGGGTGTACTTATCAACATTGGCTCCCCACGGGAAGGTGATGATCCGCTCTGGCAACATCCCATATTGAACAGCAAGCTTGCGGATAATCCTGCTATCCCCTACAAAAGAATCGCTTTTTTTTAGTGTATATCGGGTAACCCATTCCCAAGTTGGTCCTTTATGTACATCCACCAGCAAATCGTAACCCCAAGACATTGTCACTAAGGGATGAAATCCCGTCAATGCAACCATGAAGGCTGTACGTTGAATAGGTCCTGCCTGGATAAGATCGGGTTTGAAGTCTCGTAAAACCTTTCTTAAACTGATAAGGTATCCTGGAGCATCTCGCAAACGGGCGATAGATTTTCCTCCTACCCAGTGCAGAAGTTTTACTTTTGATGGTAACGAACGATCCTCTAACTGCCTTTCACTTCGCTCAAGACGCAGAAATCCAATTTCATGGCTAGACTCCGCAAGCGCTGTTAAGAAGCGGTGATCATGGGTGTTGTAATCTCTACTGAAGTATAGAATCCGCATAATGAGAATAAATCGTTATCGTATTTCAAAACAAAACACTATCTCAATAGGATGCAATCAAGTTGAAATTAGTTTTATACCCCAATATTTTCCCAACGAAATTCCATGCCAAAAGGCATCTCGATGATCGCCTTTTTACCAATAAGATTCTCTAGTTCCCAGGGCATAATTGCACCTTCTGCAGCAGGGCGCAATGGCTCCACCATATCTTCAGTGATGACTTCTCCGAGTGAGATATCCCTAGCTGCACGCAAACAACGTCGTTGAAGGACGTAAGTTTCCTTCTCACTTTCAGTGACAAACTTATCAGTGGATCCCAGTGCACGTTCCAAAACACGTACCTGGGTCACCATTTCAGCCCAATTCTCTGGATCCATAGCAAATTTATGATCAGGACCCTCTCGATCATTATCATCTGTGAAATGTCGTTCGATCACCCTTGCTCCTAAAGCCACTGCACCAACTATTGGAGCCGGATTTTGGGTGTGGTCGGAAAGGCCTAAAACAACATCGGGGAATAATGTTCCATATGTTTTTAAAACATTGATATTGAGGTGGTCATAATTACTGTCTAAGGCAGTGTAATTTGTATTACACTGCATGAGGATAATCTGATGATTGACCGCAAGTACGGACCGCATTGCCCGAACCACATCGCTGATATCGGAAGCGCCCGTCGAAATTATGATCGGTTTTCCTAATCGTGCCATGCGGACCAGGGCATCAGGCCAGGACATTAAGCCAGAACCAGCCTTATAAGCTGGGACATATGGGGAAAGCATCTCGATCGCTTCATAATCATACGGTGATGAGAAATAATGTAACCCTACCTTGTCACATTCATTTTTGAGGATTGGAGTCCATTCAAAAGGAATCGAAGCGTCATCATAGACTTCATAAACGGATTTACTCCACTCAGCCTGGTGAGATAACTGTCCTCCCAGGGATTTAAAACCATAATCAGAGACAATCTTCGGTGCCAGAAAATTTTGAAATTTAGCCGCTTCTGCACCTGCTTCTTTAGCTAGATGGATTAATTTTTTTGCCCGATTCAGCTCACCATCATGATTAGCAGCAATATCAGCAATAAAATATGTGGGGTAATTCAAGCCGACCTTCCGGTCAGCAATGATAATTTCTGGAGCAGGTATATGGGGCATAGATCAGACCTCCTTTGGAATCTTTCTAAGAAATACTCGTTTCAAAATAAAAACTCCATCTCTATGGTTTACAATCAAACAGCCATTTTTTGTATCAACTGTGGATAACCTTGTTGAAAAAGTGTGTAAAAATGGTAAATTCCAGTGGAAATCGTAGGGATAGAGACGCCTAAATCGTGGATAAGTTTCTCGACATTTAGTGTCAGATTCGGACTCCTTACAGCTGTAAGACCAGAATCCTTAATTGAAGTGGGATTGATCAATCCCGGATCAAATCCGAACCAATCTGCAATAGAGATTCCAAATTCATATTTACTCATCGTGTCCCTGCTAACAACGTGATAGAGTCCACTCATTCCTTTCCTAAGCATTTCGGTAAAAATATGAGCGATATCATTAGCTAAAAGTGGGCAAAAATATACATCTACGAAGCCCATTACTGGCTTACCTTTATATAGATTATTGAAAAAAAATTCTGCCAGACTTCTATGACCATTCAGACTCCATCCAAATAAATTGACCCGAGCGATAATTGCGTCAGGAAATGTCTCGGCCACTTTATATTCAGCCTGCAACTTTGTTTGTGCATAGGTGCTAAGTGGGTTGGGAGAATCTTGCTCGGAATAGTTGCCGCTTACCCCATCAAATACCGCATCTGTTGAGACGTGCAGCAGGCGCGCTCCGCCACCCCGACATAATTCTGCCAGTTTTCGTGGGACTTCTGTATTCAATTCCCTGGCAAGGCTTGGATCTTTTTCACAAGCATCCAGGTCTGCCAGGGCAGCACAGTGGATAACCCATTCAGGCTTTGCTTCATCAAAAAGCCATTCCACCATGCCAGGTTCCAGCAGATCAGCCTTCAGGACTGAGAACGCTTTCGTTTGGATCAGATTGCGGTTGATCTGTCCGAAGACTGTATGCTGTTTGGCAACTTCCAAGGCAAGATTTATACCCAGGAGACCACTTGCACCCGTGATCAGGATGCGCATGATTATTACCTTGGATACCCTGTCTACAATCAATCATAATCAGGTAGGCAGGGTATCCAAAACAACCTGATGCCTACCTCCGATTTTGCTTATAATCTTCTTCGAATGGGGCAACCAGTATCTTGATTTGTTCTAAGGTATACCATTCGCTATTATTGTTACTCGTATATTTAAAACCATCTGGAACCTTTTTTCCTTCAAGAGACCAGTTATACCTGAACCAAAGCGCACTTTGGGATTCGACTACAAACATATTCTCAAGCTCTATAGTTGAGCGTGATTCATCGCGAGAGATCATGATTTCATGAAGTTTTTCACCAGGACGGATCCCAATTACCTCAATTTCACTTTCTGGGGCAATTGCTCGTGCCAGATCAATAATGCGTGTGCTAGGGAGTTTTGGGACAAATACCTCTCCACCATACATCCGTTCAATATTGTTAATTACAAATCTAACTCCTTGTTCAAGGGATAGCCAAAAGCGAGTCATGCGCTCATCTGTAATTGTTAGTTTGTTACCATTTTCGCGTTGGTGAATAAAAATTGGAACAACGCTTCCCCTACTACCGACCACATTCCCATAACGTACACAACTCAGGCGAGTTTGCATATCACCTGCATAGGCGTTGCTGGCAACAACAAGTTTTTCAGCCGTGAGTTTTGTCGCTCCATATAGGTTAACAGGCGTGACAGCCTTATCGGTACTTAAGGCCATCACTTTTTTCACTCTTGCATCTATCGCTGCATCTACCACATTGCTGGTTCCCAAGATATTGGTCTTCACTGCTTCCATTGGGTTATATTCGCAGGCAGGCACTTGTTTGAGGGCAGCAGCATGAACGACAATATCCACTCCCTGCATTGCACGACGAAGTCTTGGAAGATCACGAACATCGCCAATGAAATAACGAAGGGACGGATGATCGAAACCACCAATCTGCATCTCGTGCTGCTTCAATTCATCACGACTATAAACAATCAATTTAGCTGGAAGGTATTCTTTTAGCATCACATCAACAAACTTCTTACCAAAAGAACCGGTCCCTCCGGTTATTAAAACAATTTGATCTTTCCAGTTCATTTTTCGAATCTTTTCTCCATTCTTTATTCTAACGATGTATGATCTCTGGTAATCTAATTTTTAGAGATTACGATCAGGGGATATTGTCCGTTCTTTCCAAACCAATGAGGAAATTGATCCTCAAGCCAAAATAAGACACGGAGGATACCACGTCCTCCCCAACTTGGATGTATAAAGGTTCGCAGATCCTTAACACTTACACTACGCCAAACGAAGATATCTACCGGCACCCGACTCGAGATTTCTCGGGCAAACCAGGATGGGTGGTTTTTATCCACAAAAGTACTTTTTACCTCATAATCACTTTGAATAGCGCCAATGGGATTAATTTTCTCCCGAGATGGTTTACGTCCTAATAACCGCTGATTGATAAATCCTTGTATAAGTTGGGTCACTTTCCTTATGGACTTTAAAACCTTCGCAAGCGCAGGTTGATGCCAACCATTGACGACAATACCTGTGTGACCAGGAATCAGGACTCGATAAAGTTCCTGATAAGCCTGTAAATGTTGTTCTGTCGGTAAATGATGAACCGTATGTAGAGACACCAGACCATCAAACACATCGTTAGGAAAAGGCAAATTTGCAATATCTGCAACAACGAATAATCCATGTGTTCCGATCCGTTTCTGTGCCTCTATCAGTGCCTGAATAGAGATATCCGCACAGACACGAAATTTATAATGCTCAGAATATGACAGGTACTCAGGATATTGGATCGGTCCGGAACCGGCATCCAACAGATAACGACCAGATAGCGATAAGTGATCAAGCACTCTCATATGACATCGGTGAATGTATTCCTTTGACACTGGACGCAAGTCCTCATATCGAGCATTCTGGTAAAGTCCATCACTTATTTCTCGCCAGCCTACCTGGTCATAGAACTCACGTACCTGTTGTTTCACTTCAACTTCATCTGTCATCCTATCGATCCTTTCCCCATTCGATTGGTTCACCAACCAAATAACGGAAAGTATCTCCAAATAATCTCATACCGTCGTCTGTAAATACTGAGTCCAATGACCACTTGGATTCATCTTCCCAGAAATGCTGTACATGCCACGGAAAAGGTTGGGGATATTCAAAAAAGAAGCGATATGCGTAGGTCCAGGCTAACTCCACCTGTTCTCTGCTAGGAGCGTATTCGTCAGGTGATTTCAGAACCGCCTCAAGCGTATCAAAATATGATTCCCAGGAATCAACATCTAAGGTGAAGCCTTTGCCTCGATAATGTGTTTGACCTGTAACGATGACTGGCAAGCCGATCATAGCCATTTCCATCCCAACTGTTGTTGTAAAAACCAATCCAAAATCAGCTATGTTTACCAGATCATAGGTGTTGACTTTCGCATCTGCAGGTAGAAGGTGAATATGATCAGGAAGTATAGGAAACTTTTCAGTTAAGATTTCATAGACCGAGGGACCCCAACCAATTTGCTCACCAGGATGGACTCTAAGGATGAATTGCACATCATGCCTTATAGAAAAATAATCGATTGTCCGAACCATCCAATCAGTCATACTCCCAGAAAAAATGTGACGCCCTAATGTGAGTGAGTCTCCTAAAACATTTGCTGGGAGCAACACGACAGGGCGGTTATCCAGGTTTAACGCCTCTCGTACCTGATTTTCTCCCTGCGCTGGGATTCCTTGCCATCGCCGCGCAAAATTCTCCCATAAACCACCACCCTGCCTGGCAGAAAAGAATGACTTTACTCGTAGCCATTCATCTTCACTCAAGGGTATGTCTCTGCGCGCCTGCCAAAATATCCTGGTATCCTGGCGCATGACATCATCATTTTGGGCTAACCACAATCTTTCAGATTGCTCCCCAAACTCATAGGTCATCACGGGTATACCCAGGTACTCCGCCACCTTTACTGAGATCCCAAACTCCAGCATGCTGCCATTTGGGACAATAACAACATCAGGACGATGCTTTTCCATCCAGGAAAACATCCTTTTTGCCTGTACCTGATTCCTAACCAGTCTAAGTTGATAAAGATCACTATCCTTGTCAACGTCTTCCCGCAAGAGGCTGTATTGCACATCCCGGTATGCAGTCTTTGGCACTTCCTCTGCGAAACTAGTGGGGATTTTTTTCTCATTTGAGATATCCAACACAGAAACCAGCGTCAGAAGATCCGCTGCAGGCTTTAGTACATTAAGGATATAACGTGCCTGTCTACGCAAGTCAAATCTATTTACCGGTTTTTTCCAATGAGCATACGGAAGGTAGGCAAGGGTCACATCGTGACCAAGGACCTTCAATGCCAGACTCATCATTGTAGTTTGTTCTAACCAGTAACGCAACATCGTAAACACCAGGACTTTTTTCCTCTTATCATTCGCTTTTGTGAATAGGCGATTGCTAGCATTCTCAGCCTGGCTAACCCAACCTGGAAGTGCTTGTTTAAGCTTATCAAGAGAATATCCACCCACAGGTGGCTTTCCCGAATGGTTCAAAATCCAATAAATCTCAGCCGTGTAGGGAAGGTCACCTAAGAGTTTCTTTATTTCTCTCTTGTTCATCCGTTTTTTCTTTCTTCTAAAGGGTCCAATCTGTATCTGTAAAAGTTGAAATTCATGTCTTTTATGAAT
>CAZTJD010000071.1:0-20630 GCA_964613985.1 uncultured Anaerolineales bacterium
ACAGCAAAGAGGCTTCTATGAATAAAGAATAGTTGACTCGGAGATACGAGGGAGAAAGCATTTGAAGAGCCCTAAAATCATCAAGGGCAAAAGGGACATCACTATTTCGCAAAACCGCGATATAGGATCCAGTGGGTTCTTTCGTTCGTAAACACATATTAGTATTTACCCCGGCATCCTTAAGTTGCCGTAGGAGTTGTTCTCCAAAATAACCGCTTCCAACTGCAGTAATAAGGATAACCGGATGCCCAAGCCGAGCCAAGTTTTCAGCGACATTTCTACCAACACCCCCAAAAGTGAACCGAATTTCGGCAGGTATAGAAGAATTTTCTCTTATCTCTGTATGGATACGTCCAATAACGTCTACGCCTGCTGAACCGATTACCAGTACCGGGGCTTCATTATGAAATAGCACAGATCCTTCCTTTTCATTTTTTTGACTTGATATCGGTTGGTTATTATAACCTCAGCCGAGCTATTTCGGAAAAGGTTCAAGAAAACAATATAGATAACCTTTGATAACCCTCGGTTGACGGGCTGGAAATCAAAACAATTCCAAATTAAAAATCGAGTACAATAAGAAGAGACTAATGTTAAAATAAAGTGGATGATTTCTAGATGGAAAAAGAAACCCAAAAAACCGAGTTTTTCGAGGGCGATATCCCTCAAATTGTCGATTTTCGAGCTTAAAGTGGAAAACACTTACCATCAAATCCTACAAAACTCGGTTTTTGCAGCAAAATCAAATACAAAATAAGGAGTACGCTATGTCTGATTTTCCTGGAAAAGGGAAAGTTGCTGTCTTGAAAACCAGTCCTGAGACAGTATTGGATGATATTGAAAGACTGATGAAACTTGCTGATTTTGAGTCAGCGCTGCCGAAATCCAAGACAACTGGATTAAAAATCAATATTTCCTGGCAGACCTGGTATCCCGCTTGTTCGACAACACCCTGGCAGCTTGAGGGCGTTATTCGAACACTTCAGAATAACGGCTATAAAAAGCTTACTGGTATACATAATGACACCGTAGTGGTGGATACTATCGAGGGAGAAAGCAACAATAAACATAAATTCGTAACAGATAAGATGGGGATACCTTGTGTCTACCTCTATGAGCAGAATTTTGAATGGATAGAGTATAGACCTCAAAAGAGACCGTTCCTGGTCTTGGATAAGGTTTATCCCGATGGGATTTTTATACCAAAAGCACTTTTAGACATTAATATCATACATTTACCAACCGTGAAGACTCACGTCTTCACCACAATAACCGGTGCTATGAAGAATGCATTTGGGGGATTACTCCATCGTAATCGTCATTGGGCCCACGCTGTGATCCATGACACACTGGTTGATCTCCTGGCAATCCAACAGGATATCCATCCTGGAATATTCGCTGTGATGGATGGGACATTTGCAGGGGATGGTCCAGGTCCGCGGGCAATGCGCTGGCACGAAAAAGATATTTTATTGGCATCGTCAGACCAGGTCGCCATTGATGCCGTATCAGCAAAACTCCAGGGTTTTGACCCACTTGGTTTACGCTTTATTCGTCTCGCTCATGAAGAAGGGTTGGGAATTGGAGACCCTCGCCAGATCGAAATCCTTGGATACGATATTGAACAAGAACCTGACTGGAATTTTATCCAGACGGATACTTTCGCCAGTACCGGGCAAAAATGGATTTATCATGGATGGTTGAACTTCCTTGAAAAGCCATTATTGCAAAGTCCCATTGTCCCATGGGCATATTTTGCCAGTAATTTCTACCACAATGTGTATTGGTATCCATTCGTTGGTCGAAACAGGGTAAAAGCTGCTTTGGAAACAAAATGGGGTCAAAAATTTTTAGAATATGGTGATGGTCAGGTTGTAATGCCCGGGATGGAACCCAAGACAGTAGAACAGGCTTTAATCGGATTGACGGTCCTGACCGCAGCAGCAATTGGACTTGGATATCTGCTCACAAAACAAAGTCCCAATGATTCATAACCAAGATATTTCCGTTAAATCACCCAATAATAGATTAATAAGAAACCAGATTGACTATTTGAGGGTTGATTTTCACACCCATACCATTTCCTCACCTGACAGCCTGCTGAAACCTGATAACCTAGTAAAGACGGCCAGGAGGAAAGGCCTTGACCGGGTAGTTATCACCGATCACAACAAGATTGAAAGCGCGTTTAAAGCAAAGGAAATCGACCCCGAATTAATCATCGTAGGGGAAGAAATCGAGACCGATGGTGGGGAAATCCTGGCTGTTTATATGACGGAAGAAATCCCTGCTGGATTATCTCCAAGTGAAGTGATCTTGCGGTTAAAAGAGCAGCATGCATTCATCAGCATCTCTCACCCCTTTGATCCCTATCGAAAAGGTGGCTGGCGGATTGAAGCACTGTTGGAAATTCTACCCGAACTCGATGCGATAGAAACTTTCAACGCCCGTTGTTTGAAGCCGATCTTTAACTGGCGTGCTGAAGTTTTTGCTAAAAAGCACAATCTCCCAGGCACCCATGGTTCAGATGCCCATACAGCTTTTGAGCTAGGTCGTGGTTCGCTTCTACTCCCCCACTTTGAGGATGCTGCCAGCTTAAGAACCAGTATAAAGCAGGCGATTTCTCCAAAGCTTATCTTATCATCCCCCTTAGTACATTTCACATCTCGCTATGCCAGTTGGGTAAAAAAGAATCGTAGATCAGCTTAAAAAATCAAGTTAGATTTATTTCGGTCCATATAATTGTTTCAAATTAATCAGGTGTTGATAAAATTCTCCAGCTATCTTCATTGAAGCAGTGTATTCTGCCCTCTCCTTAATTAATGATAGATTTAGTCTTTTCGCTTGTGCACGAAGTTCACTGCTTTCTAATGCGAGACAGATATTATCTGCCAGATTTTTTGGATCTGCTGGATTAAAAACCAGTCCATTCAGTCCTGGTGTAATCCACTCGCGTATTGTCGCGATATCGCCTGCGACTGGGAAACACCCGCATGCCATCGCTTCCAAAAGGGTATTTGGAGTACCATCATGCATACTGGGAGAGACGACCACACTCGCTTGCCTGTAAAGGTCTGCCATTGTCCCACGATCCTGGAAAGGCAGTAAGTCCGTAGATTTCCTGATACCCAGATTATCCACCCAATTTTCCGCTTCAGGCTGCCCAGCCATGTTTAGGCACAAAAACTTGACTTCGGGGTGCTTCTCCAACACCAATGGGATAGACGTAAAGAAGGTGTCATTACGAATATAAGCCCGTATTCCACGTGGGTTAATCACCACCGGTGCGGGTTGACCAGCAGAGGGATAAAAAAGATCAAGCTGGATGCCACCTGCCCCAGGTAAAACCACTGCAGGTTTGTGAGCGATATCGAAACCCCAAATTTCAGACAGTAGCTGATCTCGTCTACAGTCAGTGTGGAGGCCATCAGCCATTCCCAAGGTCAACTTGGTAAAACTCGATAAAGCTTTTGTTGATGGGGCATGCAGTGTAAAATCATTCCCCCAAACAGAGACAAGGAAAGGGACCTGCTTGGGCAAATTTGAGGCAAATGCCTGTGCAGTCAACATCCCTTCATAGGGAATGCGCATGGCATGCACAAGGTCTGGTTGTACCTTTACTATCAAAGAATACAAAATAGATGCTGCCTGGGGAATACTCGCGGGGACGAAATGATGACGAATCCAGGTCCTGAGCTTTGGAGGGGCCAATCGGAGAAGAATCCTGTATCTCAAGTTCGCTGTGGGTTGTTTTCCTCCAACCAGACCCGAAAACCTCAGAGGCAGGATTGTCACTGTTGAAAAATCCAACTCAGACTGACATGAGAACAATGTTACGAGGTGAATTTCATGTCCCTGGTGAATAAAATACTTAATCCAATTCAATGCGGTTGGAGATCTTCCGTCCGTAATAAATAATATTCTCATCATTTGACTGTCATTTGTGAGAGACTCAATTAATTCCCTTAATAACGCCTTCTCCTATAGGTCATGAATATGCTATTTTGCTTATTGCATCAACGAACTGATCCAACATAACCTGAATATTAACCTGCTCTGAGACAATTCGATAAGATTCTTCACCTTTTCGACGTAAAGCATACACATCAGAAAGCGCCTCTTTAAGGGCATTAAAAAACGCGTTCAGATCACCTGAGGGAACCTGCCAGCCATTCTTAGTGGTGACCAGGTCGTCTTGGGTCCCATCTCCTTTCGCTACGATAATGGGCAGCCCATAACTCATCGCTTCCTGAACTGCCAAGCCTCCTGTCCCAGGCAAAGCAAATAAGTCAGCAGACAGAAAAAATTCCGCTAGATCACCCCCGTAAACTCCCCCAACAAAATCAGTATTTGGATAAATCGATCTTGCCAGAATTTTTAGTTCATCAAGAGCTGGTCCATCTCCAACAATCACCAACCGGGGTTGAAGTGGTTCAGGTAACATTTGACAGGCCTGGAGCAGGATATCAATCCTTTTCCGAGCTTGGAGTCTTCCCACAAACAGAACATTTAAGGATCCTTGAATACCAATTCCCCGGTCTGGGAACTCCCATTGAGGTTTCGGCGCTACCGTATTAAATGCCAGGGAGATATTCTTCAACCCAAGTTGGTGATATTCCTCTACGCCTCTTTTTGAATATGCAATTATCCCATCCAGGTAATTTAGGAATTTTAACCTGAAGACACGTTCCACTACATTCCCTGTGCGCGGAACTCCTAATCCCCAACCTATGACAGGTTTTTCTCGTCGATGCATCCACTTAATCGCCAGGAGTGAATGTAAATATCTTGGATTTGCTTCGATAACCAAGGTATCTGGATCCCATGCTTCCAACCAGTCAACAATCCCTTTTTGCCAACAGAAATACATGGGGGAGGATGGGTCCATAAAATACAGATTTTTAGCAAGATTAAATTCACCCTTGGTTAATTTCGTGGCTGCGTTGATACCCTCAATAGCTAATGGGGCTCCTGCCAGGACCGATAATCCCCCTTCGCACCGCATGGCTAAGAGATCAAAAAAAGGGATACGGTACCTGGGTAGTACTCTTTGTTGTAAACCTAATCGTCCTGGAAACATGTTCATGGCATTGCTAGGAGGTAGGATTTCCAATTTAATTTTTCGAATGAAGTTATTGAAGGAGAACCTGCAGTTATTGTAAAAAACTGGTATCCTTCAGTTTCGAGTGTTTTCCAGGCGACTTCTGCTGCCAATTTCCCATGTAACTCCAGGAAAAAAAGAGGCTTAGCCTCCTGAAGCAGTCTGGTCATTCCTCGCAAAGCCAACACTTCTCCTCCCTCGATGTCCATTTTTATAACCTGTGGGATAGGGTTACTCTCTTTATAAATAAAATCGTCCAGGGAAATTCCAGCTACATTTATCGATTCCCTGTAAAGGTCTTTTTTTTCTCGACCAGCTGATCCATTTACCTTACCCATTGCACCAGAAGACCCTATCAGAAATTGGGTTTGTTTGGTTTGATCAATTACTGCACAGGGTATGATCTTCACAAAAGAAGGCAGGTTATTTAGTGACAAGTTCCTTTGCAGTCTTTCCAGGTTGGTTGGAAGAGGTTCAAAAGAGAAGACCATTCCAGTTTCTCCAACCATCTTACTGAATAGCAAGGTGAAATAACCAATATTAGCGCCTACATCATAGGCTACCCACCCGGTCCGAACCTGCTGCTTTAGACCATTTTGCAAGTCCAACTCATATGTTCCCAACCAATAATCCTTCTCTGACTGTAGATCCAGTTCCATTCTCATTCCCTTATTACCACCAGCAGCAACCGCGACCACACTTTTCCCCACCGGTGAAATCCGGTTAAGAAATTTACGGATTGCCTGTGAAAATGGCCCCAACTGATATAAGCGCTTTTTCACCCCAGTTGGTAGAATGCGTGCAATGATTGGCACAATAATTTGAAGAATATTATTCATTGAGGTAACATCTTTGTTGGCAAGAATCACTTTTGATATAAAATTTTCAGGTAAGCTTCAACCATCCGGGTAAGTCCAAACATATCTTCAGCTCTTTTACGTGCGCCAATGCGGTACTTGTCTTGGTGCAATAATATCTCAACTGCGCCGCTTGCTAACGCAGTAGTATCGGGTTTTTCCAATTGCCAGGGATCACCCCCATATGGAACAACCCTACCAGAAAAATTCGTAACGATTTCACTTAAAGCACCAGTGTCAAAACCCAAAACGGGTGTACCGCATGCTAACGCTTCGATTGCTGCATTTGGACAGGTAGGATTTATATCTGCGGAATACAGAAGATGGGCACCATTATTGAAATAAGGTATTCTTTCAGACTCAACTAGTCCTGAAAAGAATATAGGGAATTTTATTTTATCAGCCCAAATAGTTTTTTGTTCTTCAGGAACATTTCCCACCACAATCAATTCGACCGTTTTATTAAAAATCCGATCGTTTGCCATATTCAGCTGGATCAATAAACAAACCGCTGTTTCCAACCCAATCTCGTATCCTCCCTTTAAGCTCCCCTCCACCATCAATATCCTGAACGCTTCTTGCGGTCTCTGGTAACACCTTGTTTGGTCCTTATGCCTTTCATCAGGATTAATGATCCGCTCAGGAGAAAACTGGACAAGGTCTACCCCATTATAAATTACAGTTGTTGGCGTGTTCGGGATGCCGTAAATTCCTTCCCACCATTTTTGTGCAAAATGACTTTGGTATACAACATGGTCAGCAATGTATCTCCTGATGACTCGTAAAATTAGGTTGCCATATTCAGCGCGTAGATAATGCTTCAATCCAGTTGCTAATTGACGGTGAAGCCAATTCATGCCATTCAATCTTTGAACAATTCGAATCCCCTTCTTTTTTGCTTGTAATAACTCTAAAAGCTTACGGGTTCCGCCAATAACCAGGAGAGCATCCGAACCGGTTGTATTGAATCCTTGTACCACATCGATACCAAGGGTTGTAAGACCTGCTGAGAATCGCCTTTGGAAGCTGACCATCCCCCCCACGCCAGAGACAACCGGTACAATGTTAATCCGGTTCATGAAAAGCTTTCCCTTTGTCCAATCTTCCTGGCTGGAATACCAGCCCAAATTTCCCAATCTCCGGTTGAATTTAATAAAACCGCATTTGCACCAATAACGGACCCTTGCCCGACGCTAAGGATTCCGGATTTTCCTAACACCTTACAGCCTGGTGAGAGGATTACATCATCCTCAATCCGAATCCCCTGGAATTCTGAAACCTTCATTGATTGATAAATGTCCCCTCTACCGAGAGTCACCCCTGGATAAATTTTCACCCTGTTGCCGATCTTCGCTTTCGAGTGAATGACGATCCCAAATCCACCATGTGCAATTTCCAGTTCTTCACCAATATCTACCTGAACTGGGATTTCCATCCCCAATATCTTGAGAAGATAATAAGCTGTCTTTCCAAAGATTCTATTTTTTCGGGTATATACCAGTGAAGTTATAAAATCTTGTGCCATAAAATCACCTTATCCGGTAGACAAAGCGGTTCATTATCAATGAATACATTGCTTTACCCATTTTCTTGATAAAGGAGAGTTGCTTCAACAATCCGTCTTGATGCAAATCCATCTCCATAAGGATTAGCAGCTTTTGCCATTGATTCGTAATAGGATGGGTCACTTAATAATTTTCGCGTCTCATCTATAATTACCTCTTTATCGGTCCCAACTAATTTCAAGGTTCCAGCCTGGATGCCTTCGGGTCTTTCCGTCCGGGTTCTCATTACAAGTGTCGGAATACCCAGACCAGTTGCTTCTTCTTGTATGCCGCCAGAATCGGTCAGGACAAGGAAGGCATGTTTCATGACATGGATCATTGGGAGATAATCAAGAGGAGGTAAAAGTGTCACATGAGGTTCATTTTGGAGAATTTGGTATGCTACACTCTGTACGTTTGGATTTAAGTGAACAGGATAAACAAAATGAACTCGACCTTCATAATATTCCGCCAGACTCTTAATTGCCAGGCATATATTTTCAAGAGGCTTTCCGAAGTTCTCACGGCGATGGGCTGTAACCAAAATCAAGCGGCTGTCCTCGGATAATAATCGAAGATTCAATAATGAAAGATCAAAAGGTTGTTTGAGTACCCAAAAAAGCGCATCGATTGCTGGATTACCAGTGACAATGATCTTCGTTTCAGGTATATTTTCCTGCAGCAGATTTTGACACGCCCATTCCGTAGGGGCAAAATGAAGATCGGCAACCACACCAGCAATTTTTCTGTTAATCTCCTCTGGAAAGGGTTGATATTTATCTCCTGTCCGTAATCCCGCTTCAATATGACCAAGCTTAATTTTATGATAGTATGCCAGCAGGGATGCTGCCATGACAGTGGTAGTGTCTCCTTGAACAAATACCCAATCCGGTTTTACTTCCTCCAAGACAGGTTCTAGATTCATGAACACCCTTGCTGTCAATCCTGCTAGAGTCTGTCCTTTCGTCATCAGGTCAAGATCATAATCAGGTGTTATTTGGAATAGATCAAGCACCTGGTCAAGCATTTGCCTGTGCTGGGCTGTAACACAAACCACCGATTCAATATCTGGGTTCCTGGTAAGCTCATGAATTACAGGTGCCATTTTTACGGCCTCAGGTCGTGTGCCGATGACAGACAAAACTCTGATCATCGTGGAGACTCCGTCTTTTTCGGTTGAGTTTCATCAGCCTGAATAGGTGCGACTAATTTAATTTGTTGTTGGAGTTTCATAGATAAAGTTTCCATGTTTCTTACTTAGAGATGATCTTTACTAAACAAGAGCTTTAGTAAACTAGTAGACTGTCCATCGTCATTCTTAATAATGTCATTCTGAAGTAGCGCTCTTTGCTACTGAAGAATCTCTAGTGCTACGTGAGAGATTCTTCGTTCCGCTTTGCTCCATTCAGCATGACATTCAATAGATTGATGCTTGACAGAGTACTAGTAGACTGTCCATCGTCATTCTTAATAATGTCATTCTGAAGTAGCGCTCTTTGCTACTGAAGAATCTCTAGTGCTACGTGAGAGATTCTTCGTTTCACTCATTTTGACGAATAGAAGATTCATGACGGACAGACTACTAGAGCTTTAGTAAAAAAAAGCTTTAGTAAACAAAAGCTTTAGTAAACATGATCTTGAGTAGAAATTATGCCACATTTACCAAACCATGAATAGATAAACAGAGCTAGAAAAACCCCTTGACATAGAATAAATGTTCGAGTAATATAAGCATAATATTATTAGCACATATATTCGATAATTATTGTACCGGTCAATTCCCTGACAATTAAGATCGGAGGTTAAAATGATGGCAAGAAAAGCGAAAAAGGGATTAAGTGAAAAGCATAAAAAAGTCCTTGACGTTCTTGCTAATTTCACAGTAGAAAATGGGTATCCACCTTCCATTCGTGAAATCTGTACGGAAGCAGATATCTCATCCACGTCTGTGGCAAATTATTATTTGGATCGTCTTGAGCAACTTGGTTACATTGAAAGGGATCGAAAGGTCTCTCGAGGACTTCGCCTGATCAAGGAATTTGGCGAAACCATCCAAGAAACTCTCGAAAAATCAGCAGAGACCATCAATGAATTACTACGAATACCCATCGTAGGTCGAATCGTAGCTGGTGAACCTGTCCCTGTACCGGAGAGTTCATTCTCTCAAACCCATTCTGATGACATGATTGATGTTGCCAGAAATCTTTTACCAGGCTACAGCATCGATAAATTATTTGCACTTGAAGTCAGCGGAGACTCGATGATCGACGCTATGGTTAATGACGGCGATATTGTGATCATGCAGCAGCCTCAAGACAATGTAAAGAATGGGGATATGGTTGCTGTATGGCTAAACGACCGTGATGAAACAACGCTTAAATACCTGTTCCGGGAAAATGGTGGAGTTCGGCTTCAACCTGCCAATCCTACTATGGAACCGATCTATATTGATGATGCCAGCACTGTAGATATCCAGGGTAAAGTTGTGATGGTGGTGCGCCAGATAGAGTCTCACTAAACTGAAACCACTTTAAAACCTTGAAATAATTAGCGTCATTACCGTACCAAAACAAAATAATCAATGGTCATTTATTTCAAAAAGGTCGTCATCTAGGCGACCTTTTTTATTGGGGTTAATCAATAACATGTTAATTTTTCCCCCTTCATGCTGAAATTGTCTCCTTTTACGACGGAAATATCGTACCTGCTCTCACCACGAAACGTGGTGGTACATCCGCTTTCACTGTTGAACCATTCCCTATCCTTGCCCCTTCTCCTATTTTTACAGACAGGTTGACGGTCACACCCATCCCAATCAAGGCACCATCACCAACCGTAACCCCACCTGCTAATATCGCGTTCGGAGAGATATTTACAATTTTTCCAAGGTTGCATTCATGGGAAACGATAGCACCGGTATTTATGATAGAGCCGAATCCCACTTCTACATCACTACCAACATAGGCAAATGGGAAAACTTGTGCTCCTGCGGAAATTTCCGCACTCGCTTCCACAAAAGCTGTTGGGTGGATCATCATGGGACAGCTAAATCCAGCTTTAAGCAAAATATTAAATACCTTTTCGCGAATTTGGACATTCCCAATTCCTCCAACGGCGTTTACGGCCATCCTTACACCTTGCTCGAATAGATTCGGTAAAACCGATTGATCGCCCAAAACTGGAACATCCCACAAATTTTCTCCTTCGGGAATCCCATCATCGACGAAACCAACTATATGATAAGTACCCAAAACCTTTAAGAATTCCAATACCGATTTTCCGTGCCCTCCCGCGCCATAAATTAAGACTGCTTTCGGATCATATTTCTGTTCTTTGGATCTATTTTGTATCTGAATAGAAGATTTTAATTCCGCCTCAATCAATTCCCTGGTTATAAATACTCCTGGTGGTAAAGTGTCCAAATCGAGTTGATTTTCTTGTGCTAATAACAGGGCAGGCTGAGAGATACGCAATCCTTTTGGTAAAGGATTCTCATCGGCATCGAAGGCACTCCTTTGAAGGTTTTCCTCAGGCTTCCAGTCCGGATCCTCTGTCAAAAAAGCAAAGACATCTCCTGCCTTAACTGTATCACCCTCTTTATTTCGAATACCTTTCACATATCCTGTTTGACTTGCGATGACTTCCATCGTACTTTTGGTTGTCTCCAAGACACATAACAAATCGCCCACTGCTACAGTCTGTCCTTCTTTTACATGGAGGCTGACCAAAATGGCTTCTGGCTCGTTGGGAGTGATTAAGGGAATGGTGACTGCTTCTGCCATATTTATTACCTCCACATGCATTTTTCTAAAGAATCTCTACTCATGTTTTCCGAACCATTTCGATTACAGTTTCAACAATGTCATCGATACCAGGAAGGACTGCATTTTCCAAGGAACTAGCAGCTGGTATAGGTAGATCTTTTGCAGCAAGCCGTCTGGCTTTTTCAAGCTTAGACCCAAGCGCACTTGAGATTTGGGCAATAACCTCTGTTCCCCAGCCTAAGGAACGGGTACCCTCTTCCAGGGTTAAAACGTGGCCTGTTTTATCAACAGCTGCAATTACCGGATCTAATTCGAAAGGTGTAAGTTGGGTCAGGACGATCAGATTAACAAATATCTCATTTTCATAGGCGAGTTTTAGAACTGCTTCACGAGCAAGCACCGCCATATACCCATAGGTCACCAGGGTAAGATTTGCTGTAGGTGCCCCACATATTGTGAGATCAAAATATGGGTAACCTCTGTTTGAAAGGGAATGTTGGACTTGAAATTCAGCGAGTGATTTTACGGATTGAATTGGGAGCGAATAGAGAAGTTTATTTTCAATGAAGAGAATCGGGTTAATATCCGCTATGGCGGACATCAAAACCTCACCCGGATTTCCCAAATCACAAGGGGCAAGAATACATAATCCCGGTACTCCCAGGAATATTTTCTCGATGGTCTGGCTGTGTGTTGGTCCATATCCCCTTCGGCCTCCCATTGGTGTTCGAATCAGGATTGGGACATTCACCTGCCCATTGTACATCCAATGAAATTTGGCAACATGGTTAACAATTTGATCTGCCCCAAGGGTTAGAAAATCTCCAAACATGATTTCAACAATAGGATGCAACCCTCGCATCGCCATCCCCGCTGCTACTCCAATTATACCGGCTTCTGAAATTGGTGTTGTTTTCACCCGTACAGGATACAGTGTTGAGAGTCCTTTAGTCACTTTGAAAGCCCCGCCATAGGGATCAAGAATATCCTCCCCCAGGATGACCACCTGATCATCTTCTTCAACCGCTAGATGAAGCCACCTGTTTAGGTTTTGCAGAACGGTTCGTCCCTTCTCCATATTGACATTTAGGTCATCCTCATTTTGAGAAAATCTATCTATATGGAACGATTGGTTTTGGTTTACAAGGCATTCCTCGTTGAGTTCAGTTGACTGTGGATCTTGACGGGCCATTTCATAAGCTTTATTAACTTCCTGATCCACTTCAGTTTCGATACCCTTTCGTACATTGGAAGGTAATCGCTGACCATGGCAGATAAGCGGGTCTCTCTCTTTTTTCAAAGCTTCTAATACCTTGGGATCCCTTGTATCATCTCCTTTAGAATGAGGTCCAAGGCGTTGTGTCTGTAAGATGAGCGTCTGTGGAACGCTCTTTGTTCGAACAGAATTTATTAAACCTTCGGCAACTTCGCTAATTTCCAAAACATCAAAACTATCCAGCTCAGTTGTAACTATACCAAATGCTTTGAACCGGGCGGAAATACTCCCCGCTAAAGCCTGGTCAATAGAGGTTGTTTGAGCAATCTTATTGTTTTCTAACACATATAGGATCGGTAATCCCCATAAAACAGCAATGTTTAAGGCTTCATATAGAACCCCTTCCCCTAGTGTACCATCACCCAGAAAGCAGATTACGATCGTCCCTCTCTTTAGGTAATTTTCTGCAAATGCCATACCTGTAGCCACTGGAACGATCCCCCCTTGAATACCATTCGAAAAGAAATTTTTCCAATGTAAATGTTGTGACCCACCTCGTCCACCACATACGCCGCTTGTTTTCCCCATCATTTCTGCAAATAAGGCTCGCATATCCCCACCATAAGCCAGAAAATGCCCATGGCAGCGATGATTGCTGAAAACAACATCCCCTCCCTGAAGATGAGTCAGCACACCGACAGCGTTTGCCTCCTGACCCAAATAGGTGTGGGTCGTACCGTGGAAAACTCCTTTTTGAAAGTTCCCTAAAACCGTCTCTTCGAATCGACGAATGCGGTAAAGTTCACGGTAATAGAATTCATTTGTTTCCATACTTTTGAATTATACTTCAGAGATGGACCCTCTTCCATTTCTCGAAAGACTGTCTACATGATCAATCCCTTTCATTATCCGATCAGTGGGATTTTCCTACAAAATGCCAAATTTATTCTTGATTCCCCATAAACTCTTCTGCTGTTGCATGCCCTTCCTGGTTGATCCCCTCGCGCCAGATCACTTTCCGCACCGTTAATGCCAGGATTTTCATATCCAGCCAAAGAGACCAATTATCAACATACCAAACATCGTAATTAAATTTGTCTTCCCAGGTAATCGCATTTCGTCCATTGATTTGAGCCCATCCAGTAATTCCTGGCAATACTTCATGACGCCTGATCTGGTTTTCAGAATAACGGTCAAGATATTGCACCAGTAAAGGCCTGGGACCAACCAGGCTCATTTCACCTCGCAAAACGTTATACAACTCAGGCAGTTCATCAATACTGCGTGATCGCAAAAGTCGCCCTAATTTTGTCAATCTGGACTCATCCGGCAGGTAGCAACCTTCCTGGTCTATCTCCTCTGTCATTGTCCGAAATTTATATAGAACAAAAAGTTTGTTCCGGTAACCAGGGCGTTCTTGACGAAAGAATATAGGTCTACCTTGTCGAAGAAGGATTATGATCGCTACGAATAGCAGCAGAGGAGAGATTAAAGCCAAGCCTGGAATTGTCAAAAACAGGTCGAACAATCTTTTCGAAATTGGAATACCTTTAGGAAACATAATGATTTTTTATAACAACACCAGGGTGAGATCAATCAAAAAATGATTAAAAAATTGATCCTAAACATCTCCCTCAATTTTATCAACAACACAACTTGATATGGACCCTCATTTCTTTGAAATAACCCAAGTTGTCTCGTCATAACAATCATATCATAAATCCATTCAATCGGATTTTACACATTTCTCAGGATTATCCTATTTTTTAAGGGATTTTAATGTAAAAACCGAGTTTTTTGTGAGTTGATGGAAAAAGTTTCCCACTTTAGTCTCGAAAATCAGCAATTTGAGGGATGACGCCCTCGAAAAACTCTGTTTTTTAAGTTTCTTTCTCCACCTAGAAATCAGCAACTACCTTTTTACAGTAGACTCTTAATTAATTCGGTATGAAATATTACCAGGATGGGAAAATGTAAACTCCAACCTGAGGTTATCTATGAATACTCAAATGTGGTTAAAACCCCTGAGAAACCTTCCCCAGATCATCATAGAAGAATAGAACCAGCTTGGCATCATCTCAAAATGGCTGATCGTAACACGAGCGGTTATCTTGGTGATGACCTTTCCTTTAGCTGGTTTTTACTGGGATCTTTGCTTTCCGTGCTTGTCAATTTGATTGGGCATTATTGGATTCAGTCAGAAGGGTTTTGGATTGCAATAACCAGCTTGGCGACATTCTCTCCCATTTCCCCTGTATACCCGCCCACCAAGAGAATAATCCCCGGTTCCAGGTCTTCTAAATTTTTGAATTTAATACCACGGCTGCGGTAATTCGTATCCTTGTCAATATAAAACGTGATCAATTCGCCATTCCGAGTCTCTATAATGAATGAATCATCTTCGACGCGCACGAAACAACCAGCCTTCTTGACCTCAAACTGAGGCAAATCGTCTCGTTGGCTAATAAATATATGGGTTGCCAGATAATCTCCTTTTCCTAAACTACGGGTAACTAGAACCACAACCGCATCCAGTTTGATATCCAAAATGCTTCCTATTTTCCCATCTCTAGTATGGAATATTGTCTGTTCATCCACAAAGATGCGTGCTTCTTCACCTTTACGAGTCACAATCTGGATACTGCCTGCCTGATCATCGATTGTGGTTACCTGTCCCACGTTGCGGATTCGCCGTTGATATTCTCTTGCCACAACCACTTTTGCCAAGCTTGAACCATCTTCCAGTTCTCTCGCAGCGATTCTTGTATCCCAACCAATCGCTAATTCCGCTAGATTAGCTGCCTGTCCAAAAAATATTGTGTGGTCATCGACTTTGACAACCACCTCCTCTCCAGATTTCCGTAATACAGTAATCGTCTCCAAATTAGCGTCAATATCCACGATTTCTCCTCGAAGACGAACATCAAACCATCTAGCATGATTGATGTTATCTGGCAAAATCCCAATCACTTTTGCAACAAGGTATTCACCTATTCGTCTACTATTAACAATAACGCGATCACCGATCGATAAATCGGAGAAAACTGGTGCTTCCCCCTTCCTCGTTCGGATACTAGTGTGTTCATCGACCAGGTAAGTGTAATGTCCGCCGTCCCTTTTTTCAATCGTGAATTGATTCGCACCAATTTCGATGACCATGCCAAAATTTAATTGCTGATTCACCTTTGCAGGTAAATGATGTTCATAAACCTTCTCAGCAGCATAAGCGAAACCGGTAACGCCCACAGAAAGACAGAATACAACGATCAGGGAAAATATTAGTTTTTTCCTCATCATCGACTCCTTTATCACATCAAGTAAATAACACCTATCCCCAGGATACCTACTGAAGATCAAAAGAGGATAATTAAATTGTAAAATACTTGTAAAATCTCAACAGAAAATAATAGAGGCAACTTTCATACCTTATTGCCCTACCTCAGAACGAACATATGTGTTCCATTATTAGCAATTCAACCGAGTTATTCTCCATTTTTGGGGAATATAATCTCCTCTTTTCCAACTAATTTATCCTGAATGCGCTTAACAACAATATCTAAATGTTTGGGTTTATTTACAAAATCCAGGTCGTCGGAAGGGATGGTTAATACCGGGCATACCTCAAAATTTTGAATCCAATCAGAATAAAATGATTCCAACAGGTTTAAATAATCTGCTGTGATACTCGTTTCCATCTCACGACCTCGTCGTGAGATCCTTTTCATCAAAACCGGAATGGAACATTTCAAGAATATCAAAAGATCAGGGGCTGGCAGGCTGCTCGTTACCAGGTGGAAAAGTCTGCGGTAGGATAAATAGTCACGTTCAGATAGATTACCAAGATGGTGAAGCGCACGGGCAAATATATAGGCGTCTTCGTAAATACTACGATCAACGATGGAAGATTGTGGGGCTGCAACCAACTGCAGGTATTGCTCCGCCCGGTGTCCTAGAAAAAAAACTTGCAAATGAAAAGCCCACTTTTCCATGTCAGCATAAAAATCAGGCAAGTAAGGGTTATCCATGACAGATTCAAATGCCGTTCGCCATCCCAATCTTGAGCCAATACGCTCCGTAAGCGATGTTTTCCCTGCACCAATATTCCCTGCGACCAAGATAAAACGTTTTACCATCGAGGACTCCTTATCATCTCGTCATGAAATGTAGTTATCAAATAATCAGTTTTACCCAATAAATATCAACTGGTATAGATACATATCAATTTTATTGTATTTGATAGAAATTGTGAGGATGACCTCATTTCTTGAAAAAACTCAGGCATCGATCATCCCAAAACTTTCCGCTTTCGTTTTAAGTAAACAAACAATGCTAATATTACAGATACTCCAATACTTGCCATGGTCGTAATAAATGTCGATCGAAACCCTAGAAGCGTGGCGATCTATACCCCAAATGGGGGCAGCGATCATCTTGGTGAAACCTTGTGAAGAATAGACAAGACCAACTAATAATTCGAGACTTAATTTCGTGTTCGTGCCTGATTCCTCAACAAGAATGGTAAGAAGGGGAATATGCTTGAAAATCCTACGGCTACCATAAATTGCGCAGTAAACCTGATCTACAGCGTATGCTGCCAGGAATGGATACTAATTGTCTTCTCCTTCAGGATATTCATACCATTTACTTCAATTCAAAGCCTTGTTCTATAAGTACTTCCCGGAGATGGGGGCGCACCACCTTTGATACCCGCCTGGCAGAATGTTCCGTCCAGCCATATTGCGATTCTGGCAAGGAATTCCCACCACTGACCTGTCGCCCTCCATAAATCCCAGTTTCAATCATCGCTTGGTCATATACCTGCAGCAACTGGGACTCGCCTGTGGAATCATAATGGTCCCAATGTAATACTGCCTTGAGAGGCAATCGAGGTCGAGCTTTAGGAGGGGACACTGGCCATCCAAGTGTCATGCCAAAAAGTGGAAAAACAAGCCTCGGGAGTCTCAGTAATTTAATTACCTGGCGTGGATTATTTCGAATTGCACCGATATAACAAAAGCCCAATCCTAATGCTTCTGCTGCAAGACCTGCATTCTGAGCGGCAATCGAAGTATCTACAACAGCAAGCAAAAAATTTTCCACAAAACCTGATTGATGGTGATAACCTTTTTTTGAACAAATCCGGTCAAGCCGACTAAGATCAGCACACCAGGTTAAGAAAACGGGTGCTTGCGAGATATGATGTTGCTCACCACATAAACCTTGCAAGGTCTGCCGATCGCTAATATCTAATGTTACAATTACACTGTACATTTGCAAATTTGATGAAGTTGCAGCCCTTTGCCCGGCATGTACAATCGTCTCCAGCGTTTCTATATCAACCGGATCAGGTTTGTATTCTCGAAGCGACCCGTGTTTATGGATTAATTCGATGGTTGAATTTTCCACGAAGCCTCCTGATTCATTGTTAATAGATTAAACATGAATAATGATTTTATCATCCACCTTTCCCATCGTAAACTAAGCGCAAGGCAAGCTTTACACAAACCTATGAAATCAGTGAAGTAGGAAGGTATAATTTACTCAGGTTTTGCCTATACCTTTTCAACAATATATATACCCTGGAAACCACTCTCGTTTATAATCATTTGAGTTCTCGGGTGACGCCAGCACCATTCGAATGCTGATAAACATCAATCGCTCAACTTATGAAGCCTTGTTGATCAAATAAACCTGGAGGCAGTCATGGATTTTAATCTATCGGATGAGCAACAAATGTGGCGAAGTGCAGTCCACGATTTTGTAACCAAAGAAATCAAACCAAAAGCTGCTGAACTCTCAGAAGCAAACGAACTGAATTGGGTTGCAATTCGGAAAATGGGACCATTTGGTTTGTTGGGTTTAAATATCCCGGAGGAATATGGGGGAGCTGGTGTAGATGCTATAAGTGCGGCGATTGCAATCGAGGAATTGGGGTGGGCAGATGGTGGTACTGCGCTTGTAATAGCCGCCCATAATGGATTAGGTTGTGCTCCTATCACCATGTTTGGAAATGAAAATCAAAAACAAAGCTA
This sequence comes from uncultured Anaerolineales bacterium, assembly GCA_964613985.1. GTDB lineage: Bacteria > Chloroflexota > Anaerolineae > Anaerolineales > UBA11858 > CAZTJD01. The sequence continues at coordinate 18,515 of CAZTJD010000071.1, forward strand.
CCTCCCTTCTGCAGCAGACGGAAAAAATAAATTGACTTCGCTGGCATTGACAGAACCTGAAGCGGGATCTGACCTCCAGAGGATAAAGACCCAAGCTAAGTTTGAGGGGGATCAATGGGCGATCAATGGGTCGAAGATGTGGATTACAAATGCTGGAGATGCTGACTATATCATCACGTTAGCCCGTACTAATCCTGGTTTAGGATCGAAATCCTTGAGTATGTTCATTGTACCTACGGATACCCCGGGATTATACGTTGCACCCCCTGAAAAGAAGATGGGATTAGGAACCTGTCACAGCTACGCGATAACCTACGATAATGTCAAAGTACCTCGTGAGAACTTACTTGGTGAGGAAGGTCAAGGGCTAAAACAGACCCTGATTACCCTGGATGGTGGCAGAATAAGCATTGGCGCTATCTCAGTAGGGATTGCTCAAGCTGCTTTCGAAGAAGCGGTCAGGTATGCGAAACAAAGAGAATCTTTTGGAAAATTGATTGTGAATCATCAGGCAATCCAATGGATGTTGGCAGATGCAGCCATGGAAATCCATGCAGCAAGGATAATGATCTATTACGCTGCCTGGCTCAAAGATACAGGGAAACCATTTACAAAAGCTGGTGCTATGGCGAAATTATTTGCCACAGAAATGGCTGAACGAGTAACCAGGAATGCCATCCAGATACACGGAGGATATGGTTACAGCCGTGAATATCCCGTTGAAAGGATGTATCGCGATGCACGTCTGATGACCATTGGTGAAGGGACAAGCGAAGTTCAGCGACTGGTCATCGCGCGCAAGGTGATTGAAGAAATTATATCCTAAAGCGAAAGTCCAAGAAAAAATAAAACCTGGCTAAAAATCCATTTCGCCAGGTTTTGAGCCGGGAAAAATCGAGTTTGGGGATTTTATTTTTTCCTTTCCAGTAGCCACTTGTACAAGTAATACCACAAAACACATAAAACAGCAGTGACGACAACAGCGATCCAAAAATTCACTTGGCTCAATATTGATAACCCTGTACCCCACACGCCACCGATGTAAACCAATACAGCTGCCCAAATGATTATAAAAGTACCAAAAAGCCAAAAACGCATCAAGTTCAGCTTTTTATTATTCTCTTCCATAACAATGATCCTCCTGTAATTTTCCTAGAGTAATCCGGCTCTTTATTTATCAAGATCATTCTAGAATGAATTATTCTTCTTCACCATGGATTTTCTCACAACCCATCGTATTTGTAAGGTTGCACGAACTTCTCCCGTAATCCATTGATAATTTTCGAGTTGGCATAACAATATCTTGAATAGCCTTGGTAAACCCCTGGCAAATTGCTGTCATAACATTATTTCCGATCGAACTGGTGACCTTTTTCAGCTGAAGGGTTATTCTGTAAAAGCTCTACAGCGTGGGGAATCACGCTATTCAGAACAAGGAAATTTTCAACTGCAGCTTTAGGGCTTCCAGGAAGATTGATGATCAGTGTATTCCCTCGAATTCCAGCTGTTGCCCTGGACAACATGGCATGAGGAGTGATTTTCATGCTGTCTATACGCATAGCTTCCGCCAAACCAGGAGCATGTCGTTGAACCACTGCCTCTGTTGCTTCTGGTGTGATATCCCTGGGACCAAAGCCAGTCCCACCAGTTGAAAGAATTACATCCATCTCCCCCTCATCCGCCCATTCTCGAAGCAAGTTGACGATAATCTGATAATCATCGGGAATGATTGCGGTCCGGACGACCTGCCAATGCATTTTATCGATCAACTCGATTAACGCAGGACCTGATGAATCAGGGCGTTCCCCACGAGCTGAGCGATCAGATACTGTTAGAACACCGAAACGAATCGTCATGGGTTATTATCTTCCAAACCGACTACTTGTTTCCATGCCCCATGGATGCCATCTTCGGTTACGCCAAAATAATATCGGTATTTCTCGTCTGTCCGCTGCAGCAATTCATACCTGACGCGATTACCATATTTTGAGCTATCGATCATCGCCAGATCTCCAACCCATTGTAGATCGAGCTTTGAAAAATCTTTGGGGTGTTTATTAAACCTGGCAATTGCCTGGTGCCACAACTTACGAGCTGACTTTTGTGTGACATTTTT
>CAZTJD010000072.1:0-20493 GCA_964613985.1 uncultured Anaerolineales bacterium
CCAGAGGCTTCTCACCTGCTCTTGCCAGCACCTGAACCGTGGCCTCGGCCAGCATCCTAACCCAGGTGGGACTACCAACCTGGTCGGAGACAATTCTCAACGTCTCGTTCGTTCTTGCCCAACCCAAGACCTTCCGAACAAACCCACCACTTCGCAAGCTGTAAAGCCAGGAAGTGCGGAAAATCAGATAGGCACCTCCAACTTGCTGCACATTCTGTTCACCAGCTAGCTTGCTCCAACCATAGACGTTGATGGGGTCTGGTGGATCTGATTCGATATATGCTTCCTTTTTGGTTCCATCAAAGACATAGTCTGTTGAATAGTGTACCAAAGCTGCACCCAGGCTTCTCGCTTCTTCTGCCAGGATACCAGGTCCCGTACCATTAACAGTCATGGCAAGGTCCTTTTCCTCTTCGGCATCATCGACGGAAGTATAGGCAGCAGCGTTTATGATCACATCTGGGCTTATTTTTCGCACCAGCTTGTGAACCTTTTGACTCTCTTTTAAATCAACCTCAGGATAATCAATGGAGAAGATGTCGCCCAACGGCGCCAAACATCGCTGCAACTCCCAGCCAAGCTGACCGTTTTTTCCCAGTAAAAGGATCTTCATATTCGCTTCAGGTTAGGCATTCGTAAAAGGCGTGTCGTAACCATCTACTATTTGAGATAAATAACGCCCATAGGTCGTATTATCTAATTCTTTTGACAATTTTACCAGCTGCGCATTATCAATATACTTCATCCGGTATGCGATCTCTTCTGGACAAGAAATCATCATCCCTTGACGTTCCTCAACTGCCTGGACAAAGTTTGCTGCTTGTAATAAAGACTCGTGGGTGCCCATATCCAGCCAAGCCACCCCACGACCCAAAACCTGAACTTTTAATTCTCCCATCCCTAGGTACACCTTATTGACATCCGTGATCTCTAGCTCATTTCGCCTGGATGGTTTGAGATCCGCAGCAATATCAAGCACTTTATTGTCATAAAAATAAAATCCCGGAACGGCATAGTAAGATTTGGGATCCTCTGGCTTCTCATCAATGCTTAAAACATTACCGTTGTCATCGAAATCGACAATGCCATACCGCGTTGGATCATTAACAGGATAAGCAAAAATCATCGCACCTTCTGTTAAGTTAGCAGCTGTACGTAATTTGGTCCACAACCCACTACCGAAGAAAATATTATCACCTAGAATCAATGCCACCGAATCATCACTAACAAAATCTCGCCCAATAATGAATGCATCAGCCAATCCTCGCGGGGTAGGTTGTACAGCATAAGAAAAGGATAAACCCCACTGCTGCCCATCTCCAAACAGACGCTCAAAATCTGGCAGAGAATACGGGGTACTGATCACCAGGATTTCTCGAATACCCGAAAGCATCAACATGGATAATGGATAATAAATCATGGGTTTATCATAGACCGGAAGTAACTGTTTACTCACCCCTCTGGTCAAGGGAAACAGACGGGTACCAATGCCTCCTGCTAGAATGATGCCTTTCATGAGCATTCACCTCGTTTAGTATAATTTTTTTCAACCCATTGTTTAAAGTCTGGTTTGGATAGGACAACCTCGACCCAATTCGGATTATCCAGGTACCATCTGACAGTATCCTGTAAACCGCTTTCAAGCCATTTCCTTGGTTCCCATCCTAATTCTCGACCAATTTTTTGGGTATCCAGCGCATATCGACGGTCATGACCCGGGCGATCTTTCACAAATTGAATCAGTGACTCATGGGGTCTGTAAGGTGAATCTGGTAGAGCCACATCCAAAATACTGCAAAGAGAACCAACCAACTCCAGGTTTGTTGGTTGGTTGCCACCACCAATGTTATAAGTTTCTCCGGAAAGTCCACGTATAATAACCTGCCAGATTGCCTCACAATGATCTTCAACATATAACCAATCCCTGATATTCTTTCCATCTCCATAAATGGGTAATGGTTTTCCTTTGAGTGCATTATTGATCATCAAAGGAATCAGTTTCTCCGGGAATTGTCTAGGCCCATAATTATTCGAACAATTAGTAATTGTCACTGGTAGTCCATAGGTGCGATAGTAGGATCGAACCAGGTGGTCACCAGCTGCTTTTGAAGCCGCATATGGAGAGTTCGGCGCGTAGGGTGTTTCTTCCGTCCAGGCAGGTTCATTTGGGTCCAGGGTACCGTAAACCTCATCTGTCGAGACGTGATGAAAATGCACCTTCGCCTCTCCCCATGCTTTCTTTATCAACCAATAATACCTTGCCATATCCAGCAAGGTAAAAGTACCAATGACATTGGTCCGGATAAATTGACCTGGTTCTATGATCGATCGGTCTACATGAGTTTCGGCTGCAAAATGGACAACAGTATCGATCTCATGATCTTTAAATATTCTTTCAACTAACTTTTCGTCACAAATATCCCCTTCCACAAAGTGGTGTCTTGTTGGATCGGGCAATCCATCTAAATTTTTCATGACACCTGCATAGGTGAGTGCGTCAAGATCAATTACCTGAACCTGAGGTTCTACACGTAGCAGAAAATGGATGAAATTTGATCCGATGAACCCAGCACCGCCTGTTACAAGGACATTGTGCATGTTGTCTCACTCAATCTATTCAAAATACTCGGCATCTTTGAATAAAACTCCATTTCGATCACTTTCAGATAGAACCAGATCGATATCCGTTAGAATCGGCCAATCAACGCCAATTGAGGAATCATTCCAGAGGATCGTCCGCTGCCAATCTGGGGCATAATAATCCGTTAATTTATATAACACATCCGCCCACACACTCAAGACATAAAAACCATGAGCAAATCCTGGAGGCACCCAAAGCTGCTGCCTGGTTTCGGCAGATAACCTCATTCCGACCCATTCTCCAAATGTTGGTGAATGATACCTAATATCTAGAGCAACATCAAATATTTCTCCAAAGGTCACTTTAATGAGTTTCCCTTGAGGGTATTTCACCTGATAATGCAATCCTCGTATCGTTCCTTGGCAGGACCCAGAGTGATTGTCCTGGACAAAAGGATTTGTAATCCCAATTTCTGAAAATGTTTGGGTATTGTACATCTCAAGCAAAAAACCCCTTTTATCGCCAAAGACTTGTGGCTCTAAGATGAGTACATCAGGAATTTGGGTCTTCGTTATTTTCATCGCGATTTATTCAAACAGATTTCGTCGTCGCCAGTTGATTACTGGAGCAAACATGCGACGCAAGAAATAACGGACATAAATCAGAGAGAACCAGCTTCCTCCATCCCTTATGTGAATTTTCAGCATTTCAGGCCAACAGCGATCATCCGCAAAAATCGTTTTCGCATCCTCATGGAGGCGGAAATTCGCCCATAATTTCGGGACATAACGTATTTTGGATATCTTAGCTAAACGGATCCATAAATCATAATCCATTGCGAAATAAAAATGAGGATCAAGAGGACCAACTTGCTGCCACAATTTACCGCGCCAAAAGGCAGCTTGCTGTGGGATATATACCCCACCGCTTCGTAAGCGTTTGTAACTTGTCTGCTTGGCATTGAACTTACCAATAACATGACCGTTCGAATCGATAAAATTTGCATCCCCATAAATCATACCAACTTCAGGATGGGATTGAAAGAAAGTGACCGCTTCAGCAACAGCATCCTTCTCATATGTATCATCAGAATTAATCCAGGCAAAATATTCACCTATCGCCCGAGCAAATCCTTTATTAATAGCATCTGTTTGCCCTCGATCAGGTTCAGAAATCCACCAGGTAATCTGGTTTTGATATTTCCGAATTATGTCAACACTGGTGTCTTGAGAACCACCATCAATCACGAAATATTCAATATTGGGATATGTTTGATTCAATACTGACTCAATGGTCTTCTCTAAATAGCGATCCTGGTTGTAGGATGGGGTAACGATGCTTACAAGAGGATATGAGGTCATTCGAAAAATACTATACCTACGGAAGTAGCCGATTCAGATCAAACATTATATATCCGTCGCCTTGGGCAGCGATCGTATAATTACCATATAAATGATCCCTTAATTCTACCTGGCGATCCAGTTCCTTTAGGCGAGTTACCAAAAAATAGTCCATCCCTATCGTTTCTTCTGAAAACCATTCGTCAAATACAAAAGGTTTTCCTCCCCTAAGTTCACGATAGGCAAGTTGACCTGTTTCTGGCCAGTTTTTTGAGTATAACCATCCATAATAAAAGAGTCGATATCCATAATCCTGGGTTAAGGCAATCACATCCTTGTCTCTTCCTATCTCGTCAGCTAAAGCTTGCCAGTATGGAGGTTCATGTCGATAATCTTCACTGGTAAATTTTACCCGAACCTCCCAGATTTGAAGGAAGACAGCCAAAGAAATAACGATAAAAATACCAAATTTAATGAACCCATTTGGGGTTAATGATCGGATTGACTCAAATACGCTAGAGGCAACAGGTGCAATAGATAGTGCGACCAAGGGGATGAGAGGTAAATGATAATAATCATGGGTCAGAAAATGATAAGGGAAAAGCAAGCCATAAATAAAATAACCTAACCACAAGCCGAAAACAAACGCTTTTTGCGCCTGTTCACGAAATAGAAAAATACCCAACAAGCCAACAAACAAGCCTGAAAATCCTACAATAGCCATCATCTGATTTCCCCAACGAACGTAATGACCAGGGTCCAACAACAATTCGGGAAAGAAACGTCCTTCAAACTGACTCGTCATCCCTAAGGCAATCGTCCCATAAATCAGATAAGTCAGTCCTGGAATGGCAGAAAGTAAGATGACCAACCAAACTTGCCGATCTTTCACTGCTTTTATTACCCCCCAATCAACCAGTACGAGACCAATCGCTCCTCCTAGTATCATAAAAAACGCTACATTTTTAACAAATATTGCAACTCCAGCAAATAAACCGGCTATGATGGCACTTTCCCAGGATTTTAATCGCCGCCAGCGATAAAACGCCCACCAAGCCAGGATGATCCACATCACCATAAGCGGGTCAGGTTGAAAGCTTCGACTGGCAATTACCCCAAAAGGTAGAAAAATGTAAAAAATCAAAGCAAGGATTGCCCCACCGATGGAGGTCATATCACGAGCGAGCAAATATAACGCGATGCCACCGATGCACCAAAATAAGGAGGAGTATATTCGTGGTATCCAGAGTATCTCTTGCCCGATTAACTTGTATGTAAAAGCAGTCAAGGACTCTAAAATCACCGGTTCGATCACTGGTTTTGATTTCCAGGTTTCCACAGCAAGGTCACGTTTCCACTCTGGAACGTTTTTCAATCCCTGGTAATACATGCCCCTCGCCGTAATTGCTGACCACAGTTGCCTGGTGGAATGGAAATCCAAAGGAGGGTCCGTAAGATCATAAAGCCGGATGCCAAGTCCCAGTAAAAGGATCACTCCGACTATTATCCAGACCGATGTTCGAGTTTTACCAAATGAATTTGTGATTATTGTGCTCATATAAGATAAATCTATTTGAATTGGAAATAATTCAGATCGCTAGGAAACAATCCATTATAAACATTTAGAATGTGATCGTGGGTGAAAGGGAAGATATTGGAATTAATCAGGTAGAGATTCTTAACTCCTCTGTGTTCTGTTCAGGACGTTTTTCTTGACAATTGTATTTGATAATCTCTTATTCAGTATAAAGCCTGTCTACATTCTCAATACCTTTTATGAATTTAGAATGTGAAAACCTCTGATCCTTAAATCGATAATAAGGTTTTCTCAAAAAACCTAAGCCTAAGGTACTTAAGCCGGAGAACAAGATGCGGTGCCATTCTTCAAAAGCAATCTTTGGACAGGATCGAAAGGAACGAACATACTCTTGTAAGGCATTCAAGCCCATCCCAGCATCCAGGAAGTACCGACCAGCAAAGCGGTGAAGCATTGCCATAACTTCTTTCTCGTTTTCGGCTATGATTTTTGCAAGTTTAGGCTGCTCCTTCATCCATTGCAATAGTTTGAAAGCTTCTTTTGAAAATTCGGCTGATTGTGTTATATTTTTTGCTCCCGAATGATAACGAGCAAAAGCCCATATTTCAGGCAAATGACGAATCTTAAAAGACTGGGCAATCCGCAGCCAGAGTTGATGGTCCAATAAGAAATGATATTCTTCATCCAGGTAGCCGGCACTCTCCAGGCTTTCCTTTCTGAAGAATACCGCTGGTTGGCAGATAATATGAAATGCAACCAATTCTTCTAAACCATAATCATCAAATACTTGTCTATGAAACGGAGAACCATTTTGATCAATACTCACTGCATCGCCAAAGACCAAGCCGACCTCTGGGTTCTCTAAAAACACTTTCACTGCTGAGTCGATCGAACCTGGGGCATAAACATCATCTGAGTTTAACCAGGCAACCACATCCCCAGCAGCTTTTTTGAAACCTTTATTGATGGCTTGTGCCTGACCTTTGTCCGGTTCTGATACCCACCAAGACAGGTGATCTTGATATTGTTGGATGATTTCAACACTACCATCCGTAGAGCCACCATCGATAATGATATATTCTAAATCACAATATCCCTGGCCTATTACCGATCGAATTGTGGATTCTAAAAACTTAGCCTGGTTGTAAGAAGGGGTAATGATTGAAACTTTCATTCTTTTTCGATGAATTTTATATCAAACATCTTCATTATTGAAATTAACAATCTATCCTATTCTTCCTGACTTATGTTATAGATCACATAACCAACTCCTTCTGCAAAGACAGGATAATGGGTGTCGAGAAAAATAGTTAAATCATCGCTGGCTTGGTTTTTTGCAGTGATCACAAAATATTCAACGTCTTTTGCGATATTATTAAATTCACCAACTTCTGCACCTTGAGGCCAGAGTCCGACTTTTCGCCAACCATAATACATCAATCGGAATCCATAATCTTGTGTGATTCCAATTGTTTTTGCATCGGATGGAATGGCATTACCAATTTCTCTCCAGAATTGAGGGTGATCGTGGTAATCATTCCCCAAAAGGATAGATCGTCCAATCCAACCATTATAGAAACTGAAGAATAAAAACAAGGCAACATAAGCGACTTGAATAAATAGACCCTGTTCGATTATCCTCTTATTTATGGTTCCAAATAACGGAACCAACGACAAAGCGACCAATCCAACCAGGGGAAGATGGTAATAATTATGTGTCAAGATATGGTGAGGAAATAGAAAGCCTAATAAAATATATCCCGCCCAAAAACCAAACAACAGGGCTCGATTTTCACCTGACGCAACTAGTGTCCCCAGCAATCCTGCTAGAACCACTACAAGATTTAAGTTGTTGTCTACCTGGATCATCCAGCGGATAAAAAAAGATGGACTCAATACATCGCGCCAATGAGAGACGATTGTCCAATTTTTGAAGTAACCTGATGTTTCATCTCTGATTCCCAATAAATAGTAAATGAGGAATGGAGAAACCATCAAGACCACCATCACCCATATTTTTGGATTCCATAGAAATGTCCGCTTAAATTTATTATTTTGTTGTGTATTTCGGGAATGTGTTCGAATATCCGTTTTTATTGAATATAAATAAATACCTAACGCCATCCCTCCGACAAATAATAATCCAACTGGTTTGATCAGGCCGGTCATTCCCCCAGACAAACCAACAATGATGACCCATTTCCAAGATCGACTATGGTTCCACCTATACAATGCCCACGCGCTCAGCAAGATGCCCATCGTAAGTAAAGGATCAGGCTGGAAAGAACGGCTTGCTTGAATACCAAATGGAAGGAAAATAAAATAACACACCCCAAAAAGGGATGCAAGGGGAGATTCCATCCGCCGGCCAAGATCAAACAAGAAAAATGCTCCAATGAACCAGAATATAGAGGAGATGATCTTGGAAACCCATAACATTTCCGAACCCATCAATCGGTAGATAAAGGCAACAATAGTTTCAACTATCGGGGGTTCCAATTTCTCCATCGCCTGACGATAACTTATTGCCAGGGCTTGGATCTCAGGCTCTACCTCTTTCAGACCCGCATAATAAATCCCACGCGCGATGATAGCCGACCGTAACTGGCGTGTAGGATTGAAATCTAGGGGGGGATCATCCAAATCTACAAGCCGAAACAAAAATCCCAAGACAACTACCAACATAAGAAGCAGAAATATGAAAATTGATGTTCGTCTGGTGCGTTGCATGAAGTATCAGAGAGTATTACAAATAAAAATAGGTTAACCCTAAATCAAAATACCTTCAAACCTAACCAAATTAAGGCAAAATTAATATTTGTCCACTTATTCAGATTCTGATCTTAATCAAAAAGTGAGTCATAGGAAATTTTAGGGAAAACTTGGAGTTTTCCCCCAACCGTAGCATCTACTACCTGTCTACCTGCAATCTCAAATGCTTGCCGAGCTAGCCAATACCCTCGTTCTGAAGTCGCTAAGTCAGGCAACTGCCAACGGAAACCTTTACCAAAATAACCAGGATCAAAATGACTCTGATCATCGCCATTAGAGACCACCGTGGTGTTTGGGGTTCCAGGTGTCGCGAAACTATGGTCAACTCCAATCAAAATCGCTTTTTCGAAGCCCATGTGGTAAGCAAGCTGTAAACAGATATACGTAACTGTTGCCCCTTCCCACAATCTACCCATAGCCTGCCTGGCAAATTTAGGCCCGGTATAGGTCGTTAACAAGAAATGGGTGTATTCATCGGGTTTTCCATCAGGATAAAGCAGCTTGCGAGATCGCCACGAGAAGAATTTTGGCATCTGTAGTCTTTGTAAATCTTCGTAAATTTGTTCGATGACCAGGCTATTGACACAAACCAGAAAACTGGTCTGGAATCCCCAATCATCAAAAGCTAAATAAATTCGATTCATTCCGAAAGTAAACTCATTTTTCAGTTGTGATACATCAGTTTTCAAAAGACTTGGTCCATTGCCAATGATGAAACACCGCTCTCCTATATACTTATCCTTCAATTTCGCCAATTTTCTAATACTTTCTCTACGCCAGGGATGAAGAAGTGCGGTAGGATACTGCATAGCCCGTTGTAGCCCATAACGGGTCTCACTAAGCGGATTCCATATCTCAGCAGGGACCAGGCTTTTGATTCTTTTTCGTAGTTCGGTCATCTTCGATAGAATTTACTCTGTACTTAGTCGGGCAGTAGCGCCACCATCAACAATTAATGCTTGACCAGTCATGAAAGAAGATTGATCTATGTCAGATAAGAAATAAATCGCTTTAGCAATCTCTTCGGGTTTCCCTATTTTCCCACTAACTGTATTGCGCGCCAGGTTTTCCAAACGCTGATCAATCGACCCTGATCCTGCATGATCGCGCCCCAAACCCGCCCTTAGCATTGGCGTATCCACGGCGCCAGGTAAAATCGCATTCACCCGCACATTTGCCGGGGCAAACTCGATCGCCATTGCCCTGGTTAACGCCAATAAACCGCCTTTACTCGCTGCGTATGCAGCAATATTTTTAGAAGTTGCCACGGCATGGACTGAAGAGACATTAACGATTGCACCTCCACCACGCGCCTCAAGCAACGGATAAGCCAACTTCGCTGCTAAAAAAACAGAACGCAAGTTGGAAGCCATTACTGCGTCCCATTCTTCCACACTTGTTTCCAACAATGGTTTAATGACCTGGTAAGCAGCGTTATTGATCAAAACGTCCAGGGTATCTGTGAATCCCCTGGTCAGGTCAAAAATTGAGTTAATCGACTGTGGATTTGAAATGTCAGCCCGAACAAACAGACCATCATCTGGAAATCCTTCTCCAAAAGACTGCCTATCTACGCCTATCACACGCCACCCTTTCTCTGCAAACAAACTTACTGTTGCCCTTCCAATACCCCCCGCGGCACCTGTGATTAACATCACTTTTTGCATGGCAATTAACGATCCTTTCTTCCTTATTTATAGGTGTCCAATTCGGCTGGATCAAGCCCTAAGCCAATGAGCAGGTTCCGTATTGTATTCCAATGGACACGTTCCCAACAAGCGGGGCTGGAATTAGCATTGTGTGGAGCAAGGAGAACATTATCCATTTGTAGAAGAGGGCTGTCTTTGGGTAGTGGTTCAGCTTCGAACACATCCAGGGCTGCCCCACCTATAGTGCCATTTTGTAATGCATTAAGTAAATCTTCTTCTCGGACTATTGGGCCCCTGGATGTGTTGATTAGTACAGCCGTCGGCTTCATAAGAGAAAGTGTTTTTTCGTTCATTAAGTAATGGCTTGTGTGATTCAAATCTGTGTTTAGCGAAACAAAATCAGACTGCTTTAGGAGATCCTCTAAACAAGTCATCTCCACCCGCAGATCATTTACAAAATGAGGGTCCACCTCAACGATATCGTTTCCTAATAGAGTCATTCCAAAGGCACTAGCCCGACGAAGTACTGCTTTTCCAATCCGTCCCACACCTATCACGCCCAAGGTACATTCCCCAAGAGTTCTCCCGGGGATTTTGTCCCAGATCCCCCTTTTCATTGAAAGATCCATCCAGGGTTGTCGACGTACGAAGGCCAGCATGTAGCCTAAAACTGTATCTGCAACTGGGTTTGTGAAAGCATTTGGAGTATTTCCGATCATTACACCAAACTGCTTGCAGGCTTTCTTATCAATAGAATCTATCCCTGTTCCCCATTTTGATATCACCTTGAGCCGAGGTGCACAAGCTTCGATAGCTTTCGCTGTGTACGGATCATCACCACAAATGACTCCATCGAATTGCCCTGCAAATTTTAGGATATCTTCTTCCTTCAACCTTTCCTCAACATGGTCTGGGAAAAGTAATTCAATCCCATAATGTTTTAATATGGGACGAAACCGATCTACAAAAGGCAGCATATTAGGTGCAGAGAAAAACACGATGTGCATCGAATTATTAAAACCCTTTCTTCATTAAAAATTCGGTTATCTCAAAATCCAATTCTTCGTCAATATCCCAGGCTTCTGCTGAATCAATCTCAAACATCATAGGACGATTCCCAATTCGATTTCTGCGTTCCTCTAAGGTTGATCGTTGAAAAATATAGATACAGGAGTTCTCTTCATAAACTGGAGGTAAATCCTGGGTTTGAAGCAAAATCGCAGGGTTATGGTTAATTGCCCTACCCAGTGAATCCCACAACCGAGTCTGCCATCGTGTTACCGAAAAAAGAGAGTCGTATGTTGGATAGTTTGATAAGAAAGATCTGATAGCTTTCGAGATCGATCCTGGTTTTAATAATGGGTTTGTACTGTGGGTTTGAAGGTAAAACTCTGCCGCCACCTGGGAGGTATCATGCATCAGTACTTCGTTCATAGGAACCTCATCCGCCCGTAAATGTTCAGGTCGTTCAATGACCCGAACTTGAGGAAAATATTCGGTGAGATCTGAGATCACTTCAGGGCTGTCAGTATCAACGACCACCTCCGATATTTCTGGAACGACAGATAACGTTTCAATTATATAGTGGAAAAGGGGTTTGTTATTTAATAAACGATAATTCTTACCTGACACCCGTTGAGAGTGGTGCCGCATCGGGACAAGAGCGATTATCTTTGCCATTTCTATCCTTAAATTATTGTTTTTTTGCTAGTTTAAATAATCAAGGTCACCAGTTATTATCTTCTTCGTAACCCAGACGGATCAGCAGATCCCCACAGATTTCTTTGAAAGAATCGGTATGTTCCTCCTTGAAATAATCTTTCCATTTGCCGGTTTTCCCACTTCTAAAGGTTGGCGACTTTGATGGGTCGATTGCCTGGTTTAACAGTTCTGAAGCTCTATTGAGAGGGACTTGAAGACGGAAACCTCCACTTGTCGCATGAGTTATTATTCTAAACAAGACTGCTTCCCGATCATTAAGGAAATCTTCATAGCGAAGAGATAGGACTTCAGGAATATTTAACCAGCCAAGATAAGGTTCAAACCGGGCAGAGATATCCGGAAACGGCACTTGTGAGTCTGGAAGACCAAGGATACTGGTCATTAAACGTTCATCGAATGTCTCCAAAACACTCGAATAATACGCATGGTGTACATGGTTTTTTTCGATTTCGGTCACATAAAAAACGTGTGACACAATTACATCTCTTGGATCTCTATAGATGAAATAAGGCACAATGGAATCCCTGGTCAAGGCTGTAACGATCTCTGGAAGGGCGTGTAGATGCCCATATGCAATGTCACCTGCTTTTAATCGCATGATATCTATTAATATTTTTTCCAGAGATCTTTGTTGACCACTTGACCCGTTATATGTAACAATAGCCGGTAATCCTGAATCAACAACAGATCCCAAGTTAACAAATCCTTTCAACACCTGGGTGAGTAAGTGTGTACCACTCTTGGGAAATGAGTTAGCAAATAGGATTGGAGAGTCCGACAAAGAACGAAAATGCAATCTTATCTTCGTCCTTCGAAAAAACCGTCTTCCTAATTTCATTGTCAGGAGAACTGATTTATTGTTCAACATGGATTCAAATCATCTCCGGGTTGGTTTTATCTACCACTGGTTGGAATCCTCATACCCCAACTGCTGGAGTAACTCCCCAGCAACCTGTTTAAATACTTCCTTATTCTTTTCACTGAAATGCTTCTTCCAATCACCGGGTATCCCTTTTCGAAAAGTTCCCGATTTTTCAGGTTGGATAGATTCTTTAAGGATTTCGATAGCCCTCGATCTTGAGCAAGTAATCCTCGCTTCACGGTGTTCCAGGTAATCTATCATTCGTTCAATGGTTGCTTCACTATTCATTACCAGATCTTCAAATTTTAAACACAAAATCTGGGATTGTTCCAACCATCCCAAGTATGAATTATAGCGCTTCCTAACACTGGCAAGCTCATAACCCGGTTCTTCAACACCCTCTATTGCCGCATTAATTCTCTCCTCCATTGTGGTTAACTTTTTAGTGTAATAATGATGCATCCCGTGTCCCAGATACATGTCTTTAGCATAGAAAATATGGGAAATCAACATATCGCGAGGATCCCGATAGATGAAAATTGTTGCATAATCAGGTTGAGTAAGGATGGATAAAAAAGGTTCTTTTGCGTGAATATATCCATAGCGAATATCCCCGGGGTTCATAGATTGAAGGTTGCTAACGATCTGCTTTCCATCAAGAGGTTGATTGCGTTCATCCCTATTTACAGGTGGAAACCCTGGATCAACAAAAGGTCCTATCCTGATCATGCTGCTTAAGATTTGGGTAAGCAGGTGGGATCCTGATTTTGGCATGGCATTCCCAAAAACAATCGGCGAATCTGCCAGATTACGAGGACCGTATTTCATCGCGGTTATAAAACGTCGGAAATGCCAGCGATTATATTTTAAAAATTGCTTTCCTTTGTTCAAATAAGTCTTTTCCATCATTCGGAGTATAGAAATGGCTTGCTGTTTACAATTCCATCTACCAAAACACTCATGGCTGGGGAATTTTCAACACAAAGATCCTGCCATGAGAATTTTTTAAGTTGAACATAACCTGGTGTAGGATGAAGAGAAAGATACATATCAAGTGGAATCGAGGTACGGAAAAGTTGCCAGTATAAAACCCTCCTGGCATTCCTTTGGAATAGATCTGGTACCTGAATTTTCGAAGATTCTAAGAATTTTCGCGCCATTTCTTTATATTCCTCAGGAGTCTTTGGAAAAAAGACCGTAGGATATTGAGTATAGCGAGCCTTCCCTCCACAAAGCACAGGCTTCCCTAACAATGCCGCCTCAAGACCAATTGATGAATTATAAACAATGATAAATTTCGACTTGCCAATTAACTCATATGAACTTAGCGGTTCATTTGAATCAATAAAAATAACATTCGGTAAATGATCTACACCATTCCGTTCAATCCACTCACTAACTGGCTCTCGGCTATGTTTTTTTGTTCCACGACGTTTCTCATCTGGATGAGCCCTTATAACGAAAAGCGTGTCCTCATGCTGTTTGATTATCCTAAAAACATGCTCAAGCCAATCAAACATATGTTCAAACACACCACTTGCGTGAATTTGACTAGTATCATTGATTACATTTGTGAAGACTGGTACGATTTGTCTGTATTTTTTCGCTTTGGATATAAAGTCATCATTGAGGCTGCTCATTTGAGGCCAAAATCTGATCCCCGCCATTGTAAAGTCGCCCTTAAACCGCCGACTCAAATATGCATCTAGCCGCTGATTTTCTTTTTCTGAAAGATCAAATGAATCAGGGATGTCCATTGGATAAGCAGTTGCCTGTCCATCGGTAAAAAAGGCAGAAAAGGGTCGAAAACCAACCTCATGAGTGACCACCCGAATACCACGAAACTTCGCCACCCAGCGAACTGATGCTTCGGGATACATAATGCCGTTAAAAACAACTACCGCTCTCGGGGTATTATCTGACAAGAAACAATCAAAAGAGACCGCAACCTGGTAAGCAGATTTTATATACTCTCGGTAAAATGAAAGAGTCGACTCATCAGGTTGAAGGTGATGTCGTCGTAATGCCCACCTTAAAGAAGGTAATACCAACTCTCCCAATGGTAAGATTTCACCATGAAAAGATAAATCAGGGGAATCTACCTCCCATTGAAAGGAGCTGAGTTCATCCAAACCTAAACAGGCAAGTGCTTCTGTTAATGTTGGGTCTTGTTTGAAAGAAAACCAATGAGTTGGTGCAGAAGCTTGCAATTTCTGGGATTGATTGACACAACCTCCGCATGGCGGTTCTTCTTTAAAAATATCCGGATTGGTACCTAAAACACACCTGCTCATCCCGCTTTGACAGGTGAAATGGACCACAGGTTGATTGTTTAGTTGTAAACCCCAGCAGGTCAACAGGCTAAATGCAGCATTTTGACTGAAACCACCCAAGCGAGTGGAAGCATTAAAAAAAATGAATGGCCTTCTTGTTGGGTCCGGATTCGAATACTGTTTGACCTGGTTGTTTAATGACGATATACGCCATTCCCGCTGCAAACGCAACCTGAGATGATGAATCCTTCTGTGGAAAGTAAGCGGTTGTTTACCCTCTTTCATCACAAAAAACTATTAAGCAACCTCTATACCATGTTCTCAATTGCTTGAAAGTATGCTTCAGTGAGTTTATTAATTGCAATAATAAAACCCTCGCCATCCCTTTGGTGCCCTCGCCATATTTCAGGGATCATCGTCCCCCGGTAATCCTTGACAATCTTAAAAAATCCGACCCAATCTATTGTCCCCTTCCCAATTTGCAATCCTTCCCCATCTAAACCAGAAGCATCCGATAGGTGCAAGTGAGATACATAAGGGAGGATCACTTTAACCTGTTCGTAGAAATCAACGTTCGCCCAATTGCAATAGAGTTTGCTGTGAGAAGTATCATAACAGGTCATCAATCCCATAGATTCCAAAAAATCTCGAATCTCAATAGTATCCATGAATGCATTGGTCAACCATTGTCCACCAAAATACCAGGGATGTGGTGGTAAATTCTCAATCAGTAACTCCACATCTTCAATATCCAATGCCTCAACAGAGCGACGGAGATTATCATAAAGACCTACTCGATTATCGATGGGGTGATCAAGACTTGCTGCGCCTGGATGAACAACGATCTTGGGAATCCCTATGAAGTGTTGTGCCATTTCCCTGGCGATATTAATCGATTTTTGCAATAGCAAAATTGATTTATTCCGTAAACTCTCATCAAATGTACACAAATCTACCAGATGATTCCCCCAAAATTCAGGGGCGTGGACAACTAACTGTGAATCAAGATCATCTCCCGGATAAACCTCGTCCAAATCTTTATCCGAAAAATGGAACTCTAAAACTGGAAACTTATATTCTAAAACATTTTTATAATCTTTAAACCGAACTACAAAGCCCCAAGGCATAGGAAGATGTTTTTCGAAATCCAAAGTGACGTCCAGTCCCAGGTCACGTTCCAGGAACGGCTCATCAAATTCAATCTCTCGAGTGGCAGCGCGCCCGATAAGCTCTGTAAATCGTTGCGGAGAAAGACCCTGCCCCGGACCTTTAACAGCGATCTTTTGCCGAGTGATTACATCTCCAGGTTGGATATGTTGGTTCGCTACCAGGCTTTTTGCCAACACCTCTCTATTAAGAATTTCTCCCATCGTGAAATATTTTTCCTTGCCTGTTCCTAAAGCCCTTGAAACCTGACGGATATCGCGAACCATCTTCGTAAATCCCTGAGGCTCCAGACTTGCTGCATGGTCAGGCCCATCCATTGTCCTGTCTAAAGTGATATGTCTTTCAATAATACAGGCACCCAATGCTGACGCAACTGTAGACACTGCAATACCTCGTTCATGACCAGAGTACCCAACAGGAACACCACACTCCATTAATCGTTCCATAAAACGCAAATTGATATCATCGAAAGAAGCAGGATAAGCACTGTTACAATGAAGCAGTGAAAAAATCACTTTTCGCTCTTTTAGAAAATTCACTGTCTTAACAACTTCTTGCCATTGAGACATTCCTGTTGAGACGATAAGCGGTTTACCTTTCTGAGACAGATAATCTAATAATGGAAGATTGATCATATCTGCAGAGGCAATTTTATATGCTGGAACGCCTAATCCTTCTATAAAATCAGCGCTATCTTCATCGAAAACAGAACATAAAAATATAATTCCCTTCTTTTGACAGTATTGAACTAAACGGTAATAATCATTATCCGAGAGTTCAACCTGCTGTAAAATCGGTAGCAGGTAATTTAAATTTTTCTCACCTACATTCGAGTTCAGAAGGAGTTTAAGTGGATATAATTTTTCTAAATTTCTTTTCTGAAACTTGACAGCATCAGCGCCAGCCACCACTGCAGCATCGATTAACTGGAAAGCATAATCTAAAATACCGTTGTGGTTAACCCCTATCTCAGCAATGACATAAGTTGGATGCCCGTCACCGACCCACCGGTCGCCAATTTTCATTTCAGGCATTGGATACCTCCATGTATTCTCATTAGAATTATTGTTCTCTTAAAGAACCAAACCTGTTTTTCACTTTCTGCTATCACACTTCTCAATCGTAAATCCCAGGTCATTTATAGTAACCTCGCCATTCTCAATCATCATCTCTGCTCTCCGCCAATCATCTGGTGAGTCAATATCTACCCATTCAGATGGGTCAATCACTAATGGAAGGATTGAATCCCCCGTCATTGATGATTTAGATAAAATCGTATCTGCCCATACCACATCGACATAACCGGTTTGCCAGTAAATCTCTGGAAGCAACTGCCGAGGTTGGTTATATGGTTCTTCTTTTATTCCTAGATCAACTCCAATCGGAAGCATATATCCATCGGGTTTAATTCGCCACATCTTAAATGGGTTTTGGAAGGGAATACAAACAGTCCGGATCGAATCCGCTTCAGGTCGTTCTATCAAACGGTATACCGCTTCATCGATATGCCTCACTCGACGAAAAGGAGAGGTTGGACGAAGTTGAACGATAATGTCGGGTTGATACCCTTCTTCTGCTGCCAGCCATTGTAAGGCATGACTGAAGACAGGTAGATCGAGGGTATGATCCTGGGCATATTTGCCTGGACGTAGAAATGGGGTTTCTGCGCCATAAAAACGAGATACTTTTGAAATTTCTTCATCATCCGTTGAGACAATGACTCGGTTAACCGTCTCTGCTGCTAATCCGGCTGCAATGCTGTAGGCGATGAGTGGATGTCCGGCAAAATCCGCAATATTCTTCATGGGAATAGATTTTGATCCACCTCGTGCCGGTATCAACGCTAATACTTCAGTCATGAATCACCATCTACTATATACATTATACATTTCTAGATTGTATCCTTGAGGAGATATGGTCAGGTGACCATATCTGTTTTTGACTATATATAAAGGTTTTACAAAGGTCCTAATCGGAGCGATGGACGATCAAGTTGACCGCTGATGCGCTTCGGGCAACCGCTAATAATTCGATGATATTGGATATTTTATTCATCCCCTTACCAGGCAGTCCAACCTCCATCAACGATTAGATTAGCACCCGTCATATAACTGGAGGCATCGGACGCTAAGAATAACAGAGCGCCATTCATTTCATCCTTCTCTGCCATCCGACCCAATACCGACCTCGCTGCATAACGGTCAAGGAAAAACTCTTCATGACCATTGAATACTCCACCTGGAGTCAATGCATTCACTCTGATATTCTTACCAGCGTAATAGGTTGCCAGATAACGCGTCAAGCCAAGGATTCCTGCTTTCGTGACTGAATAGTAAACGGGTTTGAATTGGGGCGGTTCATCTTTTTCCTGGTAGAGTTTCTGGTCTGGACCGACAACGCCATACATAGAAGAAATATTGATAATCACACCTCTTCTGGCATCCAGCATTGTTTTTGAAACTGCCCGGCAACATAACATTGCTCCTGTTAGATTAACTTTCAAGGCCTGTTGCCAAAGCTCAAGGGGAAAACTCTCAAATTCACCAGAGAAGGAATGCTTTCTCTTTGGATCAAATTTCGGATCAATTGCCGCGCTATTCACCAGAATATCAACATGTTTGAAATTACGAAGAGCAACCTCGACCAATTGACGAACAGAGGTTTCCGAAGTAATATCCGTCTCATGTCCCATCACCCGATGCCCTTTATTCAGTAATGTCTCCATCACGTGTTGGGCTTCGCGAATATTAATGTCAGCTATAAGTACAGAAGCACCTGCTTCAGCCAAGGTCTTAGAAAATTCACTTCCCAATAAGCCTGCACCACCGGTAACAATAGCAGTCCGGCCTGTCAGGTCAAACATCTTTTGTAAATCAGTCATTGGTCAGCTGTTCAAGAATCCCCTTTCCTTAAGATAATCAACAATAATTCGTGCATTAGCCTCAGGGGTTGTTTCCACGGTATCAAGAACAATCTCAGCATCAAGAGGTTCTTCGTAAGGGTCGTCAATCCCGGTGAAACCTTTAATTTCACCACGACGGGCCTTCGCATATAGACCTTTGATGTCGCGTTGCTCGCAAACTTCTAGCGGTGTATTGACCCAGATTTCAATGAAACGATTCTCACCAGACATTTTCCTGGCTTCATTCCTTGTGCTTCGATATGGGCTGATCGCTGCACATATCACCGTACCATTATGACGAGCGATTTCTCCTGCAACAAATCCAATCCTAAGAATATTCGTATCACGATCCTCCTTACTGAAGCCCAACCCTTTCGATAAATGGGTTCTAACGACATCGCCATCAAGTACTGTGGCTTGGCGACCATGCTCCATTAACATAGGCGTTAAAGCACTGGCAATCGTTGATTTTCCACAGCCTGAGAGTCCAGTGAACCAAAGACAAAGCCCCCGTTTATGATTGGGTGGATGAACTTCAGCAAGGATCTCTGCTGTCTCTTTTCGAGTAAACCATTCTGGAAGCATATTCCCCTTCGCAAGATATTCTTCTCGTACTTCTGTTCCAGATATTGTGTTGACCCGGGTTCCTTCTGGAACCTGGTCAGCGGGGACATAATCGTCAGAATCCGGTAGATAAACCATCCATTGGAAGGGCACCATTTTTACACCGACTTCTTCCTCATATTGCTTCATCATCTCTTGAGCTTCATAAGGACCATAAAAAGGTTTTCCAGCGCTATCATTTCCAGGACCAGCATGATCACGCCCTACGATAAAGTGATTGGCACCATAATTACGTCTAATTATCGAATGCCAGACTGCCTCTTTTGGTCCAGCCATTCTCATGGCTAAAGGAAGCAGACTTAAAACTGTTTTATTGCGATCAAAATATATCCCCTGCAACGCTTTATAAATTCTGACCCGAGTGAAATGGTCAACATCTCCAGGTTTTGTCAGGCCGACAACTGGATGAATTAATAAGCTACCTCCAACTGCTGCGGCTGCTCGTTTTGTTAACTCTTCATGAACACGATGCATGGGATTACGGGTTTGAAAAGCAACTACATTCTTATTTCCCATCCCTTCGAGAAGGGCTCGGGTTTCAGTTGGGGTGCGTCGAAGGTCCACGAAATCATAGTAAACCGGCATATTAATAATCTTCAACGCTCCTGAAATACACAAGTCACCCCAACGGTCCATCTCTGATACAAGCGGATGACGGACATCAGTTGTTCCTAAAATCAGGCGAGCTTCTCGAACAGGATCCCAGGTAAAAACCTCTTCAATTTGCATCACTGCTATTAAGTTATTATGCGAATCTCTTAACGCAATCCATTCATCCCTTGTTGGCAAGTCTTCTTTATTTATGGTCAGGGTAATTGGGATCGGAAACAACAATCCATTTGCCAGACGCATCTCTGTTAACACTCGTTGGTAATCTGCTTTTCCCATAAATCGGTCGAGTGGAGAATATCCCCCAACCGCCAATAATTCCAGATCATGCATAGATCGATCTGAGATCTGCAGCGAGGGATAACGGGATGCAATTTTCCTTAACGCTTCCCTCTCATCACCTGTTGTTATTAAGTTAACCAATTTGCCTCCATAAGGAGGAATGATCTTGCTAT
>CAZTJD010000073.1:0-13585 GCA_964613985.1 uncultured Anaerolineales bacterium
ACTTTGCAATTCGCGAAGGCGGCTTGACTGTAGGCGCTGGGGTTATCACCAAGATTCTTGAATAGGTATATTATGGCCAAGCAGAAAATTCGTATCCGTTTGAAAGCATATGATCATCGTGTATTGGATCAATCTGCACAACGTATTGTAGACACTGCAGAAAGAACTGGTGCTCGTGTTGTAGGACCTGTACCACTTCCAACTAAAATCGAACGCTTTACTGTCCGTCGTTCAACTTTCATTGACAAAGATTCTCACGAACATTTTGAAATTCGTACCCATAATCGCTTGATCGATGTCCTGGATCCAGATTCCAAGACGATTGATATGCTAATGAGATTGAATTTGCCTGCAGGCGTTGATATTGAAATAAAGATATAAAAAATTTGTTTCATCTGGGTGTTCTGGCAATGACAGAATACCCCTCCCCAACCTTGACACATTACCTTTTTAGGTGGGAAAGGTTGTGGGAACAAAAACAGGATAGTGCAAGAGCGATTTACCCCGTGAACCAAAACTAACTACTTCACGGAAAACCGACTGACTGCATTGTCCGGGGATGGTGAAACCAAGCCCAGGTTTACAGTCCCTATCAGAATTAAATTAGGAGATAAACAGAGATGTTGAAAGGGCTGATTGGTAAGAAAATTGGCATGACCCAGATTTTCGATAATTCCGGTGCGGCAATTCCGGTAACCTTAATCGAAGCTGGGCCTTGTTTTGTCACTCAAGTTCGTACAGTCAAGGAAAATGAGTACGATGCTGTTCAACTTGGGTTCTTGGAGACAAAACCAAAGCGACTTACAGGTGGTCAACTTGGTCATTTGAAGCGCAATGATTTAGCACCTCTCCGCCACTTGCGAGAGTTCCGAATAAAAAACACGGATGTTAAGGAAGGCGATCCGGTCACTGTTGATGTGTTTACTGAAGGTGAATACGTAGATATTACTGGAACTAGCAAAGGAAAAGGTTTCGCTGGAGTTGTCAAACGCTATGGTTTTGCGGGTGGTCCCAAAACCCATGGTCAGTCGGACCGTCTACGTGCACCTGGATCCATCGGAGCGACATCAGGGACAGCGCGAGTTTTTCCTGGAAAACGGATGCCAGGCCACATGGGCAGCAAGCGTGTAACTGCACAGAACCTAAAAATAGTGCTGGTTGATTCTGAGCGAAACCTGATTGGTGTTCGTGGATCAGTACCCGGGCCAAAAGGCGGTTTTGTTGTTATTAATGAAGCGCGAAAACAATAGCGTTTGGAGCGAAGAATCATGGAAGTAGATGTTCTTAATATGGAAGGGAAAAAGGTCGATACCGTAGAATTGCCTGCGGAGATCTTTGATGCCCCGGTTAATGTAGATCTGATGCATCAAGCATATGTCAGACAGATGGCCAACAGTCGTCTCGGAACCCACAACACGAAAGGACGCAGTGATGTTCGTGGTGGCGGGAAAAAACCCTGGCGGCAAAAAGGAACAGGTCGAGCCCGACAGGGGTCGATTCGAGCAGCTCAGTGGGTAGGCGGTGGCAAAATCCACACCCCCAAGCCGCGAGATTATGAGAAAAAAATGCCCCGCAAGATGCGCCAGGCTGCGTTAAAATCAGCGCTTTCAGTGAAGGCAGCAGCTAATGATTTAGTGGTGATTGATGATTTGCGTATATCAGAACCTAAAACAAAAGTAATGGCGAAGGCTTTAGAAATGTGTGTTGGGGATTCCAGCACATTAATTCTGGTGCCCGAGAAAAGCGCGGATTACAAGAATGTCGAGTTATCGGTTCGTAATATACCCGAAGCCAAAACGTTGCTAGTAAATTACATTAACGTTCGAGATTTATTGGGTTACGATAGGATTTTGCTCCCAATTCAGGCGTTGGATAAGATTTCTGCGCATTTGGGTTAAATGAGAGAATGAAATGACGACGATATATGATGTGCTAAAACGCCCGATTTTAACTGAGAAATCGAGCCATCAGTACTTAAAACTGCACCAATATGCCTTTGAAGTTGCGTCTAATGCAACAAAATCGATGGTAAAGGATGCAGTAGAAACGCTTTTTGATGTGACCGTTTTGAAGGTGAATATTATTAATGCCCCAGCAAAACGATCTCGGAGAGCGAGAAGCCGACGTCTCTTGGTTCGCCGCAGTGGTTACAAAAAAGCTATTGTAACCTTGGACCCAAGCGACACTATTGAAGCCTTCGAAGGAGTTCGGTAATGGCAGTAAAGAAATACAAACCGACTTCACCTGGGATGCGCGGCAGGACAGGCCACACATTCGAAGAGATTACAAAAACCAAACCAGAGCGCTCTTTGATCATTGAGCGTCGTAAAAGCGGTGGTCGAAACACCTATGGTCGCGTGACAGTAAGACATCGTGGTGGTGGTCATAAGCGGAAGATACGAGTAGTTGATTTTAAGCGCGATAAGCGTGATATTCCAGCTAAGGTAGCTGCAATTGAATATGACCCTAACCGCACTGCTCGTTTAGCTTTACTCCATTACACTGATGGCGAGAAGCGATATATTGTTGCGCCTGTTGGATTGCGTGTGGGCGATACAGTGGTTTCAGGTCCAGGTGCAGATATTTACCCTGGGAATAGTTTACCTATTAGCAATATCCCCCCAGGGACCATGATCCACAATATCGAAATGAAAGTGGGTTACGGTGGTCAGTTGGTGCGTTCCGCAGGAAGTGCTGCCCAACTATTAGCTAAAGAAGGTGATTATGCCCATGTTCGGCTCCCTTCGGGTGAAATCCGCCTGATTCAACAGCGTTGTTACGCTACGATTGGTCAGGTAGGTAACCTCGACCATGGCAATATCAGCCTAGGTAAAGCAGGACGGAAGCGACACCTGGGAATCAGACCGACAGTACGGGGATCTGCAATGTCCCCTAGAGATCATCCGCATGGTGGTGGCGAGGGACGTACCCCCATCGGTATGCCAAGTCCTAAAAGCCCCTGGGGTCAGAAAACTCTAGGTAAAAAAACCCGGCAGAATAAGAAAACGGATAAATATATCATTCGCCGTCGAAGTAAGAAACGCCGCTGATTGAAGTGTTGCCTGGGAGTCCAAACCATTCTCGGTTCACGGTTATTCTCAACCGAGGTATGTAGATTTCCGAATAGTCAGACCAGGAGATTGAGTAATGTCAAGATCATTGAAAAAGGGCCCATTTATAAGCCCAAAACTCTTGAAAAAAATTGAAGCCATGAATGAAAGTGGTGAGAAGAAAGTTATTCGTACCTGGAGCCGTTCCAGCGTAATCTTCCCACAGATGGTTGGACATACGGTTGCAGTCCATGACGGTCGCAGACACGTACCGATATATATCACTGAAACGATGGTTGGCCATCGGTTGGGAGAATTTGCTCCCACCCGCACCTTCCGTGGTCATGTTGTCGAGAGAGGTAGGCGATAGGAATATGGCTGAAGACATTCGAGCTCATGCACGTTTTATTACCATATCTGCCCAGAAAGTTCGTCTTGTGATCAACCTGGTGCGAGGAAAAGACGTCCTGGAAGCTATGGATATCTTGAAATATGAGACGAACAAGGCTTCTCACCCTGTATCCAAGGTGATTGCATCAGCAATGGCAAACGCCGAAGAGAACTTTGGGATCAGTCGAGATAATTTATACATCCACAGTATCTTCGCAGATGAAGCTCCAACCCGGAAGTGGCGACGATTTGGTGCCAGGGGTCGTTTTAAACCCTGGTTACGCCGGTCGTCGAACATTACTGTAATCCTGCGGGAACGGGATTAAATTTTAGGCTAATTTAGATAGAGAGAACACCAGGAGAAGTTATGGGTCGCAAAGTACATCCAATTGGTTTTCGTTTGAAGATTAACCGCACTTGGGATGGTCGTTGGTACGCTGAAGGTGAGAACTATGTAGACCAACTCCACCAAGACCTTGAAATACGCGAGTTAATTCGTAAAGAAGCACCGAATGCTGGAATATCCCGGATTGAAATTGAGCGTTTTCCGGGAAAAGTAAAAGTTATTGTTCATACCGCAAAACCGGGCGTGTTCATCGGTCGAAGAGGTGATAATATCAAGCAAGTTCGCCGATCATTAGAAACTTTTATTGGCAAAAAAGTAGATATGGATATTAAAGAGATCAAATCTCCTGACATGGATGCCCTGCTTGTTGCGGAAAATATAGCCGGTCAACTCGAAAGAAGAATTAGTTTCTCGCGTGCAATGAAACGAGCAATCCGCCAAACAATGCGCCAGGGCGCGGAGGGAATTCGTGTGCAGGTTGCTGGTCGTCTGGCTGGCGCAGAAATGGCTCGCACCATCCATATGCGTGAGGGTCGTGTTCCACGCCAAACCTTGCGAGCGGATATCGATTACGCATTGGCTGAAGCTTTAACCACCTATGGAAGAATTGGTATTAAAGTGTGGATTTATAAAGGTGAAATTTTATCCATTTCGGAAGAGACACCTGCAGCCACTGAAGGCGTTTATATTAGCGAATAATAAAGCCAGTATTGAACTGGAGTAGAAATTTAGAAAGAGGTTTCAACCATGTTGATGCCAAAACGTGTGAAATATAGAAAGCAAATGAGAGGCCGTATGAAAGGTAAAGCCCAGCGAGGTGCTGATGTGCATTTTGGGGACTGGGGACTCCAAGCCTTGGAACCTGGTTGGGTGAGCGCCCGACAGATCGAGTCTGCTCGTCGTACAATGGTGCGCCACATGCGCCGTCGTGGAAAAGTATGGATACGGATCTTCCCAGATAAACCCATTACAAAACGCGCTGCTGAAAGCCGTATGGGAAAAGGGAAAGGAGCCGTGGAATATTGGGCTGCTGTAGTCAAACCCGGACGAGTATTATTTGAAGTTGGTGGTGGTGTTGCAGACGATGTGGCTCGAAGAGCACTGCAGTTAGCTGCTTACAAATTGCCTATAAAAACAAAAATCATGGCGCGAGAATTGGCAGGAGATGAAGGATGAATGCAGATGAAATTCGAGCTTTATCAACCGATGAAATCCGTTCGCGGATTGATGAAGCCAGAGAAGAAATGATGAACCTACGATTTCAGCAGGCCACGGGCGAATTAGTAGACTTTACCCGTTTAAAATATACTCGGCGCCAGGTAGCCCGAATGCTTACAATCTTGAACGAGCGAGAAAACGAGGCTGTAATGGAAGGTGAAGAATGAATAATCGACGTCGTCTGACAGGTTTTGTTTTGAGTAATAAAATGCAGAAGACGGTTGTGGTTGATGTCGCTCGGACTTATCGTCATCGTCTATATAAGAAAGTCCTCACTGACCACACCAGATTTAAGGCTCACGACGAATTGGGTTGCCAGGTTGGAGACCAGGTACGTATCGTCGAAAGTCGTCCGTTATCACGACATAAGCGTTGGGTTGTTGAAGAAATACTTCGACATGAGGAAGGAGTAAGTGATAACTTTGAAGAGGAGGCGGAAGAATGATTCAACAAGAGTCCCGCCTAAAAGTTACCGACAATACAGGCGGTCGTGAGATGCTGGTAATCCAGGTAGTGGGTGGAACGCGACGTCGTTACGCTCACATTGGTGACATCGTAATTGGTACGATAAAATCAGCCACACCTCATAGTTCGGTGAAGAAGAGCGATATTGTTAAAGCTGTAATCGTTCGCGTTTCTAAAGAATGGCGACGAGAAGATGGATCTTACATCCGGTTTGACGATAATGCTGCGGTCATCCTTGACACAGACGGTGTTAATCCCAAGGGAACGCGGATTTTTGGCCCTGTTGCTCGAGAATTACGTGAAAAAGGGTACATGAAAATTGTTTCCCTGGCACCAGAAGCCCTTTAGACATTCATCCCTAGGATATTTGGCTTGTAGGAGAAAGAAAAGTGAAAGCAAAAATTCGAAAAGGTGATATTGTTGAAATTATCTCAGGAAGCTTCGAGGATAAAGGGAAGCGCGGTGAAGTGATTAAAGTATCACCTAAGAAAGACCGGGTCACTGTACAAGGTGTCAGTATTCGCAAGAAGCACCAAAGCCAGGTACAAACCCAAGGCAGAAGTATGAATCCAGGTATCATTGAATTTGAGGGACCGGTACATATTTCCAATGTGATGCTGGTTTGCCCAAATTGTGATGAAACCACGCGAGTTGGTATACAACGTGACGAAGACGGTCTACCCCAACGAGTTTGTAAACGTTGTGGGAAACTAATAGACTGAGGTCAGTGAGAGTGACAAAATGAGTTTAGCACTAAAAAATCGTTATCAAGAAGAGATTGTTCCGGCCTTGATGAAAACATTAAATATTGACAATGTTATGCAAGTGCCGAAAGTGAAGAAAGTGATCGTAAACATCGGTGTAGGTGAGGCTTTGGATAATATCAAAGCACTTGATGGTGCGGTGGAAGATTTAACCAAAATAACAGGTCAAAAACCAGTGATTACAAAAGCCCAAAAGAGCATCGCGAATTTTAAACTTCGTGAAGGACGAGCAATTGGCGTAAAGGTAGATTTGCGTGGTGAGCGTATGTGGTCTTTCTTGGATAGGTTGATGAATGTTGCCTTACCTCGTGTGCGTGACTTTAGAGGGATTTCCCCAAACTCATTTGACGGACGAGGTAACTATACACTTGGGTTACGAGAGCAGCTGGTTTTCACTGAGATCGATTATAACAAGATCGATAAGGTGCGTGGTATGGAAGTAAGTATTGTGACCAGCGCAAACACCGATGAAGAGGGACGCGAATTGTTAAGAATGCTTGGCATGCCTTTTAGACAGGAAGGTTAGAAAATGGCAAAAACATCTATCAAAATCCGGGAAAGCCGGAGAAAGTATAAAACTCGAGTAAGAAATCGTTGCAAGAAGTGTGGGCGACCTCGTGGGTATATGCGTAGGTTTGGTTTATGCCGAATTTGTTTCCGCGAATTAGCCTTAGAAGGCAAGATTCCCGGTGTAGCAAAATCTTCCTGGTAATCCGGGTGGAGGTTTGAAGAATGAGTGTTAATGATCCGATTGCTGATATGCTGACGCGTATCCGAAATGCTGTTATTGCCGGGCATACTGTAACTGCGATGCCCAGTTCGAAGATGAAGGTAGACATCGCCAAAATCCTGAAAGAAGAAGGGTTTATAAAAAGCTACCAGGTTGTAGATGGTGATAAACCTGGTCAACAAGTGCTGCGTATCCGTCTGAAGTATGTTGGTGAACGACGCGAGCGGAAACCCATCTTATCCGGCATCCAAAGAATTAGTCGTCCAGGTCGAAGAATTTATACCGGTAAACGAGATATTCCCTGGGTGTTATCTGGGATGGGTATTGCGATTTTATCCACTCCAAAAGGTGTTATGACCGGTAAACAGGCCCGGAAATTGGGAGTTGGTGGTGAGGTTGTTTGTAAAGTTTGGTAAAGCAAGATTGGAGTTTGAAGATTAAAGATTACAGATAGAAGTTTAAGAATGAAAAAAATAGTTTTGATTTAAAGCTATTGGTTTCATTCAGCTTTTGTCTTATCTTAGGAGGTAGAACTGTGTCACGAATTGGTCGAATGCCAGTGGAAGTGCCGCAGGGCGTTGATGTGAATATCCGTGGTTCCCATGTCCGTGTAAAAGGACCAAAAGGTCAAATGGAACACACGTTTCCTGCTGCTATGAGGATCACACAAAAAGACGGTGTGATCACAGTAGAACGACCTTCTGATGAGCGGATCCATCGCGCGCTGCACGGTATGACCAGGGCATTAATTAATAATATGGTCACTGGTGTAAGTAAAGGTTTTGAGAAAGTCTTGGAAGTTAATGGCGTTGGTTACCGCGCAGAATTGAGTGGAGAAAAGCTAGTCATTAACGTGGGGTACTCACATCCGGTGGAAGTCGATCCCCCCGAAGGGATCACTTTTGATGTAGATGCTCGCGCCCGTCTCATTAAGGTTCAGGGCTTTGATAAAGCACAGGTAGGGCAAGTTGCCGCTGATATTCGGAAAATACGCCCCCCCGAGCCTTATAAAGGAAAGGGCATCAAGTATCTTGATGAGAGAATCCGCCGAAAGGCTGGTAAAGCTGGTAAGGTGCAATAATGGCTAAAAATAAGACTCGTTCCGCTGCTCGAATTCGGCGACACGCTAGAGTTCGAAAAAATGTTTCAGGCAACCCTGAAAAACCGCGATTGAATGTCTTCCGAAGTCTAACAAATATTTACGCTCAAGTGATTGATGATGAAGCAGGTTTTACCCTGGCATCTGCATCTTCGATCGACAATGAATTGCGCAAGAAGATGGATGGGCTGACGAAAACGGAGCAGGCAAAACTAGTTGGCAAAACGGTAGCTGAACGTGCCAGGGAAAATGGCATTGAAATTGTGGTGTTTGATCGTAGTGGATATCGTTATGCTGGACGGATAAAAGCTCTGGCAGAAGGCGCACGTGAAGGCGGCCTAAAATTTTAGATCTTAACCCCCAACGAACTGCCGTCATATATGGCAGTTTAGGAGAAAGATATGACGACTTATCAAGGAAAAGAATTCGAACAAGAACTCGATGAACGTGTCATCGAGATCAATCGTGTTGCCACAGTGGTTAAAGGTGGTCGCCGGTTTTCCTTCCGTGTCACCATGGTAGTCGGCGATAATAAGGGCAGTGTCGGTATGGGAGTAGGTAAAGCGAACTCTGTACCTGATGCAATGCGAAAGGCTACTGATAAAGCCAAGAAGGATATGCATCGGATAGCATTATCTGGTTCAACCATTCCATTTGAGGTTACCGGTAAAGTATCTGGCGCAAAGGTGCTTCTGAAACCTGCCTCACCTGGTACAGGTGTTATTGCCTCTGGTAGTGTGCGTGCAGTTTTAGAAGCGGTTGGTATTTCTGATATTTTGACCAAATCTCTTGGTAGTGCCAATATGCTAAATGTTGTCTCAGCTACAATGAAAGCTCTAGACAAACTGAAAACACCTGCCCAGGTAGCTGCTGAACGCGGGAAACCTGTAGGAGAGGTGTTACCGTTTTGGGAAAGCAGGAAACGAAATGGCTAAGCGCAAGGGATCTAAAGAAAAAAAATTATATGTCACATTGGTGAAAAGCCCAATTGGGTATTCGGAGCGTCAAAAAGGTACTGTTCGAGCCCTGGGTTTGAAGCGGTTAAACCAGACCGTGGAGCATGTTGATACACCAGCACTGCGCGGTATGTTGGACCGGGTCAGTCACCTGGTTGCAATTGAAGAATAGGTGTAAAGATGAAATTGCATGAACTTAAGCCTAATGAAGGCTCAAAAAAGCGAAGGAAACGAGTTGGTCGTGGGATCTCCGCTGGACAAGGGAAAACAGCTGGTCGTGGTATGAAAGGTCAAAATTCCAGAGCAGGTGGTGGAACTTCCCTTTGGCACCAAGGCGGCAATCTGCCTTTCTTCCGAAGACTTCCCTTCAAGCGGGGTTTTACACCTCCTCATAGGGTTGAATACCATGAAGTCAATCTTGATCAACTGAGTGTGTTCACTACTGATGGGGAGGTAACACCAGAAATCCTTGCTGAGGCTGGGTTAATTAAGGATAGTAAAAAACCGGTCGTTATTTTAGGACGAGGTGAGGTTAATACTGCCCTTAAAATTAGAGTTCACCGGGTTTCTGGTGGCGCGCAGGCGAAGATTGAAGCAGCTGGTGGTCAGGTTGAGATTATAAAATAGTTGGCTATCTAGGTTCTGGTTGCAAAATATGATCGAACAACTTTCCGAAATAAATAGAGTCTTTCTCAATGGATGGTTTCATGATCATTTTGCAGCAGTTTCTATCAGGTCAGCTATAAGGAGCGAAAAATGAAACGGTCTGCGTGGCGTTATTTATGGACAGCACGAGACATCCGAAGGAAGCTTCTCATAACCCTTGGCATTATGGTGATCTACCGCTTGGTAGCCCATGTTCCCGTACCAGGTGTTGACCGAGCTGCAATCTCAGCCATTTTAGAAGGTGGTGGTGCAGCAGGTACCTTAGTTGGGATCATGGACCTGTTATCAGGTGGTACAGTATCCAATTTTTCCGTATTAGCGATGGGTGTATACCCGTATATTACTGCACAAATCATCCTGCAGTTATTAGTACCAGTAATCCCAGCCCTGCAGCAACGTATGGAAGATGATCCACGCGAGGGGCAGAAATGGATGGAAAAATGGACCTATATCCTTGCTGTCCCAATGGCGGCTTTACAAGCTGTTTCACAGATCAGAATCTTCGGATCGTTTGCTGGAACACCAATTCTTAATAACTTTGGTTTTCATGGGGCATCCTTGGTGCCAAGCATTGCTATTATATTCAGTATGACCGCTGGGACTATGTTTGCGATCTGGTTAGGTGAATTGATTTCTGAATATGGTATTCGAAACCAAGGTTTAAGCCTGCTCATTTTTACTGGTATCGTCACTCGTATTCCAACGAACTTTGCTCGATTATTGAATGCCGATGCATACACTGATCCAAACGTCCGTTGGTGGGTATTCTTGATGATGATCATTATTACAATCCTTACGATTGGTGTGATTGTTTTCGTTCAACAAGGTCAAAGGAATGTACCGGTAATGTACCCGGGGCGAAGAGTTGGTAACCGGATGTCCATGCCTGTGAAGGGTAGTCTTCCTCTAAGGGTAAACATGGCTGGGATGATCCCGATTATTTTTGCTCAATCCTTATTGACCTTACCTGCAATCATCGCCAGCTTCTTCATTCAATCGCAAACAGCATGGGTCGCTAACCTGGCGTTGACCATCCAAACCATTTTTGGCGGTTCTACAGCTTGGTATTGGCTTTTCTTCTTCATTGGCGTTGTGGGTTTCACATTTTTCTATACAGATGTAATATTTGCTCAACAGAACTACGGAGAGAATTTAAAACGTGCCGGAGCCCAAATTCCTGGAGTAAGCCGTGGCGCGCCAACCCAACGCTATCTGACGAAAGTGCTAAGACGGATAACTTTTCCAGGTGCGTTCTTTCTCGGATTTGTGGCGATTACACCTTTCTTAGTTGGTTTGATTTTACCTCTGGGACAAAACGCAGGCACATTACTGGTTTCTGCATCAGGTTTATTGATCGTAGTTGGGGTTGTGCGTGATACCTTCTTCAATATCAACGCTGAACTTAAACTCCATGGCTATGAAGATACTTTATTGGTACGCTAGGAATCGTTGCTGACATGCCTAAATTCATCGTTTTACTCGGACCACCTGGTGCCGGAAAAGGTACTCAAGCACAGGCAATCTCTCAGAAATTGGGAATACCTCACATTTCCTCAGGTAATATCTTCCGGGAGAATTTAAAAAAACAGACTGAACTTGGAAAGATTGCAGAAGGCTTTATCAATAAGGGCGAGCTGGTTCCAGATGATGTAACCATTGAAATGATCAGAGTGCGATTGACCCAAGAAGATTGTAAAAATGGCGCATTGCTAGATGGCTTTCCTCGGACACCTACCCAAGCAAAAGCTTTGGACGACATGTTGAAGGAATTAGGTGGTCAAGTAAATGCTGTACCCTATATCAACGTGAGCCAGGAAGAATTAATCGCCAGGTTAACAGGTCGGTGGACCTGTCCAACTTGTGGTAGGGTTTATCATGTAAAATTCAACCCTCCTCAAAAAGCAGGAATTTGTGACGAAGATGGTGCAATACTGTTCCAGCGTGATGATGATAAAGTAGAAACCGTAACAAACCGGATTCGAGTTTACCAAAATCAAACACAACTATTGATCGAGTACTACCAACATAGAAGGCTACTTTTAGAAGTGGATGGTGCCCAATCCATCGAGCAGGTGACTGCAGATCTATTCACTGCCCTTTCCAAAGGAGAAGCGTAATGGCTTGGGACCGAAATGTTGTAATAAAAAGCAAGGAAGAGATCGAAATTATGCATCAGGCAGGTCGCATAAACGCTTTGGCTTTAGAAACAGTCCGGAAAATGATCCGACCCGGCATTACTACTGCAGAACTGGATGAAGCGGCTGAAAGCGTAATTCTCGGTCATGGCGGAATCCCAACCTTTAAAGGTTTTCCAGGACCTTATCCTTATCCGGCAACTATAACAGTAAGTATTAACGAGGAATTGGTGCACGGGATTCCTGGAAAAAGGACCTTGATAGAAGGAGATATTGTTTCTGTGGATTGCGGTACGACTTTCCAGGGCTTTGTTGCAGATTCTGCATTTTCTGCAGGAGTTGGCAAACTTTCGGTAAAAGCGAGAAAACTTTTAGATGTCACCGAGAAAGCATTATATGAAGGGATCAAGCAGATGTTCCCTGGAAATAGGATTGGTGACATATCTGCTGCTATACAAGATTATGTGGAAAAATTTGGTTATCATGTTCCTCGGGAATATAGTGGTCATGGAGTTGGGCGCCAGATGCACGAAGCGCCTCAGGTACCGAATTATGGTAAACCAGGTCGTGGCTTGGTTCTTCGTCCTGGAATTACCTTGGCAATTGAACCAATGACTCTGGTTGGTACTTATCGAACCAGAGTGTTGCCGGACCAATGGACCGTTGTCTCGGCAGATGGTTCTTTAACAGCCCATCATGAACATACCATAGCAGTGACAGAAACTGGACCCAGGATTCTTACAACATTGAATGATGAATAATCTGGACGGAAAGAATGATCTTTGATATAATAAAAGCTTTGGCTGCTTATTACAAGTTGTTACTTGTAGGAGAGTGAAATTGTGAAAGTATCAGCATCAATTAAAAAACGTTGTGCAAAGTGCAAGATTGTAAAACGTAAAGGTGTACTGTACGTGATTTGTGAAAATCCGAAACATAAACAACGACAGGGATAGAGACATATGGCACGTATTGAAGGCGTGGACCTCCCACGCGACAAACGAATTGAAATAGGTTTAACATACGTCTATGGTATTGGGCGGACGAGATCCTTAGAAACCCTAAATGCTACCGGAATAGATCCGGATACCAGGGTTAAAGATTTAACGGATGCTCAAGTTACCAATATTCGTGAATATATTCAAGACTATAAACTTGAAGGCGATTTGCGTCGTGAAACGCAAATGCATATAAAACGTCTGATGGAAATTGGGTGTTATCGTGGTTTACGCCACCGGCGTCATTTGCCTGTTCGCGGCCAAAGGACGAAAACCAATGCCCGGACGGTCAAAGGTCCAAAAAAGACGGTTGCAGGACGAGGTCGTAGGCGAGGAGCTAAGAAGAAATAATTCTTTAAGACTGTATTGCTACTCCTTTATTTGGAGTCGCAGTTCAGTTTTATGACCCGATAAAGGGAAGCATTCTTGTGCGGACAATGGGATCCTTTCCATCTCTCGTGGCGACCGTTCCAGGAATCTCCTTCTCAACCAGGATATTAACCCATCGGTTTAATCTGGACAACGAATGAAAGAATGAGAATAATCGCGAGGTAATATGGCTCAACAAAGAGGTTCATCGCGCCGAAAAGGTGGCGCAAGGAAGACCAAACGTACCTTGTCCTCAGGTCAGGTGCATATTTATGCTACATTCAATAACACAATTGTCACTGTTACGGATATGCAGGGCAATACAGTGTGTTGGGGAAGCGCTGGTTCTTCTGGTTTTAAAGGCTCTCGAAAGAGCACACCCTTTGCCGCCCGTTTAGC
>CAZTJD010000073.1:13595-20389 GCA_964613985.1 uncultured Anaerolineales bacterium
CGGAAGAAGCAATGAAGAAAGCACAGGCAATGGGTTTACAAGAGGTCGATGTTTTTATAAAAGGACCTGGGCCAGGACGTGAGGCAGCTATCCGTGCAATTCAAGCACGAGGGTTGAAGGTCACTTCTATCACGGATGAGACTCCGGTACCGCATAACGGTTGCCGTCCACCCAAAAAACGTCGGGTATAACAATTGATTTAAATTTGTAAATTAAGAAATTTAGAGGATAGATCTTATGGGCAAATATCGTGGGCCTGTTTGCAAACTTTGCCGGCGAGAAGGCGAAAAGTTATTTTTGAAGGGAGCGCGCTGTTTTTCTCCAAAATGTTCATTTGAGCGACGAGAATATCCCCCTGGGCAGCATGGTCGAAGCGCTCAATATCGCCGCAGGCGTGAATCTGATTATGGTCGGCAATTGAGAGCCAAGCAGAAAGCACGCCGAATTTATGGTGTCATGGAACGCCAGTTCCGGCGTTATTATCGAGAAGCGCTAAAACGACGCGGTTTAACCGGTCTCAACCTTCTTCAAATCCTGGAATCTCGCCTGGATAACATTGTATATCGCATGGGATATGCGGATAGTCGAGCTCAAGCACGACTGTTGGTGACACATGGACATTTTGATGTTAATGGTCGGCGCACGGATGTGCCATCGATGTCCTTGTCACTGAATGACGAGATTTCGGTGAGGGAAGGTTCTCGGCAGCGGACATACTTTAAAGAACTTCGGGACCTAGCAGAAGAACGGAATGTTCCTGATTGGCTCAGTCGTGATTTAAGGAATTTATCTGGAAAACTCAATCGTCTTCCTGAACGTATCGAGATTGATGGTAATCTCAATGAGCAGTTGATAGTTGAGTACTATTCACAGCGATAGTTGGATGAAGACTGGAATTGGACTTTTCGTTATTGAAACAGACATTAATTATGTGTGAAAGGGTGAACCGTGTTGGGATTAAGTAGTATGGTTACGCCGAAAATCGAACGTGAGGCAGAATCTCGAAATTACGGTAAATTTGTGATCAGCCCGTTGGAACGAGGTTATGGGATAACCCTTGGAAATACGCTGCGTCGGGTCATGTTGTCTTCCTTGGATGGGGCAGCAGTGACCTCTATTCGGATCACCGACGTCCAGCATGAGTTCAGCGAAATTCCCGGGGTACGCGAGGATGTGATCAGGGTTATGTTGCAGATTAAGAAACTGCGCATGATTCTTCATGATGTGGATAACGCAAGGATTCATCTAGATGTGAATGGTACCGGTGTGGTTACCGCTGCTGATATCATCACGCCACCTGAAGTGGAAATTGTAAATCCAGAACTTTACCTGTTCACTGTCGATGACCGGGATACTCCCTTGGAAATTGAAATGCATGTCGAGAGAGGTCGAGGTTATTCCCCAGCAGAAGAACGGACTGGTCGTTTACCCATTGGTGAACTGCCCGTGGATGCAATCTTTAACTCGGTAAAACGGGTGAACTGGAATGTGGGCTCTGCCCGTGTCGGACAAAGTACAGACTATGACCGACTGGTGGTCGAAGTTTGGACAGATGGGACCATCGGTCCAGAAAAAGCCCTTAGTACTAGTGCAATGATCTTCATTGAGCATTTGCGTCACCTTGCAGGTGTTAGCGAAGAATCTTTAGCAATGGTTGCTGAGGAAGAAATCGAAGAAGATGGACTAACCAGCGAAATCATAGAAACCCCCATTGAAAGCCTGGACCTTTCTGTTCGTGTTTTCAATTCCCTGAAGCGTACAGGAATTACCACAATCGGTGAGGTGATTACCTTGATGGAAAAGGGGGAGGAAGCTGTCTTATCCATCCGGAACTTCGGAGAAAAAAGTTTCCAGGAATTGCAGCAAAAAATGGTGGAAAAAGGGTATCTTTCGGATGAAGTTCAGGAAGAACCTGAATTGGAGTAATGACAATGCGACACAAAATAGCTGGTAAAAGGCTGAGTCGAGGCACGGATGAGCGTTCTGCTTTGCGCCGAAT
Source organism: uncultured Anaerolineales bacterium (assembly GCA_964613985.1). GTDB lineage: Bacteria > Chloroflexota > Anaerolineae > Anaerolineales > UBA11858 > CAZTJD01. The sequence goes on from CAZTJD010000073.1 coordinate 15,595, forward strand.
CTTAATCAAACAGCTGTTCGAACATGAACGAATTCGCACCACACGCGCTAAAGCAGAAGCAATCCGACCTCAAGCAGAAAGAATGATCACACTCGCCAAACGGAATAGTAATGCTGAGGAAGCGGAGGCAGTGCATGTAAAACGCCTTGCAATTGCCCGTTTGGGAGATAAGGAAATCGTCAAAAAGTTGTTTGAAGATATTGCACCACGGTTTGAAAACCGCCAGGGAGGGTATACGCGTATGATCAAGTTAGGCCCTCGCCATGGTGATTCTGCTGAGATGGTAATCTTAGAATTGGTTGAAGAGTAAAGTACAGTGTCCTGTGACCAGTGTTGAGAGATTAGAAACTCGTCATGGGTCACTGAAAAATGGAACGTTACCAAGTTATTCTCACTTACGACGGAACTGATTTCCACGGTTCTCAATTCCAAGCAGAAACTCGTACAGTACAAGGTGTATTAGAGGCTGCATTGCGGAAGCTGAAGTGGACAGGGAAATCCGTGCTGTTTGCGGGACGTACTGATGCTGGTGTACATGCAACAGGCCAGGTTGCTGCCTTTGATTTAGAATGGAACCATTCCCTGGTTAATTTGAGGAATGCACTGAATTCTTTATTACCAAAGGATATCTCCGTACTTAGGTTATTCTTGAGGAATCCGGATTTTCATCCTCGTTATGATGCAACCTCAAGGACATATAAATATCGCATTTTTTGTGATGAAGTGCGCAATCCCATCCTTGAACGGTACACCTGGCAGGTATGGCCTAAACCAGATGCTCATCGATTGGATGAAGCTGCAGCATTATATATAGGTGTCCATGACTTTGCTGGTTATGGACGCCCCTCGAGGGACGAGGACAGCACAATCCGCCAAGTAACCTCGATGTTCTGGACCGTACACGGCAGCCACATGACTGTAAGGATTACTGCAAATGCATTCCTTTACCATATGGTACGTCGATTAGTCTATGCTCAGGTTAGAGTAGGACAGGGGATGTTGGATTGCCAAGAACTTTCCCAGCATCTTTACAATCCAGGAGAAGAACCACTGAAAGGATTGGCACCTGCGAAAGGATTGACCTTGGTTTGTGTGAAATATCCTATAGATATCGGTGAGAGTGATTGAAGGCACCTAGTAGATGAGCTTTGAAATATTGGCAAAGCTACGATCCGTGTATGCCTCGATAAATTTTCATCAAACAAGGTGTTTAACTTGATATATAAAAAAATGTAGAACGGAGTAATTCAACCGTGCAAAAAACATATTATCCTAAAAATGAAGAAATTAACCGAGATTGGATCTTAGTTGATGCGAATGATCAGATACTCGGTCGCCTAGCAACGCAAATTGCTAGGTTGTTATTGGGCAAACACAAGCCTGGTTTCACACCCGGTGTAGAAATGGGTGATTATGTCATTGTGACAAATGCAAAACATATACGTGTAACCGGAAACAAATTAGAGGACAAAATTTATTATCGTGCTACTCGTTATCCAGGTGGGCTCAAGGCGATTTCCTTGCGCAACCAGCTTGAAAGGCATCCTGAACGGGTGATAGAGAAAGCTGTTTGGGGTATGTTGCCGCATAACCGCATGGGTCGAAGTTTGATGCGTAAACTTCGAATTTATGCCGGACCTGATCATCCCCATGATGCCCAACAACCGAAATTATTAGAAGATGTAATCCCATCGATTAAGGAGCAATGATGGCTGGAGAATATTACGAAGGAATCGGACGTCGCAAAGCGAGTACAGCCCGCGTGCGCATTACGAGTGGTTCTGGCGATTTTATTGTCAATGAGCGTACCTTGGAAGACTATTTCCCGCGCCTTGGCGACTCAAATAAAGTAATTGAACCCTTAGAGGCTGTTGGTCAGCGAGATTCACTGGATGTGACCGTGCTTGTCAATGGGGGCGGTATTACAGGACAAACCGGAGCAGTTCGTTTGGGTATCGCTCGTGCTTTGCTAAACATGAACCCTGAACTGAAACCCTTGCTTAGAAAGAGTGGTTATCTTACTCGAGATTCTCGCGAGAAAGAACGTAAAAAGCCAGGACTTAAAAGGGCTCGCAAAGCACCTACCTATACAAAGCGATAAAGTCCACGACTTATTTTTGGGAGCGTATTGCCTATTGCGTATCGCCTAGCCTAAATTAAGATACGAAATACGGAGCAGGCAATACGTTTTCATTTAAATAAATACAGAAGTCAAATGATGCATTCAACCACGATAAAGAAGTAACATTCTAAACATTGGTCCAAGAATGTGATCAGGTAGTATCGATTCAATCATAAATTTGGAAGCTTATTCAAATAAATAGAGAATTAGCTACCAATGTATTAAAAGGGTAATACGTTTATGAACAAAGGAATAACCATTCTTGGATTGGGACCAGGAGATCCTCAGTTGCTTAGTCGTGAAGCCTGGGATATTATCCAACAAACAAACGAGATATATCTGCGAACCCGACGACATCCTACCGTCGCGGGTTTCCCTAAGTCATTGCGGGTATATGATTTCGATTCCCTTTATGAGCAATATGACTCGTTTGAGGAAGTTTATTCTCGGATTGTTGACGAGATCTTGACCTTGGGGAAGCGACCGGCTGGGGTTGTCTATGCTGTCCCGGGTCATCCATTCATCGCTGAAGCAACAGGACCTGATATCTATAAGCGAGCGAAAGCTGTTGGAATTCCTGTAGAAGTTTGCGAGGGGATTAGTTTTCTTGAACCGGTTTTCCGCACCCTTGGCATTGACCCATTTGATGGGATTTCACTGGTGGATGCATTGGAGTTAGTCCAACTGCACCACCCACCTTTTCCTCCTCATTATCCTGTCCTCATCGCCCAAATATACGACCAATATATTGCCTCAGAAGTAAAACTTACCTTAATGAATCTCTATCCAGATCTCCAACCCGTAACAATGGTACATGGCGCTGGTACCAGGGACTGTATTGTTGAAAATGTTCCTTTGTACGAAATTGATCGCAGTGAAAATATTGGATTATTAACTGTACTCTACTTACCGTCTTTGGGTAAACAGACAGCTTTCGAGAGGTTACAGGAAATCGCTGCTCATTTACGCGCCCCAGAAGGCTGTCCTTGGGATCGAGAACAGACCCTGGAATCCATGCAGCCGCACCTGTTAGAGGAAGCTTATGAGGTTCTGAACGCGATTGATAGTGGTGACTCGAATAAAGTCAGAGAAGAATTAGGCGATTTGTTGCTGGTGGTCACCATGTTAATGCAGATCGGCATGGAGGATGGTGATTTTACCAGCGCAGAGGTTATTGATTCAATTTGTACTAAATTAATCCAGCGGCACCCGCATGTGTTTTCTGATCTTCAGGTAGATGGAGCTGATGAGGTATTGCAAAACTGGGAACGGATAAAAGCTCAAGAGCGTCAATTCAACGGGCAGATTGAGAAATCCTTACTCGATGGGGTTGAGATAGTCCTTCCTTCCCTAACCCAAGCTCAGGAATACCAAGATCGAGCAGCGCGGATAGGTTTTGATTGGCCCAAGATCGAGGATGTGTGGGAAAAGCATAGCGAGGAAATTACTGAACTGCAGGATGCTGTTGATGCCGATGAGCGAAATGCGGAATTGGGAGATGTATTGTTCGCCTTGGTGAACCTTGCCCGTTGGTATGGTGTTGATGCAGAGAGTGCGCTGCGAGGGGCGAATCGCCGATTTAAGCACCGTTTTGCGTATATCGAGAAATCAGCCAGGGACCAAGGCAGGGATTTAATGGAAATGTCGCTGGAAGAGATGGATATTTTGTGGAACCAGGCGAAAGAGTTATAAACAATGGCAAGAAACAAACCTAGGTTGGGGGTCTACATTGTAATCTGTGCATAGCAACCCAGACATCATTTCCAACAGATGTCTCTTCAGGAATGATTATTAACTACATCTCATTATTCCTTGCTCATGTGCTCGGAGTACGAACAACTATTCTCGGACTGGTTAAGGGGATGGCCAAGAACGCAGCAACTTGCAAAAAATATCTACGGGTTGGTTATCTGACAAATGTTAATCTTGAGTTGGCACTTTTCCTGACTGGATGGCAGGATTGGTTTTTTTTTGCCCTATACGGTGCATATTATGCATATGCGGAAGGTACATTAAAAGCCTTCGTTGCTGACCTTGTTTCAGGAGAAAAGTTTGGTACGGCTTGTGGATTATTGAATGGGGTGATTGGGCTGAAAGTCTTACCGGCCTCTTTAATCACTGGCTTTCTCTGGCAAGGACCTGACCCCTGATTGGGATTTATTCCCATGCTACATTTACGTTGGGTGCTGGGCTGGCGTTTGTAACGGGGATTATTTTGGGGTGGGGGATCAGGTAAGGTCATTTTTACCATTATTGACGAGTTTTGAATTAAATTTGATCCTTGAATAAGGGTGGGGCATGGTTTAGTTTACTCGAATCAATTGAATATCCATCCATCTGCTTACTGAGCAATAATTAAAAAAACCCTGCAGAAAAAATAACCTGCAGGGTCATTAATTGTATTAAAAGTTGATCAATTAACTTCCGCTGATTACGTTTTTAAGGATACCGCCACCAATACCAGCGATACCGCGGCTTTCATCGCTGCCTTGGCTGAAGGATATACCACGCTTGATGCGATCAACCAACTGCAGGTCGTCTCCGTAAATTTGATGATCAATTACATCAGCCATGATATGAATATCTCCTTTTGAATCATTTTGAAATTACTGCTATTCTACTAGTACTAAGTCAACCTGAAATAGATGGGTAAAGTCTTTTTAGTTTGATTCT
>CAZTJD010000074.1:0-20350 GCA_964613985.1 uncultured Anaerolineales bacterium
TTAAAAGAAGCTGGTTTTAAATAACTGTTACAAAGTATACTATAGCGAAAACCTCATGAGAGTTCTTATTTGTAATCTCAGGATAAAATATACTATCATCAGCTCCAGTCGGAATAAGATAAATAGCTTGAATGGGGACATTGAAATGATAGTTTATCTAGTCATTATGGTTTGCAGTATCTAAAATAAGTGAATTAGTCAACCTTAGACCAATCCATTCAACTATTCTAAGCAACTCCACCGTTAAGTATGATTTTAGATATAATTTTTGTTCGATTGAAAAAAGATAAATTGACATAAAAAATCTCTTTCGAGGAATTAACCTATTTCATGACTATTTTATCTTATAGATTACCGCAAGATGGATGAAATGATGCGGAGATAATCATAACAATAAAGGGAGAAATCCATTCTAACCGTCTCGCTGTTTTTCTATCTGATACAATGTCTCTTCCAATATCTTCCTATTCGCGGCAACCATATCCGCCAGAAGACCAATCAACATCGTTTGAAAGCCAACAATCAGAAGAACCGCCGCCAGGATCAGGGACTGGACATGCCCGGCTCCTTGGTGGTTGAAGTAGAAATACAGGAAACGGATGCCCAGGGTAAAACCAACTGTTAAGATTGTACCACCAAAAAAAAAGAATATTCGCAGGGGTCGATACAAACTAAAAGCCCGAATGATGCTGCCGGTTGCATTCCCCAGAAAGTGGATGTTATTCTTCATCAACCGGGAAGGACGTGTCGGTTCATTGGTTGCTACAGGGATATATTCAACAGATAAACCTAAGGCTCCGGCATGGATCAAGGTTTCCAGGGTGTAGGAATAATGACTGAGGACGAGAGTCCTTTGAGCGGTCACGCGGCTCATTGCCCGGAAACCGCTGGTGGCATCGGGGATGGGAAAACCAGCTGCCCGGCTGACCACCCAACTGCCCATTTTATGCAACAGGCGCTTGAATGGTGAAAAGGTAGGGACCTCCTCCACGCTTCTATCACCTATGACCATGTCAGAACGACCAGCAATGATTGGCTCGATAAGCTTTGGAATGTCACCGGCATGGTATTGGTTGTCGGCATCCGTGTTGACGATGATGTCCGCACCGAGTTCAAGACAGGCTTCCAGCCCTTTTTTGAACGTGGTCGCCAGACCGACATGCCTGGATTGCTGGATGATATGGTCCACACCCAGTTCCTGGGCGATTTTTACGGTCTCATCCGTGCTGCCATCATCGATCACCAGTACCTCGACCTGGTCTATACCTGGGAGGTCGCTTGGTAAGCCTTTAACCGTATCAGGTAAAGTTTCAGCTTCGTTGAAACAAGGGATCTGGATGATGAGCTTCATATTATTTCTTTATATTGTTGACAACGATTGAAGTATACCACCAGGGAAGTGCTTAGGGTACAAAGGGGAAATAAACCGGATAAACATCATTTGACGGATCGTGGAGCCAGCCGATGACGGTGTAAGTACTAAGAACCTCCCAGTTCACAACCTGGTGAGGGCGAATTCCTGTTTCGGAGCTGTTCTGCTCCAAAACCGTGATTGAACCGTTTCCAGTTGAATCAACGTTCGACTCGATCACAACGGCGGTATGCCCGTAAGTGGTTTCAGGTCCAGAACTGATCACATCGTCAGGCTGGGGCACTTTCCTGGGTGTGCCATTATTTATTTTCACCAGGATATCGCCGTTATAGTTGGGGACAACCTGGTTGCCGTTTGCCTGGTAGGGAGCAATTCCATAAGCTAGATGCAAGAAACGCATGCTCAACTCCACGCATTGCCACTCCAGCACCCCCCAGGCACCAGGATAAAAGCGAACCAATACTTCGGATGCGTCATCAAACCAGGGACGAGGGCCACAGGCTTTTACCCCTCGATAAGTTCCTCCCAGGGGATAAGCCCATGCCCCTGCCTTTTCATGGTAGGTATTGGCGTCACATTCACCATCCCACCAATAAGGGAAGGGAAGATCATCCTGGATAGACTCAGGGGGGTAAGGTGTTAAATCTTCAGGTGGTATCCCTTCATTTCTAGTCGTAGATGTTACTTTTAGATTTGGAGTGGTTAATTTAACGCCTGACCAGGTTGATGCCAAGTCTTTTAAAGTGGTTGTATTCGTCTGGTTCTCTGTCATTGGGAGTTCCTGGGCGAAACGCAGGATCCAAATACGGTTCCCTCCTTCAAAAATCCATTCGGCAATACGGACAGGATTTGGGCTATGCACATCAAAAAAAATTTCAACAATGCTTATGATCCCGATCAAATCCTCTCCGAAAAAATCAGCCTTCGGACTATCCTGTACAATTCCACCCTGTTCTTCTCGAAAATTCTTTAGAATATCGCGATAGATTTCTGCCATACCCGGTCCAGCCGCCGGGAAAGTCTCTGAGCCTAGTCTGGTTCCAAATGGAATGGCGGCAAGGGTCACTGTTCCACAATCAGGTTCTCGATTAATGAAATTCGCGACCTGGACAGGGTCACTTGAGTCAGGTAGGATCGCGACTCGGCTGGGAAAGAAGGGGGTGGAAAGCGTTAACTCTACTCCATCCAGTACAAAAGATGTTTCATGGAGCCTGGATTCTGGGGTTATATCGGGATTAAATAGCCGACTGCCAAAAAAAAGGATGGAGAAAATGATAAGAAAAAGGGTGATCAGAATGGTAAGTAAAATATATTTCTTCATCTACGCTGATAAAAAATCTTTCATAATTTAGTCTTATCGGCTTAACCCTGATGATCACCTATGAAAATAGGGAGGGGATATCTTTGAAATGGATTGCAAGGCTATTCTCTTAATTCCTGATTTATGGCTACTAACCTTTTAGAAAGATAAGAAACCCAATGACCTGGTAACACCTAACAGAAGCAGAAATTATCTATCAGGCCAGGCGCGCTGGTAATTCGATAAGATCCGTTCTGTTAAGGAATTAAAATCATTATCAATACGCTGCCGGCTGGGATCTTGATCATACCAGGTCATTATTTCCCTGGCACCCTGGGAAAATGGGATCGAAGCAACAAAATCTGGGATAAGGCGCTTGATTTTGCTGTTGTCAAATATCATACTGTGGGCTTTATCTCCAAGTAAACCTGCACCGAACTCAGGATCATAGGCTGCGATGAGGTCGGAAGGAACGTGTACCAGTTGGGGGTCTTTCACACCCGCAGCGGTTGCGACCAGTCGGTAGATCTGATTCCAGGATAAAGACTCGTCAGAAGTGATTTGGAACGCGTCACCAATGGCGCGATTGTTACCGAGTAAGCCTACAAAAGCGATCGCAAAATCTTTATGGTGGGTTAAGGTCCATAACGAAGTGCCGTCCCCGTGTACGATGACAGGTTTCCCTTTTCGCATGCGGTCCACGACGGTATAGCCTCCATTGAAGGGAAGCATCGTCTTATCATAAGTATGGGATGGTCGGACGATGGTGAAAGGGAATTTATCGTCCCGGTAGGCTTGAAGCAAGCGCTCTTCGCAGGCGATTTTATTTTGGGAATAGGTCCAATAAGGGTTATCCAGTACGGTTGATTCGGTGACAGGCTGGCTTGCTGGAGGTTTCTGGTAAGCGGAAGCCGAGCTGATAAAAATGTATTGACCAGTGCGATCACTAAATATTTGCAGGTCCTGTTCGATTTGCTCGGGGACATAGACATTCCAGTTAACAATTACATCGAAGTTGTGGTTACCTATTGCATCCGTGATGGTCTCAGGCTTACGAATATCCCCCAATATTATCTTGACTCCATCCGGAATGGTCCCATGAATATTACTCTCACCTCGATTAAGCAGATAAAGGTCAATGCCTTTTTTGACAGCTAAATCGGTACAGGCTGAACTGATTGTACCGGTTCCACCGATAAATAATACTTTCATTGTTGGCTCCTTTTCATATTAATGAAGTTCTCCTTCAATACGACGATCGAAGAGAGGCGTCTTTATGACAGCATCCCCTTTCCCATCTGTCTCTAAAAGGATGGGGAGTGCTTTCCTATCATAACTGGATAGCACTCCTGAAAATTCAATCCGGTCAACGACCAGTCCATTGATCAGGTATTGCCCAGTGAACTTGAATGGAGTTTGTTGGTCTGAGGGATTGGTAAAGACCAGAAGAAAATATCTGCTGGTGGAGAAAATATCCGTTAAGCTGATCGACCTTTCATACATTGTTTCTGTGTATCTGCCGACTGTGGTTTCATCCTCACTGGATGAGATTGTAGCACCAGTTTCATCAATTAAGTGGAAATTAACCCTGTCAGCGCTTACAGCAAACTGCAGTACTTCAACCAGAGGAAAATCCGCAATAATGGGCTCATACAGCCCAGACCACCTGGCAAAACCCCGGACAGTCCTTTCGTGAAAAGATTCCCATTCGAGTTCTGCGGCTAAACCACCCGGATTGCTGTCGATTATCCCAGTTGCATCGAACATCCTATCTGGTCTGTTCCTTTTATCAATTTCTGATACCAGGGCGACATGATCAATCTCGCCATCCTGGGTCCAATCAAAGAAGACGATATCACCAGGAAGGTAGGGATCTTCATGGGGGTGTATTTGCCTGGAATAGGAGAAATAACGCCACATATCCTGGGCGTCTCTGGCATCTCTCCAGCGGTAAAAGTGCCAGGGATGAGCTTTATAGTCCATTTCTAAGGCGAACTGAATATCGAAATCTACCCCCCAGGAAAAGGCGTCAAGTATCAAATCTGTACAATAACCCGCTTTGAAACCATGAAAGCTCCCGTTGTTTCCCCTGTTCCTGTTATAAGGCATCCCCAGATCTTTTTCTGCCTCCTCAAGCGATTCTTTATGCGTATAGGTATAATCAAGGTTGGGTTTATCAGCATCTACATCAATTGAGAGGGATTCGGGATGAAATTCAAATCCTGTTTTCTTTGGAACCAGCTTGACTATACCAGGTAGCACACCATCGATCCAGAAATAACCTTCATGATCGGTGCTGGTTTTATGCCTTTGATTATCTTGAATGGAGACAAGCGCTAGTGGGGAACCCGTGGAATCGGTTATCCTACCGCTGAGTGTGTAAGTCGGTTTTTCAACTCTATCCTCATCCCAAAGGAATACTTGCTGAGCATCATTCACTTCTTTTGTGTAAACAATTTTGCTACCATCCCCTGATAGATCTAGGTCGTGACCCAAGATACCCTCATCAATAAGAATTGTTTCACCATTTGTAAGGTCAAAGCGGGATATCTTACTTCCACCTGAAGAAGAAGGGAGAAAGACTGCTAGGAACTTGCCGTCTGCCGAGAGGGATATTCCCCTTGAATCTGAATTAAGGTTAAGGATTTCGCGTTTTGAATTTCCTTGGAGACCGACTACAATCACTTTCCCTGAACCTGAATTGTCCTGTTTATATTGAACAGCAAGGATATCCCCGCTTTCTGAAATATCGATCGCTGAAAACCCATCCCATTTTCCATTGTCTATTAACGAGAAGGTAAGGGTGTCTAGGTCGCCTAGCACTCGGTTGTAAAGGTAAATGGCAGGATTTTTAAATTGACCAATTTGGTTTACATTTGATGCCTGGAATATAATTGTGCGACCATCGCCAGAAATCGCACTAATTGGGAAACCGGAATTCCGGTCAATTCTCAAACGATCTGTTGGAAGACTAACGAGTTGATCATGATATCGATCGTAGATGAACAGGTCATCAGCATAAAAATCAATGGGAGGTTTGATCTGAATGTCTTTTGGCGCGCTCAAAACCCCGTAACGACCATCCGAGGAAAGTCCCTCGATCTTGATATTGGTGATCGATTTCTCGTACATCATGTCTTGAAGGATTGAAGTGGTGTTTTTAGTTAAAATATCAAGCAGGTAAGGTGGGGCGGATTTTTCTGTTGGGGTGATCGTAAAGATTCTGCCATTGGAAGACATACTCATTTCATGACAATCAATTGCTAATCGAGTCGTAATGCCCAGGAGGCGGTCATGCAAATAAAGGTCCTTAGTAAAGGATGATGGTTCGGTGACCAGGTTCTTGGCCTGAGAGATATAGGCAATGAACCGACCATCTGAAGAGATTGAGGGATCGAAAGAAGCGCCGTTGCCTAGAGAGCCATCGGAGCTTATAGAGATTGTTGTAATCTGTTGTCCCTGTTGAGACTGAGATGAAACAGTAAGGAGGTTACCCTGGTTAAATATCATGCAAACCAAGAAGAAAAAAAATGTTGGAAAATACCCCAATCTTTTCGTAGGTTTATAGTCCATTCTCATGGATTTTTTCTAAGGTCGATGGTGAAATATCGGATTAGATATTTAACCACCTGGTTGCCTCAGCGGGAAGATCTTGAACTGAGCCAGTTCGAAATGTACATTGGGGAAGTGAAGAGAGGAAGACCTGTCCATAACGCTTGGTAAGCACTCGCCGGTCCAGGATCACAGCAACCCCACGGTCACTTCCTGAACGAATCAACCTGCCAAATCCTTGCCGGAATCGGAGTACTGCTTCGGGCACAGCATACTGTTGAAATGGGTCTTCGAATGTTTCCGATCTGGCTGCGAAGATTGGGTCTGATGGGACATCAAAAGGTAGTTTTACGATAACAAGGACGGATAGCGCTTCCCCTGGCACGTCCACCCCTTCCCAAAAAGAGCGAGTTCCTAAAAGTACAGCTCTCTCGGCTGATTTGAAGCTTTCTAATAACGTATGTGGGGAAGCTCCTTCACCTTGCTCATATACCAGGATGCCATGATCCGCCAGTGCGGGGGAAATTGCCGAAGATGTAGACTTCAACTGAGTATAAGAGGTGAACAGAACCAGGGTTCGGCCTAAAGTTGCCCGGCAGAGATGGATCAGGCAGTTTTCAATTGCCCGTTGGTGTCCATGTCGATCACTCGGCTCAGGAATATTGCTTGGAATATATAACAATGTAGCGTTTTCATAATCAAACGGGGAACCCAAGGCTAATTCGTGAGCATCGTTTGCGGACAAACGACCGCGAATGTAATCAAATTCACCCCCCGTAGTCATCGTGGCAGAGGTTAGGATAACAGATTCTTTTTCATACCAGATATATTTCTCCATTAATGGACCGATATGGATAGGTGCTGCTTGTAAAATGACATTCCGTCCATTAGGAGGAATTTCCGCCCAATATATTTGGTCAACCTGGGGGTTAAAAACCATCGCCTCTAAATTTTCGAATACCTCGAGAAGCCTGCGATAGATGCTTTGCAGGTTTCCATAGCCGTCTTCTAGCAGGTCTAGTTCGGGGAAACCCGAATCAGCTAAATCAATGACAGATTTTGCGATGTTCTCAATCGTGTTTAGCAAAGCTTTGGTTATTTTCTGCGCATCTTCCCAGGCAATTTCGATATCAAGCCAGGCGGGTTGAACCCTTGTCGCGGGTAGAATTCTTGCCTGCTGGCCATACGGTCCAAGGTTGCGTCCTTCACGCTGATCAATCAGGAAATTCTCTACGGTCGTAAAGAAATTCCGAGAGATATTTTCAAGCTGGAAGGCATAGTCCGTAGCTCGGGTGATAAAGTTGCTGATCGCAGCATATTCAGAAGGGGTTACGGTATCTTGAAGTAAATTCGATAAGTGTCCGAGTACTCCAGATTGATTACTCCCTAATTCACGAAGCAATCGGATGACATCAAACTGTGTGGCACGGAAACTCAAGGCATTGGTAGTGGCCGCTTCAATGTGGTGTGCCTCATCGACTATCAAGTAATCATATTCTGGTAAGACTCGATTTCCTGTGGCGATATCCGCAAGTAGAAGAGCATGGTTTACGATGATCAGGTGGGCACTATGAGCTGCCTGGCGTGCTCGATAAAAGGGACAGCGCCCACCAGTGTGCTTGAGGCAATTTTCAGCAGTACAGAGATCATCCGCTGCTGATAATCTGTTCCAGACCTCTCGTTCTGCGGGTCCATTGAGATTTATTTCCCCGACATCTCCACTGGTTGTACCAAGAAGCCAAACGAATATTTTTGCCAGGACTCGAATCTCGGTCGGGGTTTCTGGTCCTCTTCTTCGAAAGTTTTCCAGACGACGCGGGCAAAGGTAATTGCCGCGACCTTTCAGCACGGTTGCCCGGATATCCGTGTTGAGTGCATCTTGGAGGTCGGGTATATCTTTATTTATTAACTGGTCTTGGAGGTTAATGGTGTTTGTGGAGACAACTACCCTACGACCATTCTGAAAAGCCCATAATGCTGCAGGAATTAAATAAGCAAAAGATTTACCGATGCCGGTTCCTGCTTCGACAAGCAGATGTTGGCTTTCTGAAATTCCTTTTGTGACAGCTCGCAGCATTTCAACCTGTTCAGGACGATGTTCGAAATGGGGAAAATGGTGAGAAAATTCTCCACCATATTCCAGGATTGAAGCCACTTCCTCAACATCCATGGAGATAACTTCCGTTTTTGGCAATAGTGCTTCTACATCACGGGATGGTTTCTCTCCAAATAAAGTGTAGCGGGAAAATGATTGGTCTTTTCGCGCTGGTATGGTTTCTTTAGATCGAGCGCTTAATGCTTCGAAAAATAAACCATATCCATCCCAATCAGGGACATTCTCTCCTAAACGAACAATTTCTGCCAGGATATCCAGCGGGAGTCGCATGGCTTCTTTAAACAGCTGAAGAAAAACAGCATGAGTTACCCGTGCGTCATCCAAAGCTCGATGAGTTGCTGGTAAGAGAATCCCAAGGGATTGCGCAAGAGCGCCAAGGCGGTAGCGACCTGCATTTGGCATTAGTACAGCAGCCATATCATAAGTGTCTAGGGAATCGTTATACTGAAAAATCCCTTTTTTTCGCATGAATCCAAGGTCAAATCTGACATTGTGACCCAAAATGGGTAGGTCACCAACAAAATGGGAGAGGTCGTCCAGTATCTCGTAGACACTTGGGGCAGCGCGTACCATTGCATCGGTAATGCCTGTTAATTGTGTGATATGTGGGGGTATATGTCGCCCCGGATTGATCAATGAGTGCCATTCCGAATCGATCCGGTGGTCATTAAAACGCACTACACCGATCTCGGTTATTGCATCGCCGTCGGGATCAAGACCTGTTGTTTCAATATCTAAAGCAACCATCAATGACATGGTTCTTATTATACTGTAGTAAACGAAATGAAGAAGAATAGTTTAAGGTGAAGCTGATATATTGGGCTGTTCTTCGAAGCGGTAGCCAATGCCTCTTTCAGTTAATAAATATCTTGGATTAGTTGGATCTATTTCGATCTTGCGACGCAAATGCCCGATATAAACACGTAAATATTCTGTTTCCTCCCCATACTCTGGTCCCCAAACATGTTTCAGGATGATGTCGTGCGGAAGTACACTCCCCACATGTTCCATTAAAAATACTAATAAATTATATTCTGTTGGAGTCAATTTAACGAGGTTATCATCTATTGTAACTTCATGTCGCTCCAAATCGACGGTAATTTCACCGATTTCTATCTTGCCCTCCAATAAGGCGGGAGATGCCCATTTCGATCTACGGATGACTGCTTTTACTCTAGCGAGTAGTTCGCCAACTCCAAACGGCTTGGTGAGATAATCATCAGCGCCCAAATCGAAGGCACGGATTTTTTCAGTTTCACCATCTAAAGCAGTCAGAACAATGATTGGAACAAGAGAGCTTTGCCGGATTCTACTGGTAGTTTCAAGACCATCCATGCGGGGCATCATGATATCCAGGATGACCAGGTCTATATCATGCGAGTTGAACACCTTAACTGCCTCAATCCCATCTTCAGCAATGACCACGCGGTACCCACGAACTTCTAAGTTTTTTGCAACGAAGTCTCTTAGTTGTTTTTCATCGTCAACGACAAGGACAAGCGGTTCAATCATGGTTGTTATTTATTCGTGGTAATAGGTAGGGAAAAGCTGACACAGGCACCGGTTTCACGAGCTTCAGTCCAAATATTCCCGCCGTGGGCTTTTACAAAGCCCTGACAAATAGAAAGACCGAGACCAAAACCGGGACTTGAGGTCGTATCGTCCCGATTTAACCGGTAAAAACTATCAAAGATTTTATCGCTTTCTCCAATTGGAATACCAGGTCCCTTATCTTCAACTTTAACGATTAGGTTACTGTTATCTAAGCTTGCAATCACATGTATTGGAGATTGAGGTCCAGCATATTTTGTAGCATTTTCGATTAAATTTCTCATAACGACCTCAATCCGCCTTACATCTAAATTTATTAATGGCAGATTTGATGGGAGATCGAGTTTCAATCGTTTTCCTGGTTGAGGTTGAGCGAGTTCAGCGGCTCTTTCTACAAGAGCGATAAAGTCACAGGCTGACCTGGAGACAATATTGTCTCCAGCTTCAATTCTTGATAAATCTAACAAGTCTCTCACCATGGCACTTAAGCGATCTGTTTCTTCGGAAATTATTTTGAGGAATTCTTTCTGGGATTGCAGATCCCAACTTACATCCTCTGCTAATAATGTCGTGGTGTACCCTTTAATAGACGCTAATGGGGTTCTTAATTCATGCGAAACAGTAGAAATGAGGCTTGATTTCAAACGATCCAATTCGTAATCTGCAGTAATATCTTGGAGAATCTGTCCGTATCCAATGGGATCGGATCTAGAACCTGTGACATTGAAGACCCTCAACCGGAGGTGACATTTTTCTCCATGATGTAGAAGTGTAACTTCCACAGGTTTTTGGTCCTGGCATTCCATTGCTGCTTGGATAGTTTCGTAAGATTGTTGGAAATCTACTGCATTTTTTAATAATTCTTGGATGAAATGGTCAATTGAGGTACCGATTATGTCATCCTGATGGAGGTTCGTCCACTCGATTGCACTACGATTAGCGTATAAGATCTGCCCATCCAGGTTCCCAAGGATTAAGCCGTCATTCATAGACTGGATTAATGCTTCTAAGCGTATTGTCTGTTCCTGCAGGCGTGTGTCGCTGCGGGCGTACAAAGCTGCGTTTTCAATTGCCATCGCAGCCTGGTTAGCAAAATTTGATATTAAGGTAATTTCCTGTTCTGAAAAAATGTGAGGCTCAGGCTTGAAAATAAGCAAAGCAGAAGGAGGGGCATGTTGGGTGTTCAAAGGTATGGCGAGAATGGATCGATATCCTTCATCCCTTGCCCTTTGGCGAGGCGTGACGAAATTAGGGTCAGTTTCCGTATCACAGACTTGGATCGCGTGACCGCAATTGATCGCCCTGGAGGTCATTGATTGGGGATCATCAGGTTTTATTGATAACGACTGAATATATTCCTTGGAAAAACCGTGGCTGGCTTGTACCTTGTATAACCCCTGACTTTCATCAAGTGCAACAATCGAACTCATTTCAACATCCAGAAGATTTTCAACCTGGTCGAGTATACGTTTTAGAACGGTTTGGGAATCAAGACTTGAGAGTACATAGGCACTTGTTTTCAATAAGGTCGAAAGTTCATTGAGACGTGCATCAATCGCCTTTTCCATACGGATGAGACTGTTAGTCAGGTTGCCTACCTGGTCATCACGACTGGATAAACGATCCAGTTGGTGACGTTCTTCACCAATTATTTTCTGTTGCCTGCCAATCGTCTGGCTATACTCTACTAAATGGCTTAACGGACGTATTGCCTGGTGATTCAAGCTGATCCAAAATACGATGCCTGCCAGGACGAAAATAGCCAGAATCAGCAGAATACCTCGGTAGAACGTCTGCGAGCTAGCAAATGCTTTATCTGTTGGATGACTGACAATAACGCCCCAACCTGATCGAGTTAAGGGAACGAAACTATAAAGGACCTGGCGACCATTCTCGTCTATGCCAATACTGTTGCTCGCCCTGCCTAGAAGGACAGCATTAACGATATCAACTTTGCTCGCAGGCATATTGGTCAATAACTGGTCTGTGTCCTGGTGAGCGATGATTTGACCTGTAGAGTCTATGATAACAACTTCGAATTCTTCCTCTATAGGATATTCATCCGCGATCTTCTTCAAGGTCTGGCTAAGTGATTCGAGTTTGATATTTGTGGCAACAAGTCCTTTGAAATGTGCTTGTTCATCCCAAAGAGGCATTACAGCGGATGCAACAGGTTGATTGGTAATAGGAGAGATACTCCCCTTTGAGATCAAGGACCTTGTGGTAAGTTGTGCCCTTTGGAAATAATCCTGATCAGAGAGATCACTGCCGATATAGGAGCCGGGACCGGAAGGGTAATGATATGTTAAGAAGCCTTGATTGTTCAGACGGTGTATATAGCTGATATCGGGACGGACTTTCATAACTGTACTGAACAAAATTTCCATTTGTACAGGATCTGATTTTAAGACCGCATCCATTTTCCCAAGTTCACGGACAGCCTGGAGTGCATTGTACATTTCGACATCTGTTTCTTGTGCGATGGATCGAGCAAGCGCGAGATCTGCGGCTTTGATGTCCTTCTCTAACCTTTGGCGAGTAGTACGGGCAAAAAATAAAGTCATCACCACGACCAAGCCTACAAAAATGGTGTACAAAACCATAAGCTGCATACCAAGATCATGCCGGAGTGATAACTTATTTAATAATCTGCTTCTAGATATAAAAAATGTCTTGATTTTTGGCATAAGACGGGATTAATCAAGCAACCAGGGTAGGGATGTCGATCCAACCCAGGCGAATAAGAACATCTTTATCGTCACACCGATCCATACTGCCAGGAGGAAACGATACAGTGGCATTTTCAACATGCCCGCAGCAACCCCAGCTATATCAAAAAAAGGATTAGGAATCACTGCAAGAACTAAAATTGCAAAAAAGCCATGTTTTTCGATCCAAGTATGAAATTTATCATAAACATTTGTCTTTTCAACTATCGCCTGTCCGCTAAAACCTGCCAGATAACCGGACAGTTCTCCCAGCGCTCCTCCAGCACCAGCGGACAAAGCAATATAGATCGGGTTGAAAATCGCCCCCATTGCGAATACGATGGCAATTCCGGGAGCCGGTAGGAAGACTGTGGCGTTCGTCATAAATGCGATGATAAAAATCCCTAAATATCCATATTGTTGCAGTTCTACTGCTTTTTCGCGAACGCTATAGATGAATACAGTCAAGGCGATGACGATTAAAATTGCTGTGATACGCCCTAATGTTACCCATAGGGCGTTCTTTTCGGCTGACTTTCCTTTGGCATCCACAGAGCTGTTATGGTTCATTTAATTTCAGCCATGAGTAGTTCCTCAATTCGGGCAACAACCATGTCTAAAGCGACAATATTGAACCCTCCTTCTGGAATAATGACATCAGCATATCGCTTTGAAGGCTCAACAAACTCCATATGCATCGGTCTTACTGTGTTTATATAACGTTCTATAACCGAGGTAACTGTCCTACCGCGCTCGTTGATATCTCGTTGCATACGACGGATGAAACGGATGTCAGGATCCGTATCAACATAGATCTTTACATCGAACAAATCCCTTAGGTCAGGTTCAGCAAATATGAGGATCCCCTCCACGATAATGATCGGTTGAGGTTCAATGAGAATCGTTTTATCAGTGCGAGAATGGGTTTTAAAATCGTAAACTGGCAGCTCAATTGGAATCCCCGCTTTAATTTGATTGATATGTTCAATCAGTAGTTTGGTTTCGAGGGAGTCTGGGTGGTCAAAATTTACTTGAACTCTTTTGGAGATTGGTAGATAACTTAGATCGCGGTAATATGCATCGTGGGGGAATAATGCAATACGTTTTTCACCAACTCTTGCCAGGATTTCATTCGCAATTGTGGTCTTTCCAGAGCCAGTACCACCGGCAATGCCAATTACAAGGGGTGTTTCTCGGTCACTCATATTTGCATTATACTGGAAGCTGATTGGAATTGGAAATAGAATTGTTAAACAAAGAAGCCACCGATGGGAATTGAACCCATAACCTATCGCTTACGAAGCGATTGCTCTGCCGATTGAGCTACGGTGGCGTGTTGGGATTATACCAATGGTTCATGAGAGCTGACAAGGAGATGAAATGGGGTAGAATTAAATAGAATTCCTTCAATTATCTTCGCTATTTTTATTAATTAGGATAAACTATTTTAAACAAAACCGTCTAGTAAATGGATTTTGAAAGGAGAAGAATGCGTATAGCAATGCTTTCTTACCATACCTGCCCGTTGGCTACGCTGGGTGGAAAAGATACTGGGGGGATGAACGTTTATGTTCAAATGCTTACCCGGCGTCTTGGTCGTCTGGGTGTTCATGTGGATGTGTTTACCAGGTCTCAGGATGAGCATGTACCTCATGTTTTGCATGATTTGGGTTATGGTAATCGAATTGTCCATATTCTTTCTGGACCTGAAATTCCTCTTCCAAAACCTGAATTATCACAACATATTTCCACCTACGTGGATGGAATCCTCGCCTTTGCAAAGAAAAAGGACTTTCAATATGATTTGATCCATAGTCATTATTGGATGTCTGGGGTTGCTTCAATTTCATTGCAGAGGGTCTGGAAGATACCGATTATCCACATGTTTCATACTCTAGGCTTGATGAAAAAACGTATCGCTCGAAATGCAGAGGAGGCCGAAGGAGAATACCGAATAAATGGCGAAAGGGAAGTCTTATCGAAAGCGGATCGAATCGTAGTTGCAACCCAAGCAGAACTAACCCAGTTGGTAACATTGTACCAAGCAGATCCATCAAAAATTACGATCGTTCCTCCTGGGGTTGACACAACTCACTTTTATCCGATTCCTAAAGACGAAGCCAAAGAATTCGTCGGAATCCCTGAGCATGGTAGATTATTGCTTTTTGTAGGAAGAATCGAGCCGTTGAAAGGGATTGATACGCTTATAAAATCGATTGCATTGCTTCGTAATTCTGGTGTGATAGATCGGAATTGTTGTTTGAGACTGGCAATAATCGGTGGTGATCCTAGGCCTGAAAATGGCACAATCTCGGATGAGATGGCACGCTTGCAAAAGTTGTGCAATGATTATGGATTATTCGACCTGATCACTTTCCTTGGCAAAAAAAGCCAGGACTCTCTTCCCTATTATTATTCTGCTGCAGAAACTTTGATTATGCCATCTCATTACGAATCTTTTGGCCTGGTGGCTCTAGAATCTATGGCTTGTGGGACTCCAGTTATCGCTTCTGAGGTAGGGGGATTGGCGTTTCTGGTGGAAGACGGTGAAACTGGCTTCCATTTTCCTTCAGAAGACCCAATAGCACTCAGCGAAAAATTAACTTTAATTATTGAAAACGAAGGTTTACGAAAAAAGATGTCACAGAATGCAGTTCAGGTAGCAAAAAATTATGGCTGGAAGATCATTGCGAAGAGAATTTTCTCACTTTACGAAGATGTATTGGAAAAGCGGAATATGAAAATAGCGGGCTAATTTTTTCATTTAAGCCGAATTATTATCTACCGAATGAGTGTTTTGGGGGCAATGCTAATGGTCTGGAAAACATCGATATTTGATAAAAAATAAAAAAGTTCTATGGTGTGATTCCTAATTCCAAACTATTTATGGTAAAATACACAAACATCTGAGCAAATATTCAAATATTGTAATTATATGGAACAAAAAAGATCTATTCCATCTGAGGAAGTCGCATCCAATGTCGCTGAGTTTTTCAGTGCTTTTAGTGACATGAGCAGAGTACGTATTCTAGCTGCATTGCTAGACGGCGAGATGAATGTCGGATCGATTGCAAACGAGGTAAATCTCAGCGACTCTGCAGTATCCCATCATTTGCGGAGTCTGCGGCATTTACGGATAGTCAAAATGCGGAAGTCGGGGCGCCAGGTCTATTATAGTCTTGATGATGACCACATAATCCACATCTTTAAATCAGGGGTAGATCATGTCCAACATGTATAGGTTCATGAAATGTTGATCCTTAATCTTGAACGACTTATGTTTATTCCCTAAAAATTATGGATAAATACTTATTAAATAATCTGGATTGTGTTAATTGTGCAACAAAACTTGAGAAAGCGATTCAAGAAACGAATGGTGCAGGTTCTGCAAGTATCGATTTTATGACAAAGAAGCTGTATTTAGACGCAGACGATCTAGCCGATGTCAAAGAAACCATAAACAAAATCCAACCGGATGTTAAACTTTTGCCTTTGGAAGAGTCAGAATTAGATGATCTTACCCGGAGTAAGTGGAAAGAAATTGGTTCATTATTATTTGCGGTAGCTTTTTATATACTGGGATTAATCTTTTATCGTTATTTGAGTTCAACGGCACTGGGTATTGGCGAATATCTTGTGTTCGGGATGTCATATGGTATTAGTGGCTGGTCCGTTATACATAAAGCTTTCAAAAATATCACCCGAGGACAAATATTTGATGAAAATTTCTTGATGACCGTGGCAACAATAGGTGCGATAATTATCGGTGAAATTCCAGAAGCAGCAGGGGTGATGATCTTCTACATGGTAGGTGAATTCTTACAAGAACGTTCGTTGAGACGATCGCGACAATCGGTGAAAGCCCTAATGAAAACAAGGCCTAATCAAGCTACTATCATTAGGAATGGAAAGATGAAGATTGTTAACCCAAAAATGGTGGAAGTTGGGCAGGAATTCATTGTTAAACCTGGAGAAAAAGTTCCCCTGGATGGGAAAATACTGCTTGGTGAATCTACCATAGACACATCTCCACTTACAGGGGAATCGAAACCAAAGGTTGTTAAACCCGGTGATAGTGTATTTGCTGGTTCCATCAATAAAGAAGGTTTACTTACGATTGTTGCAGAACGTCCCTTTTCAGATTCCTCATTCTCCCGAATTGTTGAAATAACTGAAAATGCAATTTCCCGGAAGGCACAAACCGAACGTTTCATTACTCGTTTCGCCAGGATTTATTCCCCGATCGTGGTTATCTGCGCCCTTGGTGTAGCGATCGTGCAGCCCTTGTTTTTTGGTGCCAGCTTGGATGAATGGATTTATCGAGCTTTAGTAGTTTTAGTGATTTCTTGCCCTTGTGCATTAGTGATCAGTATTCCCCTGGGGTATTTTGGAGGGATTGGTGGAGCATCAAGACGAGGTATCCTGGTCAAAGGCTCAAATTATCTCGATATTTTGGCCTCTGTTAAGACTCTCGTGTTTGATAAAACTGGGACTTTGACCAGGGGTGTATTTACAGTTACAGATATACGTCCCTATAATGGTTTTAACAAAGATGAATTGCTTTCTTTGGCAGCACAAGCCGAAGCAGGTTCTAACCACCCGATCGCGCAATCTATCAGGAATGCTAATTCTGAAAGATTAAATATTCATATTACGCCAACAGAAGAAATCGCTGGACATGGACTAAAGGCAATCGTTAATGGAAAATATGTTGTCATAGGAAATGATATTCTATTACACAAAGAAGATATTTTACATGACCAAGAAATCTGTGATGTAATAGGAACAACAGTCCATATTGCTGTGGATGGGACATATGCGGGATATATTCAAATCTCAGATGAATTGAAACCAGATGCGGTTAAAACCATCCGTAGGCTTCGTGAAAATGGAATTAGAAAATTGGTGATGTTAACGGGTGATAAATTGGAAATAGCGCAAAAAATCGCACAACAGCTGCGGTTAGATGAATATGAAGCGGAATTACTCCCAGAAGGGAAAACATCTTTCTTAGAGTCCATTATTAACAAAGGGGACCAGAATGGAAAGGTTGGATTTGTTGGTGATGGGATCAATGATGCTCCTGCCCTGGCGAGAGCTGATGTCGGTATTGCGATGGGCGCATTAGGTTCAGAGGCAGCAATGGAAGCTGCAGATGTCGTCATCATGTCTGATTCACCTGGAAAGATCATTGAAGCCATTCAAATTGCGCGGAAGACAAGGTCAGTTGTCTGGCAAAATATAGGTTTCGCTCTGATTGTTAAGACTGCCTTCATCCTTCTGGGTATAACGGGTAACGCAACTATGTGGCAGGCTGTGTTTGGAGATATGGGTGTTGCCTTGATAGCGATACTTAATGCTTCCCGGATCTTGGGATATAGACCTGATGGGGTTGAGTCCAAGGTATAATTCTAGACATGGATTTGCGCATTGAACAATTCTTTATAAAAATTGCTCGTCCATTAAATCTCCTCGGTGGAATTTTTTTTTATGCCCTTGGAGTAGGAATCTCACGTTATCTTGGGAATCCAGTCGAATGGGGATTGGTTATTCTCGGTCAGATTTGGATTACGACCTACCAGCTGGGCTCTCACTTTCTTACGACCTTTTTTCATTATCAACCTGTCCCAGGTGATAGGAGTAGGATTCAGATTTCTAAAGAAGGGGATGAAACAACCAAGTATATCCGTCGTGATTTAATCCTTTCAGCAGCCTTCACTGCTTTTGCTGCTGCAGCAATGCTTGCTTTTATATTATTAAGGACAAAGGAGATCAATGGGTCTGTTGTGATGATTATGGGAATTATGATCATCGTAATCCTTTGTTATGCTGTACCTCCTTTTCAGATCATAAGAAGTGGATACGGGGAATTACTTCAATCCATCTTGATGGCTAATCTTATCCCAGGTATAGCATTTGCACTACAATATGGTGAGCTTCATCGGTTACTCGCTATGACGACATTTCCACTTACGCTGCTTTATCTTGCCATGTTGCTGGCCTTACAATTCCCAACCTATGCCAATGACATCCGGTTTGAGAAAGCCAATCTTCTGACCCGTTTAGGATGGGAATGGGGGTTGATATTACATAATGTATTAATTCTCAGCTCATTCTTTGTGTTTGGTCTGGCGATGTTTTTTGGTCTTTCTACACGAGTCACATTACCCGTTTTCTTTGTCCTGCCGCTCGGATTGTTTCAAATTTGGTACATGACCCGGATTGCATCTGGAGCTAAGCCAAATTGGCGATTGCTGAGTACAATGGCGATTTTTATTTTAGGTTTGACCACTTATTTGCTCGCGTTTTCTTATTGGGTGCGATGATTACCTTGAAAGTGTCAATGATATGCCTGAATTCCTAAACCTTACCAATCCGAAAGAAGCATTAGAGCTTTTTCTATCCAATATCCCTTTGACCAATAAGTACGAGAAAATTAAAACAGAGCATGCACTTGGAAGAGTAACCGTTGAAGCGTTTATTGCCTCACATCCACTGCCTGAATTTCCTCGCACTACTGTAGATGGATTTGCGCTTCGCGCTTCAAATACATTTGGAGCCACTGAAAGTTTACCTGCATACCTGGCGCTTATCGGTGAAGTGCCCATGGGTAATAAACCAGCATTTCAGATGAACACTGGAGAATGCGCCTTGATCCACACAGGTGGCATGATACCAAAGGGTGCAGATGCGGTCATCATGATTGAGAACACCCAAAAGACGCGTGAGGGCGAGATTGAAGTCCTGAAGGCTGTTGCAGTTGGGGAAAATGTCATCAATGTTGGAGAAGACATCAAACAAGACGAAGTTATGATTTCTCCAGGCAAACGACTGAGACCTGCGGAACTTGGTGGATTGTTAGCTTTTGGTGTTACAGAAATTAAGGTTGCCCGACGTCCGAAAGTCGGGATTTTATCGAGTGGGGATGAAATCATTCCCCCGGATCAAACCCCAAATGCCGGTCAGGTTCGTGATATCAACGGTTACACTTTAAAAGCACTTGTGGAAGAAGTTGGAGGAGACCCAAGGTATTATGGCATTTTTCCTGATTCAAAACAAGCAATGTTGGAAGCAGCCTTTGCGGCGAAAGAAGCCTGTGATGTTGTTGTGATAACTGCAGGTTCATCTGCGAGTACGAGAGACATCACCTCAATTGTCATAGAACAACTTGGGGAACCAGGAGTTCTTGTACATGGCGTGAACGTTCGACCTGGAAAACCTACCATCCTTGCTGTCTGTGACGGAAAGGCGATGATAGGCTTACCAGGGAACCCTGTTAGCGCCCTGGTGATCGCACGCCTATTCGTGGTGCCTGTCATCAAGAAAATCCTTGGAGAAAAAACCAGGAGACCGCAGAGTACGGTACCAGCTAGATTAAGCATCAATCTATCTTCACAAGCTGGACGAGAAGATTGGATCCCTGTCAAACTTCATCAAACTGAAAGTTGTTGGAGTGCAGAGCCGGTATTTGGCCGAAGCAATTTAATATTTACCCTGGTTGCCGCAGATGGCCTGATATGTATTCCTTCTTCTGCTACGGGTCTTTCTGTCGGTGAAAACGTTCAAGTCATCTTATTCTGATGTCGATTCTATCCGTTTATCTTTTCTCTTTTCCGCTGTGAATTAGCCATTTTATTCAGTAGATGTGAAATGAGTCCACTGTAAAAAGGTAATGGATGATTTCTAAATGGAAAAAGAAACCCAAAAAACCGAGTTTTTCGAGGGCGTTATTCCTCAAATTGCCGATTTTC
>CAZTJD010000075.1:0-19370 GCA_964613985.1 uncultured Anaerolineales bacterium
AAACGGTACTTGGATTTCAATTCAATGACAATGTGTTCAAATATCGGTCATGGCAATACCCGCGTGATTAGAGCAATCCAAGAACAAGCTGCCGCCCTGGCTTATGCGGGACCCAAAATGGCAACCAAACCTCGGGCTTTGTTAGGAAAATTGTTATCTGAAATAACACCTGGTAACCTTAATCGCTTTTTATATACCTTAGGAGGCGCAGATGCGAATGAAAATGCTGTCAAGCTGGCCAGGGCTTATACAGGAAGGCATAAAATATTATCAAGATATCGTTCTTACCATGGTGCTACTTATGGTGCCATTGCACTTACAGGTGACCCTCGTCGTTGGGCATGGGAGCCGACAGTGATGCCTGGAGTTGTACACTTCTTAGATCCATATCGTTACCGATCGACTTTCCACCGTATGAATCCTGAAATCTCTGAAGAAGAATTTTCTAAAGATTATCTAAATCACCTGGAAGAAATCATCATGCTGGAGGGTCCAAACACGATTGCAGCTATCCTGATTGAAACTGTAACAGGTACAAATGGTATTATTGTTCCTCCAAAAGGCTATCTACAAGGTGTGCGAGAAATTTGTGACCGATACGGGATCGTTATGATATGCGATGAGGTTATGAGTGGCTTTGGTAGGACAGGGGAATGGTTTGCCATAAATCATTGGAACGTAATCCCTGACATTATCACTATGGCTAAGGGCTTAACTTCTGGTTATGCTCCTCTAGGAGCCGTGGCAATGCATGAAGAGATTGCCAGATTTTTTGATTATCGGGTTTATGAAGGGGGACTGACTTACAATGGACATCCAATTTCGCTCGCTGCTGCGATTTCAAATATTCAGGTTATTCGTGATGAAAAAATCATCGAACATGTTCGAAGCATCGCCCCCAAGTTCCGAAATCGCCTTGTTGAATTAGGAGAGAAACATCCAACCATAGGTGATGTTCGCGCGATTGGTCTGTTTGGGGTTTTAGAACTGGTTAGGAATCGTAAAACAAAAGAACCTTTGGCTTCATATAATACAACCAGCTTAGAAATGAAAACGCTTCAAAATTTCCTTAAGACAAATGGAGTCTATCTATATACACACTGGAATACAATTTTATTAATTCCACCCCTAATTATTAATGAGGAAGAATTGACCGAAGGTATAGGTATCATTGACAAAGCCCTTGATGAACTTGAAAGTAAATCATAATGAAAACCCGTTGCAGGTGAAATATCCCCAAGTCCTCTAAACCATTAATTCATCACAATTCTTCACCTTGATTTAGAAGGCTTCTTTCCACCAGCTCTTCTAATAGGAGGGGCATCTGTTGGGCCAAATTTCGGTGGTCCGAAAAATCGATACAAAACCGTATAGAAGATAACAAAGATCAAGTAACCTAAGATTGACAATAGAACAGCAACGCCGATTTCAGCATATAAAAGCGGATGTGAAGGTGGACCATAAAATTCTCGTGGGAATGGCAACCAATGTTTTTTTAAATTTGCTTCTACGAGTAAGACAGATCCCGCATATGAAATTACCGGGATAATGATCATCATCAAACAACCAATCCCCCGCCATATTGGATGGATTTTCCAAGGTGCTTCAGGTTTCCGAACAGTGGTCTCGAAGTGGGAGAATTTACCCATGGAGCGCCTCCATCATACTTGCTTTCTCGATCGCGTCAATTATTTTATAATATCCGGTACAACGGCAAAGGTTACCTGTAATTGCCTGTTTAATTTGGTCTCTAGTCGGTTTCGGGAATTCTTCCAAGAGCTTTGCTGCAGACATAAGAAACCCAGGAGTGCAATAACCACATTGTACAGCACCTTCGTGAATAAAAGCCTCCTGAACTGGATGAAGTTGATCGAAACTTGCTAACCCTTCGATTGTCTCAATCTCGGCACCATGAGCACGTGGGGCAGGTACGAGACAACTCATCACCGCAATCCCATCTAAGAAAACAGTACAAGCTCCGCACTCTCCTTCACCACAACCCTCTTTCGTTCCAGTCAATCCTGCATTTTCGCGTATTAAATCTAACAGGGTCTTATCATACCCATCATCAAAAGAATTTATTTTCCCGTTGATGCGGGTAACAATTGGTGTGTTCGAATCGTGCATTGAGGGATTAGGTAGATATGGGACTTCTCCAGAACTTTTCTGACCCCAAAGGAGCACGGGGGAAATTGGGAAATTTTCTTGCTCTTGACCTTTCGATAGCGCACGCAATCCTCGACTAGTTAGTACACTTACCATTTCTCTTCGGTAGGCTGCTGATCCCCTTATATCATCGATTGGCTTTGCAGAATTCCGTGCTAAAAATGCTGCTTTTTTAATATTTGTCTCATTGAGCTCCATTCCTCGTAAAAAATCTTCAGCATCTGTAGCATGGACAATTTTTGGTGCAACAGCACCTAAAGTAATTGTTGAATCAATAACCTTGTTACCATCCATTTCAAGAACGATTGCAACATTTACAATCGAGATGGCTTGTGCTTGTCGCAGACCTAGTTTTAAGAAAGCACCTTTTTGTTTGTCAGTGAGGGCATTAAAAGAAATATCCATCATGATCTCATCTGGATTCATAACCGTTTTCCGAACCCCAAGATAAAAATCCTCAAGAGCCAGACTTCGAATTCTATTTTTAGATTGGAGGGATACTTCTGCGCCTAAGGCAACAAGCGGAGTGATCGTGTCATTTGCTGGGGACGCAGTTATCAAATTCCCAGCAACAGTCCCTCGATTCCTGATCTGCGGAGCCCCTACCAACCAGCAAGCTTGAGCCAGTGGAAAAGCATTTTCGCGAATGATTTTTGATGCCACACAATGATTATGTGTCACCAACGGACCTAAATGTATTTTATTATCTTCACCCAAAATAATACGCTCTAGTTCCGCAACCCGCGTTATATCTATCAGAATTTCTGGGGGCTTTCTTACTCCTCTTTCATATTCAATTAATAAATCTGTACCACCAGCTACAATCCTTGCTTGTTTACCAAAATCAGCCAGCAAGGTTAAAACTTCCTCAATTGAGGTTGCATTGCAATACCTATTCCACATGATTCCTCTTATTTTCTTTCATCATCAATCGAAACTGTATAAAAATCAAAAATATGATTATACTTCTGGTTTGTTTACCGTTCTTTATTCCATTTCATAAAATATTTTCAATATCATCGCTACTCATTTCTACATATGACTTTTTTGCAGCGATCGAAAAAAGTTCTTTCTCGCCAAGATGACCTCCCCCAACGATGGCAAGCTTGTTCTTGGGTAAGACGGATTCAATGAAAATTTTAGTTGTCCTCCATATACGCCAGGATCTCCTCATTCTGGATCAACCATGAAATATTGCGGTGTTCGCGGCTTTCGATCTACATTATCCTGGTAGGCGGTTTTAATTACGCGGTCTTCTACTTCGCCCCCACAAATAGAACCCACCGTTTTGAAATCCGTTAAGACCACCAATTTACTTCCTCCATGGCGGAGTGTCAATCCCTGGGTCGAAATAATGGTGCAGAGGATAGCGGTTGATCATTTTTCTCTATTTGAGCCAAGGTTTGAATTAGAGACGACTTCATCACTTCGTCCAATCAGCTCTCTAAAAGGCTTAAAATTGCGGGTAACAGTTGTTTTTTTCGAGATACAACTCCCTGCGCAAGCAAAGTGTCGTCATCCTGACGAAGATAAGGTAAATCACCTAAAATGTTAGGTGCATTACTTAATAGTAAACTACTTGACCCTCGAACGACATCTGTTACCATCAACATGGAAAAATCAAGATTACGAGCAATACGCAAATTATCCAGTGCTCCCGAAAGGGCACTTAAGTGATCTTTTAGCTGTAACAAATTAGTCACTTCAGCCTGAGAAACTGAAAATTTAAAATCCCCTACTTCATAAGTCTTTAAATCAGCACTTATTATATCCGCGGGATCTCTGGTTGATAATCCAGCACCTGCTTCTAGTACCTGCTGACCATAAGAACGGATTGATTCGCCTTTCAGTGGACTATCCCATGAAAATGCCCACCGACCGAGACGTTCGCCTACTTTCCTATCTCTTTCGGTTGTGGTGGGCGAGGTAAAAATCAACGTATCTGATAATAATCCAGCCAAAAGCATCCCCGCGATTTTTGGAGGAGCACTCAATCCGGCTTCTTCTATTCGTTCAGCAACCAACGTGCTTGTACTACCAACAACATCAACGGTGAAACGGATCGGAATCTTCGTTGGGGGGTTGCCAAGACGATGATGGTCAAGTATCTCTACCAGATCGGCTTCCTCTAGTGCACCCAATGCCTGCTCAGCCTCATTATGATCAACCATAACAATTCGTAATCTAGGTGGATTCAATAAATCTCGCTGGCGACACACCCCAGCATACTTGCCATCCTCTGTTACAACCAGAAAGTGATTACGCTCTTCCCGGTAAATTCGCGGCAGGCTGTCCCTAATCCGTCCACTTGATGGAAAACGAGGCACTTCTGTATCTGTCGCTTCATTGCATTGAACTTCCAAAATATCAGCTATTCGCATTTCCTGTCGAAGTGGATGGGGACCAATCGTCTCGCCAAGAAAAGAAAATAAGGACAATCCCGTGACCAATCCGTAAGGCGTACCATCTTGATTTATAATTGGGGTTATTCCTCCAGTACGGCTGGCTATTGTCCAGGCATCTCTCAAGGGGCTATCAGGTGATGTCGTATCCATTCTACGAGCTACAATCTCAAATCTCGGCGAAGCATCAGACAACAAGACAGGTGGCTCTTGTTTTAACCTTTCTAAAACCCATAGAGTTTGAAGGTTCATCGTGCCAGCTCGCGCTGCAACTGCATCTATGCCATCTCTTTCACGAAGCAACCATGCATAACCTATTGCGGAAGCAATAGAGTCTGTATCAGGGTTGACGTGACCGATTACATAAGTCGTATTTTCCATAATCATCCTGAATCATCACATTCTGACGTATAAAAAATCATTGGTCATTCAGTGATGAGGCTCTTGGAATTTTTCTCCTTTCTTTTGGAGGAGAAAAATCATCCCTCTAATTATATCAGTATGCCCCTCATGGTGTCATTCGATATATGTAAAAAATGAAGGCTGCGAAAGAAAGTATAAGCCAGGGAAAATGCAAATGGGCATCTGAGGTGTACATTACTGTAATAGAGGGCGAACGGCCTTCTCCCGCTACCAAAATTCCACGAATCGTGGCAATTTATCGAATACTGAAATTTATTCATGCCTGATTGCTTTATTAACTGCTGTGGAAATATCAGCATGCGTTTTTAATTATTGCGGTGTAGCAGTCGCCCTAATACGAAGAAAAATTTTTTTCTTCTCTAAAAAACCTGGTCCCAGATTTGGTAAATCAATAACAACATATCGTTCCTTGTTTGGTTTATTTAATTCTGACCCACCACCCAAAGGATAAGTCGGAGGATGATCTCTAGATAGGAGTTCAACAGCTTCCTCAAGGGTTTCAAGACGGTAATGATCAATGATCATGATCTACCCCTCTATATCTGGATATACTTGCCACCCTAGAGCTTCCAGATCAACCGAAGTGATAACATCTTCAGGGACATCAACCAATAATGCCTCAGCTTCAACTAATAAATCCCCTTCCGGACCATATATTTTAGCCTTTGAGGTAGCAAAACGTTTCTTACTTTTTACAGCAGATGCAATTACTTGAATAGGTTTGTTGGTCGGCACTGGTTGGCGATATTGTATGGTCAATTTTGCTGTATACATAAAACGAGGTTTGTCCTGATCATTACCCATCTGAGCTCTACCAAGCGCTTCATCGACTAGGCACGCCACGATACCCCCATGGACAATAGAAGGATATCCTTGATAATAATCAGGGACAATCGTCTCAACCACAATCTCCCCTGGAACAGTTTCAAAAAAATTCAGCTTCAAACCATAAGGGTTTTCAACTCCACAAACGAAACAATCCCTAGAATTGGGTTGCTTATTCGGTCTTTGATCATTCATCAAACAATACCGCATCATTTCAGGACTGTTTAACCGTAAATGTATCAATTAACGTTTTTACATTTCCACCAACGGGATAGAGGATTGGGCAGGTCGCACCTCGATCTATATATTCCTGCACTTTCGCTCTTGCCTCATCCGGTGTTCCGGAAGCAGTGATTTTCTCAACTAATTCATCAGGGACCAAATGCTTCGCTTGATTGATTTGTTCGTGTGTTGCCGGCCAACCCAAAATCGATTGGATCTCTGTTACGACATCGCTCGACACTTCAGAAGCTTTCGCTATGTGAGGTTGTTGAGCCAGATACTGGCATAGGAGCATTTTTGTTGTGTCAATTGCCGCTTCTCTATCCTCATTGACAGAACAAACAATCAACTGAGGTCGATCAAGATTATCTATCGTTCTACCTACTCTTTTTGCACCAGAGGCTAATGATTCCAAAGCTCTATTGTTATATTCCGGAGGAACACAATAATTTAAAACAACACCATCAGCAATCTCACCGGCTAGCTCCATCATTTTCGGCCCTGTCGCGCCAATCATAATTGGTACATTTCTTGGTTCTCTACGACCATGCACGATATCTAACTCAATTTCATTGACCTGGTGAAATTCTCCATGGAAAGTTACCCGCTCCATGTTTAACAACCGCCGCAAGATTTCCACTGTCTCTCGCATTGCTATAAGTGGCTTTTCTCGGTTTATACCTACATTCATGGCCAGTGGATCCCACCAAGCTCCAATACCGCAAATCACCCGGTTCGGTGCCAGATCATCCAGTGTTAAAAATGTTGCAGCTAAAAGACCAATATTGCGTGTCCAGTTATTGATCACACCAGAACCAACTTTTAACTTTTCCGTAACCGCAGCATAAGCAGCCATTGGGACAATCGCATCTCGGACAAGTCGAGACTCAGCTTGCCATACTGCTTCAAAACCTTTCTCTTCCGCATACTTGACGTAATCAAGTCCGTCACGTAAATCATGAGCATCTTGCAGATAAAGAGCTACGCGTGCCAACATTTTCAACCTCCTACTCTATTTTCAAATCTAATTCGGATTCAAGCAATACAAGGTCATCAGGAATATCCAAATCTAATTCCAAAGAAGCTAATTCACAAATTTCCAAACGAGCACCTATTTCTTTGGCTCGCTCACAGTGTTTCATAAAAGAATTAGGTCCATACTCGTAATCAATCAGACCTGCTGGTGAAACCAGAAGCGCATTCGTGCCATTCTTGTGCCGGTCAGGCGCAACAACTACGACTGGTGGATCCACTCCCATGGCCAATAAGGTATAGATATCTTCGGGAGTAATCAATGGTAAATCTGCAGGAATGATCAAAACACCTCTTGTTGTATAAGTCTTTGCAACAATTGTTGCTCTGGTTAGAGCAATATTTAACTCGGGATCACCATTTTCTTGAACAGTCTTTGCTCCTTTTTCTCTGGCGAGAGATAATGCAGCTTGATCCCTACTCACAACGAGTACATGTTCGATCTCGGGAATTTTATTTAAGGTATTAATTGTGTTCTCAAGCAATTGGCGATTTAAATCAACTCTCTCCTCAGTGGTGAAAAACTCTGCTAAACGAGACTTACCTCGACGCAAAGGTTTCACTGGTACGATCGCCCAATAAGTCATTATGCATCCTTTCTCAATATTATTTTAACAGAATTTATGCTTGTCATAATTAAAGGCAAATCTTGGAATATTTCCACTCCATTTCAATTTATTCATTTAAGATTTTCAAAGTATGAAATGATATCTTTCGCTAACCTGTTGCGATCATTTATCGATTTCATTACGGTATCAAAACATAGAGGAGTTATATTTATCGCTTCTATAGCATCGATTAACTCTTTATCCAGCAAATCAAAGACAAAGAAATCAATCAGGTTAATATAATACTTTGCTACAGAAAGAGCAGAAGACTCTATGCTCATTTCCGTAAACATTTTGGCGAGAGGACCTTTAATTGCTCGACCACTGACAATTGGAGAAACAGCCAGAACCTTGAGATCCTTTTTCTTGCGAATTATTATTGTCTCTTTGATGGTTGGTACACTTAATATTGGATCAATACTTACCCATGGATTTGATGGACAAATTACCAGCAGTTCTGCATTCATTAGCGCTGAAATAATGCCTGGTGCTGGCGATGCCTTCTCGCAATCTAAAAAAATGAAACCTTTTACACGGGGTTCACAACGCCTATGGACAAAATATTCCTGAAATGGTAAATCACCCTCATTTGTTTGAACAATTGTCGGAACAGGATCATTACTCATGGGTAAAACAGTCGTTTCGATATTCCAAGACCTGCAGAAATCTTCTATGATCTTGCTGAGAACTTGACCAAGCATAAGTCGGCGAGTCCGCTCCAGGTGAGTACCCAGGTCAAGATCGCCTAATCGAAACCAGCCAGGTCCACCTAAAGAAGTGATATTATTAATCGCATTCCAGGTCTCATTTAATAATCCCCAACCAGTTTCAGGATTAGCAATCCCAGCTAGGGTATAACACACTGTATCTAAATCTGGACAGATTTTTAATCCTAGATGCTCAAAATCATCCCCTGTATTCACAATAACAGTTAAATTATCTGGAGGCAAGATATGGGCAAGCCCATGGACCAGTTTAGCCCCACCTACACCACCAGCGAGTGCAACAACTTTCATCCGTGAGCATCAATCCCCTCTGGGAGGATCTTAAAAATAACGCGTACTTGATCATCAGAGGTCTCGAAAGGTTTACCAGTATAAATTCTCGCCAAGGTCTGAAAATGTTCATCAGCACCATCTTCGGTGATCTCGACAACCCGACCACGAATCTGCAAATAATGATAAGGATTTTCTGGATCTGGGATTGCAAGGGCAACTTTCGGTCTAGATCTCATATTTGAGTCCTTGACGCGACCTTTTACGCTGTTGATTAGGATATATCCCCCATCGGTATTGAACCAGACTGGAGTAACTTGGGGAGATAAATCAGGCATGGTCGTGGCTAAAAAAGCAAATGCTTTCGTTTCATCCTTTAGTAACTTTTTGAACTTTTCCGGAATATTATCCATCTGGCTTCATTCTCCTTTAATTAGTATAAAATATCATCTATCATTGATATTACCTGAACAAATCCTTTTCTTTTGGACGAAGAATTTCTCCCAAAGTAGCCTCTCGTAATTTATATGGAAAGCCACGTACATGAACAATTGGTTTGCCTTCGTCAACCTGCCCCATCATCAAGGACGCCGCGCCAGCAAGTTCATCAGCTGTACCAACTTCTGTATAGCGCATTCTGTAATCATATAAATCTGGTTTACCCCGTAGATCTTCAACACCGGGTATTCCAGATAAACCAATACATACACCAACAGTACCCAGGCGCCAGGCGCGACCATGCGAATCGATGATCATCAATCCTATCTTTTTACCAGTTTTGGTTTCCAGGTAGGCTTGGTATTTTTTAGCAGAGGCGTCAGGGTTTTTCGGCAGCAGTAATACCCAATCATCATGGTTTCCCCAATCCCCTTTTACATTGGAATGATCAATACCTGCATTAGCACAAATAAATCCCAACCTGTGAACAACGATTATTAAACCTTCACGAACTCTTAGGACTTCTTGGCTTTCACTAAGAATTAATTCCAATAACCTGGGATCTTTTCCGGTTATTTTTTCCAATTCCCTAGCTTGTTGTGATGGTTCCACAGTCGTTAAATTCACCAGGCGTCCCTCAGCTTTAGATACAATTTTCTGGGCTAAAACAATGATATCCCCATCCTGGATTTTTATTCCAGATGATTCCAGCCCTTCTAGGATAATCTTCCCAATATTAGCCCCAGGCTTGATGTATGGGATTCCAGGAAGTGGTGTAACTATAAGTGGCATGATCAATTTATCAACAATAATTGTATTTTCACCTAGAGGGCAGAATGATCTTTAGTAATTAGTCGATCTGAACACTCAATCAGCCCTTTGAAATTAAAGACCTGTTATTTGGATACTGGCTGTTTTCTTCTTATAATATTTATTTAGATTGATCAAGAGAGCAGTCAATCCTTCAATAATAACTCCATTGACAAGATTACCAGCATAAAATGCTCTCATACCACCATCCTCGGCAATTTTGATTACTACTTCAGCAGCACTGGCATCATCCGCACAAACCAATACATCACTAGAAATAGGATCCTCCAAGTTCTTCAATAAATGCGCTGGTACGTTTTGAAAAGCAGACACTACAGTTACACCCGGACCGAGGATCTTTTGGGCAATTTCACCTGCCGATGGGGGAAGCGGTGGTTTGGGATCACGAAAATCAACTCTGGCTGTTGCATCGATCAGTATTTTTCCTTGTAGGTCACCTTTCAATGCCACCAATGCATCATCGTGGGCATACTGAACAACGGTTAATACACAGATATCTGCTGATCTTGCTGCATCACCGTTTTCCATACCTGAAATTGTTGAAGTGCCAAGTTCTAGATTTAGTTGATCAGCGATGGTCTTAGCTTTATCTTCTTGACGCGATCCAATGATGATTTGATAACCTGCGTGTGTCCATCGCCTCGCTAAACCTGGACCTTCTTTCCCTGTTCCACCAAGAATGCCTATCACCGGCTTCATTTCATTCATCTATTTCTCCTGTAACTATCATTTCAACAGTTATCTTAACCTGCTGTCTGTTTTAATGTTTGATCAATTATGATCTTAAAACCTAGTTTCCAGTTTATTATATTCTTGCCTCAGTTTACTCATCTTCGTACAATCCAACAAAACTTTCATATCGTTCCCAAATTTTCGGTGCTAAACATCTCGCTTCAGCTGCAATTTTCTCTTCATCTAGGGTGATTAACTGTCGATTCCTCATTAAGACCATCCCTTTTACGATGGTTGTCGTCACCATGCTCTCAGTGAACCCAAACAGGATATGCCAGGGAAGGTTTCCAACGGTTATAGGTGTATATGGATGATAATCAACAAATATTAAATCTGCATTTGCCCCCGGAGAAATAATGCCGATAGGCGCATTAGGAAAAAACGTACTTGCCATAGCAGCATTGTTATATACGCCCATCTGGATCACATCGGAACCATTCATCGAACGAGGATTGCGGTTGTTCAGTTTGTGGACGAGGTATGTCGTTTTCCATTCTTCCCACATAGTCGATAAAAAGCCATCTGTCCCTATACATACAGGTATACCCATCCGTAGCATTTCATCTACCCTGGGGATTCCTACAGCATTATTCATGTTCGACCTGGGCTGGTGAGTTACCCAGGTGCCAGTATTCGCTAGAATAGTCATTTCTTTTGCATCAATATGAACCGCATGAACCGCAATCGATTTTGGACCCAACAGATCAAAATTACTCAACCGGTCGACTACCCGCATCCCCGACTTCGCAAGGCTATCATCCTGGTCACTGATATCTTCTGCAACATGAATATGAATCCCAACCCCCTCGGGTAATGCTTGCTTACAGGCTTCTAAAGTCAAATCTGATATGGAAAGAGAAGCATGTAGTCCGAAAGTTCCAGAGATCAATCCCGAATCTTCCTCTTCCAAAGATCTAAGAAACCTTAAATTCTCCTTTATTCCCGCGTGAGCCCCTTCTAACCCATTCCGATCTGTTACCTCATAACACAAGACCGCTCGCAATCCCGCTTCTTTTACTGCATTTGCAATGATGTCAAGAGAACCATCAATAAAATTTGGGGACGCATGATGGTCGAAAAGAGTCGTTGTCCCGTTTTTAATTGCATCCACTAACATAACCAGGGCAGAATATCGAACCGCATCTTCGTCAAGCGCCATATCCAATGGCCACCAAAGTCTTTTCAATATTTGGGGAAAATTTTTCGGACTTTCACCTGGCGTAGACATACCTCGAGCATACGCACCATAAAAGTGTGTGTGTGCACAGATATTTCCTGGCATGATTAACTGACCTTTGGCATCCATTTGGTCTTCTGCTGGATATTGTTTCTCGAATTCTACTTGAGGACCAATATCAATAATTAAGCCGTCTCGAGTTAATATCGCTTGATTCTCAAGGATTCGATTATCATTTTCCCAAGTTATTATTTTCCCATTTTTAATCAACA
This sequence comes from uncultured Anaerolineales bacterium, assembly GCA_964613985.1. Taxonomy (GTDB): domain Bacteria; phylum Chloroflexota; class Anaerolineae; order Anaerolineales; family UBA11858; genus CAZTJD01. The sequence continues at coordinate 12,124 of CAZTJD010000075.1, forward strand.
TATCGCACTCCATCCGATGATAAGAAACCATCCTTTAAATAAAATATCTACCACAAGCCTAATATTCATGGATAAATGACTCTTGCGCAAAGGTTTCAATTGATCCAGGGATATAATCGCGAATCCATTGGATTGCGCTTTCCCCATCTAATCCCAAATGTTTTTTTGCAATAGCTGCCAGGACTAAGCCCGTGCGCCCAACTCCTGCCAGACAGTGAACCACGATATTCCTGCCTGATTCTGCCTGTTTCATAACCCTTAAAATTACTTCATTGAATTTGTTATAATCTTCCGGAACATGGTAATCCGAGATAGGAAAATGTAGAACTAATAATCCTTTTGATTTGTAATAATCTAGTAAATTTTGATTTGTGTAAACGAGTATCTCGTGCATTTCAGCCAATACAAGCACGATATCAATTCCCTTTTCCAGGTATAAGGGCCAGACCTGCCCGGATGGATCATATGGACTGAAAGGCATTGGACTCCGAAATACTCTCCCTTTGAAACCGAAAGGGATTTCAGTCAATATTTGAGCACCCTTTCCCATTTCTTCCGCTACTTCCAATAATACAACTTCTTAGCCAATTCACCAGGAATTTTAATCAAATACAGTGTTTATCGATGGGTCCTTTAATGCAGCAAACGCATCAATTAAATGGCGGTTATTAGTGCGTTTTCCAGTAAAATTAATAGGTATTTCATCCTCTGAAAAGAAATTAACCTCAGAGGTTTCATTACTAGTTCTGGCTTCTCCCCCAAGGATTTTACATAAGAAAACGAATTTAAAGGCATGATAAAAGACTAAAGGTTTAACGCGATTGGCATCATATACTCCGATCACTTTTTTCGCCTTTACTCTATACCCTGATTCTTCTAGGACTTCCCTCTCCACACTGCCAGATGGTGTATCGCCAACATCTACCCAGCCTCCAGGCATGGTCCATTCACCATCAATTCTCTCTTTCACCATGAGAATCTTCCCATCTTGAAAAACTGCTCCTCGAACGTCGATTTTTGGTGTAGCATATCCTGTTTGGAATTGAAAATCCTCCATCATTGTGTCGAAGGGTAATTTTGTGTTCGTGTAAACGATCTCCGCAGCAATCTCCATTAATCGCCTATATCGTTCACGCTGCCACTCATTTTCAGCGTAAGTATTTCCAGTTTGAGCGAGTGCTTGAATTTCCCTTGCCCAATCTAACCATTGATTTTCTGTATTTCTTTCTCTTCCCATATTACCTTTTAATAATCCTGAAACAGATTTGTTGTAGCATTCACGGTATTAGAGGAACCAATTTTCAGCAGCTAAAAAAATTTCTCGGCCACATGGTAGAACTATCTCAAAACACATTCATCAATCCTTGACTTTCAAGGCAAGAATCTTACGGTTTCCCTTCGCCAGTTAAGATTGCGGATCGTTAATTGCCAATGTTTTACAAAAACAGTAATAAGCGTTTACCCCCTCTCATTATCTTGGAGCCATTTGAGATTACCTCCAAGTTTTCAAATTTTTTAAGTTTTACTTTTAAATCAGATGTTCTCGTGTAAATTTTCATAGGATCGGCAACCATAATGGGATGGCAGCACTTTTCGTCAATAATTCCTTTAAATATTTTAACAGAACCTCACGGATTGTAATTAACAACTACTGACGCCGCCGCTGGATTATTAATTTTCCTGCGACGACCGCCGATCCATTGGGTATTATTTTAACATGAAAATCCGCTTCCCATAATTAAAAAGAAGATATGAAAACAACCATTATCCTCTCCTTTGGATAACCTAAGAATCCTTATTAGTTTTTCATCTCTCGAAACAATCAGGGTGTTATACTTAAATTCCTGAACGATTAACTATCCCTCCAGATTGGAGTAATTATCATCAATCATTCCCCTATTGAATTTTGGAGCTTTCTACATGTATGAAAAAGTCAAATCAGCCTTAGCATATGCCAAAACCAATCGTGATCATTTCCTGAAAGATTTTTTTTCATTCGCATCCATACCTTCTATTTCCACCGATCCAGAACATAAAGCAGACATAGAGACTGCAGCTTTATGGGTGGCACAAAAACTTGAAACTATGGGCATTGAAGCGGTAAAAATTTTCTCCACAGAGGGGCACCCACTCGTCTATGGTCAATGGTTACTTGCTGGGGAGAAAGTACCAACCGCATTGGTTTATGGACATTATGACGTCCAACCTGCAGATCCTGTAGATAGGTGGGATACAGATCCTTTCAAGCCTGATATTCAGCAGAACAATGCCTTTGCGCGGGGTATTTCCGATATGAAAGGACAGATTATAGCCGTTTTAAGTGCGATTGCTTCCATTATCAATACTGGAAATTTTCCGATAAATCTAAAATTCCTAATTGAAGGGGAAGAAGAAATCTCACGTCTCCAGAGAGATGAACAATGGTACCTTAAGAATACTGGGGTTCCAGCCTTGTGGGGGGAACCTGAATATACGCCTGATGAGCGTGTTGGTGGACGACCTACCTTGGAGGTTCATGGTTTGAAATCTGGTTTCACCGATGAGGGGGGAGTGTTCCTGTTGTTTCCGTCTTCCAGGCAATTTTAGGGGTAGAATCGGTGAACACAGGTTTTAGCTTGCCAACAGATAATATGCATGGACCAAATGAAAAACTTCATCTCCCAACCTGGGAAAATGGAATTGAAACCTTAATAATTTTCTTTTATAATCTAGCGAAATAATATGAGCGATCAGATACAAACATATGGTGGTCAGGCAGTAATCGAAGGGGTGATGATGCGTGGTGCGCGAGCTGTAGCAATAGCTATGCGTGCTCCAGACAATTCAATCGTGATTCATACGGAATCATTGGGAAAAATTTACCAAAGTAAGCTGATTAAAATCCCCTTCTTACGAGGTCTTGTGCTTCTATGGGATGCCTTAGGCCTTGGTACCAGAGCACTCACAACATCCGCTAATACTCAGACTGGGGAAGATGAGCAGCTTGAAGGTCCTGCACTTTACCTAACTATTACCCTATCCCTTGTTATTGCTATCGTTTTCTTTTTCCTTATCCCCGCAGCTGTTGGACACCTGTTGCAACAATATTTGGATTGGAATTCCTGGTCCAGCAATTTAGGTGAAGGCATGGTGAGGATAATCTTACTAACCGCTTACATTTGGGCGATTGGTTTTTTACCAGATATCCGGCGAGTTTTTGCCTACCATGGCGCAGAGCATAAGACGATCAATGCTTATGAAGCGGGTGCTGAATTAACCCCTGAAATTGTTAAAAATTACTCTCGTGAACACCCACGTTGCGGTACATCCTTCTTGTTGACTTTAGTACTTTTATCCATTTTGATATTTTCAGTCCTTGGTCCGATGTCTTTAGCCATCCGCTTTGTGACTCGAATTTTGTTTATCCCCATACTTGCTGGAATCGCGTATGAATACATAAGGTGGACCGCTAATCACATGGATTCAACCCTGGTTAGGACATTAATCCGTCCCAATTTAGCTCTTCAACGTCTGACAACACGCGAACCCAATTCGGAAATACTTGAAGTCGGCATTGCGGCATTCAACGCGATGATGAAAGCTGAACACGAAGTTCTTGTATAGGTTCGAATTAACTACCCAATACCTGAACTACCAGTTCTCGTTGTCTTGCCCTGTTGTCGAAATCGACAAAAACAATCTGCTGCCAGGTACCCAGAGTCAATCTTCCATCTACAAAAGGGATTGAAAGGGATGGGCCTAAGAGTGCCGCGCGAACATGCGAATGCCCATTTCCATCTCCCCATTTTGCATTGTGTGCATAATGCCTCATTGGGTCAATGATCTCATCGAACAGCCGCTGAAGGTCACTAACACAACCACTTTCGAATTCTATCGTAGTTAGTGCACTTGTTGAAGATGGACTAAACACAGTAACCAGTCCATTCGTAAAACCTGTTTTGATTACTGAATCGATCACATCGGAGGTTACATCACGTACATCTCCATGACCCTTGCTCGATAATTTGAATATTACAGTTTGTACATTTACCATCCTTTTCTCTTTCCTAACGATAGAATTGTTATCTGAAATATTGAAATTAAATCGTACATAGATTTCATTATATCAACGAATGTATACATAATGATTACGAAGATAATCTATAGAAAAATAGAATACGAAATTCCTCATGGAATGACAATACGGAGTGCCTTGGAAAAATTGAATATTCAACCTGAATCTGTGATTCCAATCCTTAATGGTGAACTAATTACAGATGATATGATTATCAATGAGGGGGATGTAATCAGGTTGGTTGCTGTAATTTCAGGGGGCTGAAAGAATTCGTTTTCGAAAATGTCATTAGACAGCAGTTATCAATACGCTGTAGCATAAATTAACCCATTCTAAACAACATTACTTCAATTATCCAGGAATAAAACTCGGCTCTCCCTGAGGTTGAAGAACTCAATCGCAGCAGAAGAGGAAAACTTTGCTCAATATATGTGTCGGAAAACGCCATGAAATAAATCGCGTAGCTAGTGAAGATAGTGCCGTAGGTGTAGAAAGATCCCATACAAGTCGGGATCTGACTGACTTGCTGCTAAATTTTAATTTTATCTATCGTTCCTCCAAGCAAAAAGTGATGGTTTTTTTTCCACAAAGGAGAACTTCATTTCAAACTAAAAGCCTTGCAGTCCCTGTAGTTAATTGACCACTTTACCAAATATCTGCAGCTTTTGTAAATTATTACAGAGAGTAGAGACATAATAAAATCTTTAAAACCGCTTACTCTGATGGAAATATTTTCAAGCGACTTCTAAATACCTTTCTACTTCCCAATCCGTTACTTTTAAACGATACTCTTCGACCTCAGCCCACTTTGCACGTTTATAAGACATGTACATCTCTGCTCCTAAGGCATCCTTGATAACTTCGTCCTGATCCATTTCACGCAATGCCTCAGCCAAAGAACCAGGGAGTTCGTCAATATCCAAACCGTCTCTTTCTTCCTGGGTTAAGTGATATATATTGACGTGATTTAAGTCTTTTCGACATTTTAATTTATTATCAATACCATCCAAACCAGCTGCTAGCATTGCTGTCATTGCCAGGTATGGGTTGGCAGATGGATCAGGGCAACGAAGCTCAGCCCTTACGCCTTTATCGGTACCAGGTGTGTAACGAGGAATACGGATCAATGCTGAACGATTAATCTGAGCCCAGCCGACATATACCGGAGCCTCATAGCCCGGGACAAGACGTTTGTAGGAATTGATTGTTGGGGCAACAACCGCACTCATCGCTCGGGCGTGAGTTAATTGTCCTTCAATGAATTGGTAAGCAATATCTGAAAGGTGAAAGTCATCATTTTTTTTATAGAATAAATTATTCCCTTGGTTATCAAATAAAGATTGATGGCAGTGCATCCCCGATCCATTCATGCCAAAAATTGGTTTTGGCATAAATGAGGCAATCAGGTCATGTTGTGCCGCAATTGCTTTGATTGTATATTTAAGAGTCAAAACATTATCCGCAGCACGGAGTGCATCTGTAAAATGGAAATCGATTTCATGCTGACCCAAAGCTACTTCATGGTGCCCGACTTCTACCTCCAACCCCATAGAATCTAAAGCAGCCATTAACTCTGCCCTTACCCTAACCGCTTCATCATTAGCAGAGAAATCAAAATATCCCCCAACATCATGAGGAACAGGATGGATCCTATCCGGACCATTATGCTTAAATAAGAAAAATTCCGGTTCAGGACCAACATTAAACACCCAGCCTCGCTCCCTGATTTTTTTAAGTAGACGCTTCAAAGTTCCCCGAGGGTCACCCATAAATGGAGACCCATCCGACCCATAAATATCACAAATTACCCTGGCCCTGCGTAGTTCATAGGGACTCCAAGGAAGGATAGCGTATGTACTGGGATCAATCCGCAGCCACATATCACTCTCTTGTATTCGTGCAAATCCTTCTATAGAAGAACCATCAAACCATACCCCATCATCCAACGCTTCACCAAGTCTGTTAGTTGGCATATCGACGCTTTTTACACCACCGGTTACATCAGTAAATTGTAAGGATACAAATTGAACATTGTCCGCTTTTACTCTTTCTAATAATGTTTGACCATCCATCGTTTTCTCCTTTGAGAGTTAATTTACAGCTATTGATAAAATTTATCCATTCTAGCAAATGCTTTACATGATGTCAAATCGAAAAATACCCGGAAGAATATAACGAAAGATACCTATATTTTATATATTCCGAAATGGTTGCTATCCTGTATAATGATGTTCATTCTATGGTAAAGCAAACCTTCTCCTCAGCAACCAACGAGTAGTTGAAGAAATATTAATTTCCTATTGAAGCACAATCGAAAGCGAAAAATTTATGGAACCCACAATCACTGTATCTCATATTAGCAAACGTTTTGGGGATGTAAAAGCTGTAAACGATGTGACTTTTGATGTTTATCCTGGTGAAATATTTGGTCTTCTAGGCCCTAATGGCGCTGGAAAAACCACCAGTATACGGATGATGCTGGACATCTTCCGACCAGACCAGGGGGAAATATCCTTATTTGGTGGTAGGATGAATGAATCCCTAAAAAACAATATTGGATATCTCCCTGAGGAAAGGGGATTATACAAAGATCTAAAATTAGAACAAACCTTGGTTTTTCTTGGATCTCTGAAGGGAATGAGTGAAAAATCAGCCAAAGACGACTTACAAGATTGGCTAAAGCGCTTCGATCTTTTCGAACATCGTGAGAAGAAAATTCAAGATCTCAGCAGAGGGATGCAGCAAAAAGCTCAATTCATCGCCACGCTTCTTCATAATCCCGATTTGATTATTGTGGATGAGCCATTTTCGGGGCTAGATCCAGTTAATACGCGTCTGGTTAAAAAAATCATTATGGAACAATGCGATCAAGGAAAGACGATCATCATGTCCACCCACCAAATGCATCAAGTTGAAGCAATGTGCAGCCGAATTGTGCTGATCAATGAGGGTCGTACCGTCCTATATGGATCAGTCGAGGAAATTAAAAGAGATTTCGCAGGTAATGCGATCCGGATCGATGGTGTAGGTAACTTTGATGATCTCCCCGGAGTCATCGAAATCCACCGAGAAAACGGAGAGACTCACTTAGTTCTCGATCATCAGACTGAACCACAAAAAATTTTTAAAATCCTGGCAGATAGAGATAATTTAAAAATAAACAAGTTTGAGATCGCAGAACCATCACTAGATG
>CAZTJD010000076.1:0-19312 GCA_964613985.1 uncultured Anaerolineales bacterium
GGATGATGTTTGACAGAGTACTAGTAGAAACCCTAAGATTTTTATTGTGAAGAGGCGCAGCGAAAACCAAGGTTCCAATAGCGATAAAATGTAACCGAACGATACCGGACAGAGGTTCGCATCCACCAATAGCCATTACTAAACGCAGCACCGCGCCAGACCCGTTCCCCATTGGCGTCTAGGTTCTCCCTACCATCGTTGGGATCATAGGGATAGGGTTGAATCAAGGTACCGGTCCATTCCCATACATTCCCAGCCATGTCCATTATCCCATAAGGGCTGGCACCAGCAGGGTGGCTGCCGACGGGTGCGGTATCCTCATACCCGTCATCATAAGCACCATTGGCAAAGTCCCTGGGACAATTAATATCACACCAATTTGCCCGCGTACCATCAATGGGATCATTTCCCCAGGGGTACTTGCGCCCATCCGTACCGCGAGCTGCTTTCTCCCATTCCGCCTCGGTCGGAAGCCTCCTGCCTGTCCACTCACAATATCTCCGTGCCATGCCCCAATCCACATAGACAACGGGGTAATTCGAATAATCAGGATTCCCGTAATAATTTTTTATCGTGAAAGATGTAGTGAAAAAGGGAGGCCGGCAGGCACCAGCAACGACACATAAGGCATATTGACCGTTGGTAACCTCGTATTTATCCATCCAGTATCCATCAAGATACAAGGTATGTTGGGGGACTTCAGGATATGCCCGCCCCCCACCAGGAGGCCGGATGGCCTCGTTATCTTCTGACCCAATGATGAATTCTCCAGCCGGGATATATGCCTGCTCCATCTGGTCCATTTCTGAGATCCGGGTTGACCCGAGGGTGGGTACTCCCGTTTCAGTCGGCGTTGCTGTTGCAGTTACTGTCGGCGTTATGGAAGGCTCAGGTGTGGGAGGGGTGTCTGTGAATACTGGTGTGTAACTTGCTGTTGGTTCATTTGTAGGACTGGCAATTATTTCGATAACAGGATTAGCATTGATTTCTGACGTTGATGTAGTTTGGGGGATGCTGGTAGGAATTTCCTCTGTTCCCTGTTCATTATTGCCGGCGGGGTATTTCATACTACAAGCACTGACAACAACACCAAGCAGAATAATGGATATCAACCATGTAGTAACTTTTTTCATTGATTTCATCCTTGTTAAAAAGATTCTCTGGCAGTGCACCTTGGAAAAGAACATCATGTTGAAGTTCCATCTTTTTTGCATAGATCCCTTCACCGTGATGGTAAATCGAAAACAGGCTTTTTGGCTGCCCATGCGGGTGTTTTTTACCCCAATCCCGACACCCACCCAATTAATTTTTTCAATGGCAAAACTTGGGAGATGTGTTTTTGGTTATTGGGGTTTGGGATTTCCAAGAAAAACTATTAAAAACACCCTTGGACCTGGTCCCCTATTCTTATAATTGGTGGATTAGGGGGGATGGGCTCGTAGGAAAATTGCCTTAAGACGATCTTTTAAACACTTGCCACTTAACAATGGACTATGCCTTCTCATATACAGTGACTTCAACGTGAACCTTGCCCTGAATAGTATGAAGGATCAGCATAGAGAGGTCAAGAATCTCTACCCAACAACGGGAGAGGCTTCGCTTCCCCTTCACCTTTTTAGGAATTTCTCAACAGGTCATTCTCATGATACGGTTATTAAGCGTACGAAATAAAACTTTCGAGATTATAACACTAAGAGCAGGATTTTGCGTTGCTGTGTATCGTCTACCCTCATTCATTCAGCGTTTTTCACCAACCGGCGCCAACCCATCTTATCGCTTTCATTAATATCAATGGATCTTCCATTCCACTACCCAGCTCATTAACCACCTTTCCAACTCCTGCATCCCTTCACTCATCCGCGCCGCTGCCACAATGGGCAACCAGCAACGATACTCCTGCTTGCCACCAGGGCTGAGCTGAAAATAAGAATGTAAATAAATATAATGGAAGAGCCGGATGAAGTCCTTTATTAGCAGGTTGCTGACCTGGCAATCGGCTGCACCAAGCAGGAGAATGGTCGTCCTGGCAACATCTGCCAGCGGATTGCCAATGGTAGCATCGATCCAGTCGATGATACACTGCCCCTGATGGGTGATCAAGATATTACCGGGGTGGTAGTCGCCATGACAAAGACAGTCGCCGGTAGGCATGGTCCCCAACGCTGCTAGAGCTTTTCCACGCAGGGTGTTTGACAGACCTTCAGCGCTTTCAATCTTACGAGCAAGTCTCTCATGCTGTAATGGGATATCAGCCTGGACAGTGCTGCTATGCATCTCAACATGCAGGGCTGCGGTACGCCGAGCAGCTTTATTAACCATCCAAGGGTGTCTAAACAGCCAATCACCCATAGGCTTACCGTCAACTCGTTGGTAGATCAGACCATTTCTACCGTCCACCCGAATGATCTCGCCTGCTTCAGGAACAGGGAGACCGGCTTTCTGGATAGCCTGAGTAATTCGCTGTTCGTATTCAATATTCTTTGGCGAGAACCATTGATAAAATAACTTTAGCACCTGGTCTTCCCCCCAGGGATAGATCTCAGCGGTGCGTCCGAAAGCGAGAGGTTTGGGGAGGGTATTCGTCATGGATGTTCCCTAAGAAAAAAAGGTAGTAGACTGTCAAAGGTGAAGATTTAGAATGATTCGATTAATTACGAGAGGTAGTTTTGGCAATTCCAAGGTAGAGATGCTTCATTCCGCTTTGCTCCATTCAGCATGACAATCAAAAGAATGATGTTTGACAGAGTACTAGAGATTCTTCAGCACAAATAGCGCTACATCAGAATGACAGACTTAAGATACAGTTTAGATGATCTACTAAATACAACCATAAATATTAATTTTAGCACGATACCTTCCTTGGTTTTGGATATATTTTCACCTTTGGGTGACAGGGATTCCTCCCATTATGAGATAACCTTGAAAAATTATCTAGTCATATGATACCTGTACCAAGCCAGTATCATAAACCTCAGACTTCCACAGACTTCCGAAGTCTGGTAGACTTCGGAAGTCTTTATTTTTCATCCTATCAACCTTAATCCTTTCCTTGCATCTTCTCTAGAGGTAATATATACTATAAAAACCAGAAAATAGAATTCCGGATGTGCATGAATGGATCAAATAAAATTCGATCAACTTCTCTCCACTGAAAACAAAGCAATTAAGTACGCAGCCAGCCTCAACTTCATTTTCGTACTGATGATGATCCTCGTGATCATTATTAATCCAGAAGCCAAGTGGATGATACTCCTCATCCTTGCTGCTGTTTCCATCCTGCTCGTCATCGGCTTAGGTGCATTTCTTTATCGCCGATATGAGCAAAACATCCAGGTTCAACAAAAGAACCAGGTCTTGAAACAAAACCAGGAAGAAACCGAAAAACTCGCCCAAATCGAGACCAGGATCGAAGACATCGCAAGAAGACATACTGAAATCCTCAATAATGAAGTAAACCAGCTCAAAATCAAGCAAAGCAACCACGATAACTTTATTCGTTATCTTGATAACCGCCTCCAAATTTCCGACGCAGAGCTCCGCCGCCAGCTATCGATTGCTTTATCAGATCTTCAGGATCAATTCATAAAATTAGGAATGGAAAGCAACACTATCGAATCTGCCAATATCCCCTGGTTGGACGCCAAGTTCATTGACCGTCTCTCCTCTCATGGTATCAACACCGCCAATGATGTCAGTCAGGAGAAATTAAGCGGGATTCGTGGTCTTGGTGAGGCTGAAGTTGAGAGCCTGCTTCACTGGAGAGCAGAGATAGAAAATGATCTCCACAATATCAAACCAAGTGAACTACCCCCGGAACAAAAAGCAAAGATCGAATCCAGGAACCAGGAAAAGGTTAAGGAGATTGAAAGTCAAATCGCCCACTTAAATAATACTTTGGATGTGGATCTGGAGGAAATTCGAGTCAGAGCTTGCCAGGAGAGGGAGCAAAATGAAAAAGATGAAACCGAAGCGATTACCCAAAGAGAAAGTGCTTTTATCTCCTTTGAGCTGTCTCAAGAACAGCTAAATAGTTACCAAGACATCACGCCCATCAATTTCCTTAAAGCCAGCATGTCTTTAGATGAGGGTTTGCCCAAAGCCAGCCACCAATGGGTTGCAGCAGGTGCAGGGCTCTTCTTGGTCCTGAGTTGCCTCTTTGTCGGGGTTTATGGTTTGAAGTCCTCCTCTCAAGTAGCTGTCGCGATGCTCGTTACCGACACACCCACCATCACCCTTACCCCCACACCATCCAACACCCCAACTGTTACCCAAACGCCAACGCCTAGTCCTACGGAAACCACCACCCTTACCTACACACCCACAGATACCCTTACCCCTTCCAACACACCCACCCCTTCCGCCACCCTAACGTTGGCTATCTCCCTGACCCCTTCCGATACACCCGTCCCCTCTGTCACGTTGCCACAGCAAGATATTATGGGCTGCATCCCTGCGGATAATGAAAGAGTGGTCGGTGTCGTAACCAGGATCATCGACGGTGATACCATCATTGTCACCTTTGATGGGGCGGACCATGTTGTTCGGTACACCGGCATCGATGCTCCAGAACAAGATGCTCCTTACGGCGAATACGCCACCACTGAAAATACCAAATTGGTTTTATGGGAAACGGTCACCCTGGTAAAAGATACCACGGATATGGATGGGGATGAGTACTTACTCCGTTATGTGATCGCCGGAGACAGGTTTATCAACATCGAACTCCTGAAACTTGGGGCAGCTAGTGTAAACCTGGTTGAGCCCGATGTCGCTTGTGCGGTTGCTTTTGAGTCAGCGCAAATCGAGGCACAGCAAGCGGACCTCGGCTTGTGGATCTTAACCCCATCTCCCTGATCCCTCTTCCGCATTTCCTTCCATTATTTATTTTTCTGTTATCACCAATAAATCCGCGGCACGTCTGGCACTCTTTAAAATGAAAAGAACTATGCCGGGCATTGCAAGGCCGTCTTTCGCAGAAGCCATCTCTTCGCCTCTCTTATTTGGAGAGTGTGATATCAACCGTGCCCAGCGCGCTCTTGCCCGGCCCTCTCAAATCCATCTCGAATCGCGATTATCGCTACCCTCCTTCCTCCTTACCCCTTCAAGAAATCGATCAGAATCGGGTTCACGACCTCTGGACGCTCAAAGTGAGGGATATGTGCCGCTCCATCAATGGCATGAAATTCCTCCGGGGGAAGAAGCTCCTTGACTCGTTCACTGAGTCCAAACGGGACGATCTTATCCTCACGCCCCCAAATCAACAGGATCGGAATATCCATCTCGCCAACGCGGCGATAAGCTTTTTCAGCGGCGGTTGTCATACCGCTTCGCAAGGTCGATAACAATGCTCTTTTGAATCCTGGGTACCGCATCTGCTCCTGGAAACCCTGAACCAGGGCTGTTTTTCCCCTATTGCCTCTTAAATAATCATCCAGTTTGGCCAGGAGCACTCTGCCTCCGATTATGCCCATGATGAATTCCCCGAGTACGGGCACCTCCAATACCTTTAACGGGAACAGTCCTTCCCAGGGAAGTCCCGCAGGATCGATCAGGCACAGCTTGCGAACCGATCCTGGGTGCCGGTCTGTAAAAATCACTGAAATGGCACCGCCTAAAGACAATCCCACCAGGTCAATTCGGTCCTTAATCCCCAATGCAGCCAGCAGGTCCCACAGTTGTCGATCAAATAAATCCTGGTCGTAGACCAGATCAGGCCGATCCGAGTAGCCGCGCCCGAACAGGTCATAGCGCAGAACCCGGAATCCCGCCGATGCTAATGTCCTGAATGTCGGGGTCCAAATAAGATAAGGCACTGACATTCCAGGGACCAGGACAACCGTCTGTGCCTGATCGGATCCCACAAGTTCATAGTGGACCTTACCATCTGGCAGCGCGATGAAGTGACCTGGCGCTTTAGAACTAGTTTCTTTACTCATGAAGACTCACATGATGGAATATCTTCGCCGAAACCTGACCGGAAGATTTTTCCTGAAGACAATCAAACTTGCCCTGAAACCTGGTCTAGACACTGTCCCTTTAGATAGAAGACAGACTCTTTATCAAGATTTTCTCACCAGATCGCTTCTTATACCAGGTAAGCCTGGTAATTCTCGACTTGATATCTCTTGCCTCTTTTAATAATATTGAATCCTTCTTCCTCCAGCATAGCCTTGTGGGATTCAACACCTCCAGGATATTTCTCGTTCAAATATCCGTCAGACTTCAATGTTCGCCAATAGGGGATATCGAGATCTTTGTTTTCTTTTCTCACTTCTTCAACTGCGTTCGCGGCTGTGGTAATGAAGATCCCTGTGGTTAACGAACAACAACCTTTTACACCGTGTTTTTGGGCAAGGTTCTTACAGATTTCAATGATTGTTATCAATTTCCCCTTTGGTACCATTTTCATGATTTCGGTAACTTCACTTGCATTTGCTAAAACGATCAGGTCCCCGATTTCTGCGCCCATTTTATGAACGGCGTTGTAACAAGGAAATTTTTCCTCGAGTGGAAGAATCTTGGGAAAATTTTCTTTGTCGGCAAGTTTCTCCTGCCAGGTCTTCTTCTTGTAGGCCATGAAAACCTCCTCAATTGAATACACTTTTGTCGATCATTAAAAACAGGTCCAAATCCCTGCTGAGTTCTACCTAGAATAGCTATCCAGAACCAGTACCAAACGATGCCTGATTTCAATCTGACCTGATTCATATTGTACCTGAGTAAATACTACCCTTCAATCCAAATTACAGTATGATGTTATGGATGACTATATCCAGGTCTATCAGGTTGGTGCATGAGGAATCATCCCTATGTATTTACCACTCTTGTGGATTTGGTTTGTCATGATCTTTTCAACCCAGTCAGGTCTCAACCATCCAACCCTTTCCCTTTCAGATAACATCTGGGATTCGCTTCTCAAGTGTTATAATTCACTTTTCTAGATTATTTCCCTTGGATGTTCCGGTTTAAAAACCACCAAGCAAACAATCAAGGAGGTGTTAAAATGGTTGACAAGGAAATTCAAATAAATCTGAAATTGTCGAAAAGAATCTTCCTAAACATAGCAAAATGGTATTTGCTGCTCGGGGTAATCCTCTTGGTCATCGGATTTGGTGCATCAGGATTAGACTATCTCGGGATTTGGTTAATCCAGTCTAGCCAGGTTCTCAGTGTAATTTTCGGATTCATATTACTTATCGGAGCAATCTTGCTGGTTCAAGGCGTTATTTTCGTCATCCTGGGCATCTCAAAAAGAGATAAGAACAACCTGGGCGAGCTTTAGAACGAGGTACGATAGATATGGAATCGATTTTGATGAAATTTGACACAATTTATCATGTCATTAAGAAACAGGCAGAAGATCGACCTGGTGATCTATGTATCATCGGACTTGAACGAAACCCTATCACATACCGTCAGCTATTTGAACAGATTAATCAAACGAACAGTGAGCTGAATGGTTTAGGAATTGGTCGCGAAGACCGGATTGCCATTGTCCTCCCGAACGGTCCTGAAATGGCTACCGCTTTCCTTGCGATCTCTTCAAGCGCCACTGCCGCTCCGCTTAACCCATCCTACCGCGCGCCCGAGTTTGAATTCTTCCTTTCTGATCTACAAGCCCGGGCTCTGATCATCCTGGATGGATATGACACCCATGCTGCCGGTGTGGCTGAGGAACTTGGGATTCCAATCCTCAAATTAAAGCCTGACGATGGGGCTTCGGGGTGCTTCTCTCTCTCCGGACTCGCACAGGAAAAGCAGACCCAACCAGGAATTGCTGAGGCTGACGATGTCGCCCTGGTGCTGCATACCTCTGGTACCACCTCTCGACCGAAAATCGTCCCCTTAACCCACCAGAACATCACCGCCTCCGCCAGGAATATCCAGCGCACCTTGAAACTCACTCCCGTGGACCGCTGCTTGAATGTCATGCCGTTATTTCATATTCACGGGCTGATGGCAGCGACCCTGGCGACCTTGACCGCGGGAGCTAGTCTGGTATGCACTCCGGGATTCTATTCGCCACAATTCTTTGAATGGGTGGAGGAGTTCAGACCAACCTGGTACACCGCAGTCCCAACAATGCACCAGGCGATCTTGAGGCAGGGGGCCAATAATCGAGAAGTGATCAAGAATGTTCAGTTTCGGTTTATTCGATCTTCATCATCCTCCCTCGCCCCCAAGGTGATGGAAGACCTGGAAGCCATGTTTAATGCACCTGTCATTGAGGCGTATGGGATGACGGAAGCCTCCCACCAGATGGCATGCAATCCGCTCCCACCGCTAGCTCGAAAACCCGGGTCGGTGGGACCTGCTGCCGGGCCTGAAGTAGCCATCATGGAGGAAATAGGAAACCAGCTTTTGGAAACAAGCCAGGTCGGGGAGATCGTGATTCGCGGGGAGAATGTGACCCTGGGGTATGCCAACAACCCGGAAGCGAACCAGAAGGCGTTTTCAAACGGGTGGTTCCGGACTGGAGACCAGGGGTATAGGGACGAAGATGGTTATTTCTTCATTACTGGTCGCCTTAAAGAGATCATCAACCGTGGAGGGGAGAAGATTTCACCTCGCGAGATTGATGAAATACTCCTTGGACATCCTGCGGTGGTACAAGCCCTGGCATTCGCGCTCCCTGACCCAGTATTGGGAGAAGACGTTGCTGCAGTCGTAGTGCGCAAGGATCCTTCCCTCACGGAGCGGGATTTGCGACAATACGCTTCTGAACATCTGGCTCACTTTAAGGTGCCCAAACACATCGTCTTCAAGGATGAAATCCCGAAAGGACCCACCGGCAAACTGCAGCGAATCGGACTTGCTGAAAAACTTGGTTTAGACAAGATAAAAGTCGCTTCCCATGCAGCGGAATCGATCCCACCCACAACCCCTGTGGAATTAACCCTGGCAGAACTATGGTGTGATGTTTTGAAGCTTTCAAAGGTAGGTGTGAACCAGGGATTTTTAAACCTGGGGGGTGATTCGATGTTGGCGAGCTTGCTGGTGGGCAGGATCCAACAAATGTTGGAAATTGATTTAACCCTGATTGATTTCTTCGAAGCCCCCACCATTGCTGAACAGGCGATCATCGTAGAGAATTTAATCCTGGAAAAGATAGAAAAATCTGACAGGGTGTAGGCGATCAGACTGGAAAATTGACCAGAATATGGAAAATAAGAATAAACAAGAACAAATCGCACAATACCTGGCAGATATTACGAAGAAGAAATCGACCAGTCAAACCATCCCCCGGCGAACTTCTCAAACCTTTTCCCCGCTTTCTTTTGGACAGGAACGATTGTGGTTTTTGTACCAGTTAGATAAAAACAGCCCGGCTTATAACCGTCCAACGATCCTCCGTTTCCGAGGGTACCTCAATCGCCAGGTTTTGAACGATTGCATCAATAGAATCCTTGAACGACACGAGGTATTAAGGACGAGTTTCCCTTTGGTTGACGGGGAGCCAATGGCGAAATTAACGACCTCATCTGAGATGCAGGTACCAGTTGTTGACCTGACAGCCTACCCGGCTTCAAAACGGATAGAATTAGCATACCAAAAAATGGGGAAAATCATCGATATGCCATTCAACCTGGAAACTGGACCGATCGTCAAGTTTCAGTTTTATAAAGTAGACCATGACGTTCACATCTTCTTATTCGTTTGCCACCATATCGCCTTCGATGCCTGGTCTGAGACAATTCTAATAAATGAAATTGCTGCCTGGTATGGATCTCTCTTGGACGACGCAGCAGCCCCAGTTCCAACTCCTGCCATCCAATATACAGATTACGCACACTGGCAGCGAGACCAGGCCCTGGATTGGAAATATCGTCACGCCCTGGCGTATTGGAAAGAGAAACTCTCCGGAATAACTGCATTGAACCTCCCGCTGGAT
This sequence comes from uncultured Anaerolineales bacterium, assembly GCA_964613985.1. GTDB lineage: Bacteria > Chloroflexota > Anaerolineae > Anaerolineales > UBA11858 > CAZTJD01. The sequence continues at coordinate 9,893 of CAZTJD010000076.1, forward strand.
TTTCCACGCCCTCCAATTCAAACCTTCTCAGGGCGATCTATACCCTTCGAATTGCCCAGAAGCTTAAAACAGGGGCTCAAAGAAATCAGCCTTCGCGAGGCAGCAACCTTATTCATGACCTTGTTTTCAGCCTACCTGGTCTTGCTTCATCGATACACAAATGCACCTGATATTGTTGTTGGTACCCCCATCGCCGGTCGTGAGCAGAAAGAAACCGAAAAGACGATTGGTTTATTCATCAGGACACTCACCCTCCGTATTGGCATGGAAGGGAATCCAACCTTCAGAGAATTACTCTCCCGGATTCGCAAGATGGTTTTGGAAGCCTTTACCTACTCAGACGTCCCCTTCGAACGAATCGTGGAAGAACTGAGACCGGGAAGAAGTTTAGCCCAAACCCCCATCTTCCAGGTATTCTTCAACCTTGAGAATATCCCAGAACCGGTAAGTCAAATGGATGGAATTAAGGTGGATCGGCTTATGCCAGAAATAAAATACGTCCAATACGATCTCGGCATGGAGTTGCATGAAACCGTTGATTTAATTCAGGGCAGTCTCGAGTTCAACACCAACCTCTTCAAAGAGGCGACCATCCATCGAATGGTCGCTCATTTTCTAATCCTGCTTGATGAAATCTGTAAAAACCCCGACCAAAAAATCGGCTATCTGAACTTGATGGATGAAGCTGAATTCGACCAGGTTGTTTCGAAATGGAATGATACAAAAACTCAGTTTACTGACACTGTGTTTTTACACCAGCTTTTTGAAAACCAGGTTCAAGAAACACCAGCAGCGACGGCGCTGATTTTTAAAGGTGAAAAGGTATCGTATGCCAAATTGAACTGGAAAGCCAACCAGCTGGCTCGGTACTTAAGGACTCAGGGTGTTGTGACCGGCTACCGGGTAGGCATCCACGTCCAGCGATCAATAGAGATGATCACCAGCATTATCGGGGTCATAAAATCGGGAGCAACCTATGTACCCCTGGATCCTTCCCTCCCAGAGGACCGCTTGCAGACCATGGCAAATGATGCCCAGGCCCGGTTCATCCTGGATGGCTGCTCAGAGGACGATCATTTCGAACACCTTGACTGCCGAATTATCCCCCTGGATGAAATCCAGGCTGAGTTATCCTCATTTGATTCAACAAACCTCGAGTCCAAGTCAGATCCAATGGATATCGTTTACATCTTTTATACTTCAGGATCCACAGGAGAACCTAAAGGTGTGCTTATCCGGAACCAGAGTGTTGTAAATTACCTAACCTATTTTACACAGTACTGTGGACTGAAATCAAGTGACATCGTTTTACAGATCCCTCCAATTTCGTTTGACGCTTCGGTGGAAGACATCTTTGGGACATTGATCTCTGGCGGAAGGCTAATTTTGCTCCCCGAAGAGTCTGTCGCTGATATGAGTAAGGTCCTTCAATTGATTGAACAAGAAAAGGTCACCTGTATCTTAAGTACGGTTCCTTCCTTTTGGCGTGCATTTATAAGTTTTGCAGCTAATCATAAGCTAAATAATCCAAGCCTAAGGTTGATCACCATCAGCGGCGAGGTTTTATATTCTTCAGATTGCGAAAAGTTATGGGAGATTTTTGGATCAGACCTGACCCTTATCAATACCTATGGACCAACAGAGTGCACCATCGTCAGTACTTTTTATAAAATTCCCCAAGGACTTGGAAAAGATTCACCCGTTTCTTTAGGTCGACCAATCCAAAACTACCAGGTTTATATCCTTGACGAATACCTGTCTCCAGTTCCAGTTGGGATTGTGGGAGAAATATTTATTGGTGGTGCAGGATTAGCCAACGGTTATCTAAATCAGCCAAGATTGACTGCTGAATCTTTTATCCCACACCCTTTCGCTAAGTGTCCAGGCGATAGGCTTTATCGCTCTGGAGACAGGGCTCGATGGTTCCCTGATGGAACTATTGAATTCATTGGTAGAAATGACAGGCAGGTGAAAATTCGCGGTAACCGTGTAGAACTTGGTGAGGTTGAGACGGTTATACGAACACATCCAGGGATCGAAGATATCGCAGTAGTATCCCACCAGGGTCTAGGGACGGAAACTGCATTGATCGCCTATATTACACCCGATGGTCATGGAATATTGCCTGATGTCACAGAATTGCGAAATTTCTTGCGGGATAAATTGCCTGATTATATGACCCCATCCACCTTCATTCCGCTCGAGTCTCTTCCGCTGACAACGAACGGGAAAATAAATTACCAGGAGCTACCCCATCCAGACCTGTCTCGCCCCGACCTGGGCACCCCCTATCTCGCCCCTAAAACAGCGTTAGAAAAGAAACTCTCAGAAATCTGGGCAAAACACCTCCAGGTAGAACGGGTTGGAATCAAGGATGATTTCTTTGACCTCGGAGGTCATTCGTTGATGGCAATACGGATCATGGCAGATATTGAGAGCACCTTCGGAAAAGAGGTTCCATTAGCCACCTTGTTCCAGGCAACGACCATTGAAAGCCTTTCGAACCTGATTCAAAATGGCGAAACAGGTCCTGAATTCAAAAGCCTTGTGCCAGTACAGCCTCGCGGTTCAAAACCGCCCTTGTTCTGCGTCCCCCCGGCAGCGGCAACTGCAATGCGATTTGAAAAATTATCAAAACATCTTGGGGACGACCAACCGCTGTATGGATTTGATTACCCCGGGATGGATGGAAAATCAGAACCGGTCTACAATATTCCCGAATTAGCAAAAGTGTTCATTCGAGATCTCATCCAAGTGCAACCTGCGGGACCTTATTTTCTGTGCGGGATGTGTTATGGCGGTAACGTCGCTTTTGAAATGGCATCACAACTCATGGCACAGGGAAATCAAGTGGCGTTCCTGGGGATCATTGACTCGAATTTCGCACCTGGAAAAAGGAAACCGTTTCAATATTATTCATATAGAACCAGGTTGTTTGTTAAGAAGGTAATCCTGAAACAGGATGTCAATACGGGTGAGTGTATTAAATGGAATCCAAGGTGGGAACCACTGAAGGCGGACCCGTTGAACAACCATATCGTTAGGGTATTTGAGGCGAATATCATTGCCCGGTTGGCATATACCTCGTCTGCCTACCCTGGGAAAATTACAAAATTCAGCACCAATTGGCACATCGCTGAAATGGCAACGAAAAAATGGCAAAAGTCGACCACAGTTGCATTGGAGGACCATCCCATCCCTGGTAGTCATGTGCTCAGGTCGCCGGAAGACACAGGGATCATGAGTGAGGCGAATATCCAGGCTTTCACCCAAATTTTCAGGCAATGTTTAGAGCGTGCCCAAAATACCAAAAGTTAAATAAACAGGAAAGAAATGATGCATAACCAAAATCGTTATTGGAAATTCCTCACGATTTGCATTCTCTTCGGGTTAACAGGGTGTTCTGGCCCCGAATTGCTAAAAAACCTCAATGCCGAGATGATCGATGCCAAGGGGAAAAATTGCGAGGTCCTTTTCGAACGGCATGTCGATGCCTGGATTTCCAGGGAACCAGAGAATCTCAGGCAGGTTTACACCGATGATGTCGTCCATTTTGATGGTTCACCCATATTCAATGGGATCGGCGATATCCTCTCCCTGGCAAAAGAGCTGTTTACGACTTTTCCAGGATGGAAAATGGAAGCGGGGGAGACTTACATCTCCCAAGATGAGTGTCTCGGCGCCTTGATCCAATGGGGTCTATTAGGATTCACATCGGATAATCCAGGGATAGAATTTGACCTTCTAGAGTCACGTGATGACTTAATTTCGTTTTGGCGGATTTTTTACGACCAGAAGTTTTTTGATGCCTTCTCCCTTCCCGGCCGGGTGGACAATGATTTTCTATTCCAATTTGCATCAAGCTGGTCTGCTGGGAAAACAAAAGAAATTCTTAATTTGTATGATCCAGAGGCAAAAATTGAAGATACCTTGCTGGGTGTTACTGCTTCTGGGCAAGGCGCGATCAGGGATTATGTGGACAGCTTCCTTGCCGCAACTCCTGAAGCAGCATGGGAGCTGTTTTATCCGTTTACGGAGGGAAATGCAAGTCCTCAGTTTATTCAGGAATACCCATATGCTTCACAAGGAGGAGTCTTTGCTATAAATGTCAAAGATACCGAAGGGAAACCCTGCGAGGTGCATGCAATTGTCATTCTTACCCCTGATGAAGACGGAAAAATAACCCTCCAAAAAAACTATTACAATGCAGAATCTCTGCTGGTATGCGGTTGGGCAAAATGATACCCGGTCGGCCAATCATGCTATGCCTAGACATAAACCCTTCACCTTCACCTTCCAACTCTCATGGTTGAAAGACCAGGCTGCAGCAAGTCACCGCCCCTTCCGCTTTCGCCAGTTCAGACAGGTCAATGATTTCAAGGAGGATACCAAACGCAACCAGCCGATGAGCCGTCATCGGATAGGCAGCGGGGTATAGTACGCGATCTCCAATCAGCAAAGCATTGGCAGCATAGTCCTCTCCTGGGGCAACTCCAATCAACTCCCACTCAGGAAAGGTCGCAGGATCGACCCAGGAGGAGTTGACCAGCAAGGTTCGCGGTCCAACACGCGTGACGGCAGATTTTAGATGCAGGCAACCACTCAGGTTCACGCCCGTCACATAGTAACCGAATCCCCCCAGGAATGCTTGCAATGCATCCACCGCAGCCCGGTTACTTCGGGAGGACATGCCGACAAAGACCTCCTGCCCCAGCACAAGCACATCGCCCCCATCCAGTCGGGCTGGGGCGTCGACCTGCCGGATGGGTCGCCAGGGAATCAAAGCCTGGCGAACTGACTCTCGTTCTGGCAGCCGTGAATCAACTCCAGGATAGGACAGGATAGCTACTTCAGGGAAGACCAGGGCGATATCCTCTACGAAAACAGCATCTGCGAGACCGGGTTCTTCTGCTAACTGGATGACCTGGCAACCCATCCGGGACAGGGCTGCTTCATAGGCTCGATGCTGCTGACGGGCAAGTTCCAGGTCGATTAGTTTGCGGTCGAGGTGAGTCAGTTCACAGTCATTGATATTACGACTGACCTGCCGGGTGATCGCGATCGTTCTCGGTTGGTCCATCAGGGTTACTCCATGCTCACCGGGTTCTCTAGCACCAGTTCTCCAACCTTGATTCGCACAAGGTCTTTAACCATCAAGGTGAAATCTCCTCCAGGAACCAGGCCGGTGCCTGTCATCAGGAATACGCCTTTTGGAAAATCAAGCTCACAGGTCAGGTAATGCACCAGTTCGTAAAGGTTCCGCTTGAGACCTGCAGTGGAAGTACCCTCATCATAAATCACACGCCCAGCACGCTCAATCGTCATATGGATTGGTAGATCTGCCATCTCGCCGGCAACGCATAATCGAATCCCGGGACCAAGGGCACAGGATCCACGGTAGACTTTCGCTTGGGGCAGATAGAGTGGGTTTTCACCTTCAATATCACGAGAGGAGACATCGTTCCCAGCAGTATAGCCGATGATCTCTCCCAGGCGGTTCACGACCAGCACCAGCTCCGGTTCGGGCACATTCCAACAGCTATCTCCACGTACCCGGATAGCCTGCCCATCACCGGCTACGCGCCAGCCCAAAGCCTTGAAGAACAGCTCCGGTCTCTCTGCTTCATAGACCAGGTCATAAAGGTCTCCAACACCTGATTCCTCACGGCGTGCCTGGCGACTCCGAAGGTATGTCACCCCGGCAGCCCAAACTTCTTGATGAGGATCAACCGGCGCCAGTCTTTCTCCATCTATCCGCCCTCCACTCGAGAACGATGTCAATAGAGCCATCATTTCACGCCGGTTGAGTTCCAACAGGTCACTCAGATCCAGATTGTTGGGAAGTGGGACACCTTCCAGGCACCACTGGACAATTTCGTTAACTTTGATTCGCGTCAAGATCACTTCACACCTCCAAGATGGGAGAGGATTGCTTCGATATCATAGACACATCCGCCCCAGGTACCCCCACTCAGGGATTGCAGCGCCGCCCACAGGCGGGTCTCTTCTGGTAGATTTGGGTTTGGGGATAAGGAGGGGTGAGGCTCCCTTTCTGCTAAAATCCGAACAGCGCGATCGGGGTCATAACGGCGATCTTCATGACCAATAAAATCCACCCTCCCATTTAGGTTATGAGTGTCAATCGTTATGCGCACGATATCCCCATCGCGCAGCTTCCCCAGTGGGCCTCCCGCCAGGGCTTCTGGACCGATATGCCCGATACAGGCACCCGTACTGACCCCGCTGAAGCGAGCGTCGGTAATCAGGGCAATCGTCTTGCCCTGCTGGAGATAACGCAATGCAGCAGTAAGCTGGTAGGTTTCTTCCATGCCCGTCCCCATTGGTCCGCAGCCGATCAATGCGATGATCTCACCATGCTGCACGGGACGCTCCGCCAGACTTTTAACGGCCGCGATGGCTTCTGGCTCGTTGGTGAAGACTCGTACCGGGGCGGTCTTGCGGTACACCCCATCCGGATCAATCACCGCTGGATCGATGGCGGTGCTCTTCACGACTGCTCCCTGCGGTGCCAGGTTGCCTGTTAGAAATGTCAGGGTGCTGTTCAGGCTGCTGTGCCTGGCATGGTCTGGTGCCATAATCACATCATCAGGATCTACGCCATCCAGCTCGGTCAGGCGCTGGCGCAGGATAAGCCTGCGATCGCTGTCCTCCCAGGCATGTAACACCTCCCCTAAGGTCAATCCACTCACCGTAAGGGTGTCAAGGTGGAGCAGGTTAAGGTCCCGTAGCTGGCACATCACCTCCGGTACACCTCCTGCCAGGAAGACCTGGACTGTGCCATAGCCGACTGGCCCGTTGGGGATAACATCCACCAACCTTGGAACCTCGCGGTTGACTCGAGCCCAATCTTCCATTGCTGGGCGAGGCAGTCCAGCGGCATAAGCGATCGCCGGAATGTGGATCAGCAGGTTGGTGCTTCCACCCACCGCAGCATGGACGACCATCGCATTGTGGAGGGCATCTTCACTCAGGACATCACGGACAGACAGGCCAGCAGCCTGCATCGCTGCCAGGGTTCTAGCAGAACGACGGGCGATATCGAGCCAGATCGGCTGCCCGGAAGGTGCCAGGGCAGCATGAGGGACAGTCAAACCTAAAGCCTCAGCAACCACCTGGCTGGTGGCAGCGGTGCCCATGAACTGGCAGCCTCCGCCTGCAGAAGCCGCAGCACGGCAGCCCAGCACGGCAGCTTCCTCCAGGGTGATCTCACCATGGGCATACCGAGCCCCAATTGACTGCACCTTTCCACAGTCCTCACCCTCATCGGGCAGGAGGGTTGCCCCACCAGGGACAATCACCCCGGGAAGATTGCGCTCTCCCGCCAGTGCCATCATCATTGCCGGTAAGCCCTTATCACAGCTGGCGACGCCCATGACGCCCTTGCAGGTGGGCAAGGAACGGACCAGGCGCCGCAAGACTGCCGCGGCATCGTTGCGATATGCCAGGCTGTCCATCATCCCCAGCGTGCCCTGGGTACGCCCGTCGCAGGGATCGCTAACGTACCCCGCAAAGGGAATGAAGCCCATTTCCTTGAAAGTTTCAGCCACAGCCTGCACCAGTAATCCCACCTCCCAGTGCCCGGTGTGATAACCCAGGGCAATAGGGCTGCCGTCGGGAGCGCGCAGCCCTCCCTGGGTGCTAAGGATTAGGAATTCGGTTTTTCCCAGGTCTTCCGGTCTCCAGCCCATCGCTGCGTCCTGGGTCCAGCCGAAGAGGTCACCACTGGGGCTGAGGAGCAGCCTATCTTCGGTAAGAGGCAGGCTGCCAGCAGGTCCCGAAGTATGCGTTGTAACCATATGGATGTCTGATAAAGACATTGGGAAAAGGTCTTGAGAAAGATTGATATCTTCAGCCATATTTAACCTTCGCGATCCCTTCACAAATAGAAATTTTTGGAGAAAAAATAATCGATCGAATTTATAGAATTCTATCAGAACTTCCTTATTTCATTGAGAACATAATAAGATTCGACATAAGAGTCTACTGCAAAAAGTGTATTGGACCCTCCTCAAAATGGGAAAAGTTTAATATAATCACAGCGTGTTCAAGAAAAATTAATAACACTTCCAACCAGCGTTAATCAGTGCGAGCCGCGAACTACCAGAAATGCAGTTGAAGATACTTAGGGGTTCGTGGGCGAATCCCTTAAATCATTAATTTTTTCAGATGGATTGACGAAGAAATCTTTGCGGTATTGTATTGCAGCGAACCACCACGGCTGAACGTACCGGTGAACGCGATGGTAGGACTTGAAGTCATGAAAGCAGGATCAAGCTTCTGGAACAAATTTTCGAGCAAGTCACCGATGCTCAGGTACGAGATCTACAGGTTCGTACTGGGATGCAGCGCATGGATTCGACCCAAATCGCCAGTAATATTGTGAACGCCAGTCGTTTGCAATTACTGCAGGTACTGGATCGTATCTTTGTGGAGAACTTCCATCTGAGGGTTCACCTGGAAAACCAGGACCCAGGGAAAAACTTACGGGCGGCAGTCGAAGCGACGGTGCGCCCGGTTAATCATCCTTTCAGATCCGGAAATCTATCCGTTCGAGGTCAATTTCGGGTGACCTGCCTCGTAATTGCTTCTGCAAGCCATGTTAATGGGCGTAGAATCTGCTGGTTTTTAGTTTAAGAGTTTCGCTCCCGAAACTCTCCCCATCAAGACGTAGCTGAGAGGCGTTATGCGAAGGGAACAGCTCAAGATGATTTGATGGGGAAAGGTGGAAAAATTGATTAATCAATTTTGTCAATTTTTAAGAGTTTTTTCCAGAGTGAGATGGGTAAAAATTGACTTTTGAACCTTTGCAGAAAATTGAGGATTTAAGCTAAAAAACCACCGGGTAAGGGTGGAGATGTGAACGAGAAAAGGTTGGGTCAGGCAGGAATTTTCAGGTCGAGGATGGGATCCTGGGGGGAGGGGTGAAACGTCTATTCAAGGGTGGCGGAAAGGGGGCGTTACTGTTGGCGTTGATGGAGATGATGGGTCGGATGTATGTAAAGCCAACATTCTGGAGGTTAGCTTGATGAGGATGCAGCAAACTTTGGGGCTGCTTGGGGTAAGCTGGAAAGAGTGGTAGCCTGTGATAGCGGCTGACCATGGATGCAAAACCATTCCGAATTTGATTTGGACCTGCTGACTGGGCGGGAAATGCCGCAAGGTTTAGGCCTTGCTTACGGCTAAACGGAAGAGAGCCGTTTAGCTTGGCAGTTTGTTGAAAAAACATAACAAACTGCAGAGATGCCGCATGGCTAAGGCCTTGCTTACGGCTAAACGGAAGAGAGCCGTTTAGCTTGGCAGTTTGTTGAAAAAACATAACAAACTGCAGAGATGCCGCATGGCTAAGGCCTTGCTTACGGCTAAACGGAAGAGAGCCGTTTAGCTTGGCAGTTTGTTGAA
>CAZTJD010000077.1:0-19259 GCA_964613985.1 uncultured Anaerolineales bacterium
ACAGCCGCACTTCGAGTCTGTCCTGATTGATATGGGAATGTCTGGGTTGATACAGGTTGGGAAAGGGGCAGGGTGGAAACGATTGGAACAGGTGCTTTGAGGGTGTCCTTGAAGGCTTTGGTACTCGAGGGTCGTTGGTTAGGATCATTTTCCATCGACTGGCGGATTGCGCCAGCCACATTGGGTGCGATAGCAGGATTGATTTGTTCAGGGGGCAGAAGGGGGTCCGTAATCATCCGCTGGATGCTTTCAACCGGCACCTGCCCCGTTAGCAGGGTATATAGCGTTGCACCTAAAGCATAAATATCCGTCCGCGGGTCGGTCTTGCCCTGCCCGTACTGCTCGTGCGGAGAGTAGCCAGGCGTGACCGCCCTTGCCCCAACGGTTGTGCTCAAAAGCGGGTCGAAGACCTTGGCAATCCCAAAGTCCACCAGCATCGCTCTCCCATCAGGCGTGATCTTGATGTTGGCTGGCTTGACGTCGCGGTGGATGATCGGCGGGTTCTGGCTGTGGAGATAACCCAACGCATCGCAGACCTGCTCGATCCAGGGCAGGACCAGGCTTTCCGGTAATGGCCCTCCTCGTTTATCAAGCATTTCCTGCAAGTCCTCCCCCTCAACATACTCCATAACCAGGTATTGCCCCTGGCCGGAGATGATGAAATGGTCAATCACTTTAGGCAGGTTCAGATGGGTCAGTTGGCCAAGCAACTGCGCCTCCAGCTTGAACTGCTTTTGAGCTTCGGGAGAGGTGTCCAGGTTTTCCTTCACCGCACGGGGGCATTCCATGTTCATATCCCAGGCGCGGTAGACCGCCCCAAAACCGCCCTGGCCTAAAAGTTTAACAATTCGGTAGCGGTTGTTCAGTATCTGGCCCGATCGCAGAACCATGATTTCACTCCCTGGCTTGATTTTGTTACGCTGGAAGTAATTTTACCCTGAATTAGCAAAACGAGTTAACAGGAAGATCATCGATCCCCCAGTTAATTTCCAAAATGATTTTTTTGCCCGTTAATTGGAGGCAGTTGAATAATCTGCCTGGTGGACAGGCTGCAGTCCTGTCTTACAGCTGAACAAGATGCAATCTTATGCTACAGAGATGTAGAACAAATTTTCAATTTGTTCGCAGATTGTTAAGGGGCTGTCCCAAAAGCATTGCCTAAACCTGCTTATAATGTGCAGTTGGGAACCGAAAACCAATTCATCGTAGGTTTCAGCGTTCACCAAAATGCCAATGATGCTAGCTGTTTGATCCCTCATTTGGTAGATTTGAAAACACAACTGGGACGCTTACCGAAAAAGTTAGTCGGTGACAGTGTCTATGGCTCAGAAGAAAATCTAACCTATACTGAAAACGAACAATGTACCCCTTACCTCAAACATCCTACTTTTCATAGAGGTGGAAAAGCTAAATATCGAGACAATCCCTTCAGAGCTGAGAATTTTGACTATGATCCTCGCAGTGACACCTTCACTTGCCCCGATGGCAATAAGCTATTTCTCGACCGCGACTATACTAAATCATGTAAATCTGGCTTCCCAACTCACATCCATCTTTACGCCAGTGACGGTTGCAGCAAATATCCTTTCAAGGACCAATGTACCTCGGGCGAAGGGAATAGGCATCTCCATGTGAACTGGAACTACTGGCGTTTGAAGGATACCACTCGACGCTTGTTGGCTTCCGAAAAGGGTGCAAAGTTGCGTTCTCGCCGTGGTTGGGAAGTCGAAGGGGTGTTTGGCCATATCAAATTCAATCGTGAATTTACTAAATTTATGCTCCGTGGAATGAAAAAAGTCCGCATTGAATTGGGATTGCTCTCCCTGGCTCATAACTTCATCAAGCTGTTGGATGTTTAGCTATGCCACTTTTTTTGCCTCCGCATTTACTTTCCTTTTTTGGTCTAAATTGTTACCTTTCAGGACAACCCCGATTTCTGCTGGATCTACTGACCCCAGGTGCCGCCGTCTCTTCCTGGCGTGGGCGTAAGCCGTACTCCCGTCACCCCTGACATGTCCTCTCTTCGAGCCCCATTCCCGAGGTACCTTGTCATCCACAATTCTGCAGTTCAGAAAGAACTGCCAAGTCGAAAGGTTTTTGTTCGGTCTCTTCCATTGGTTATTTGAAATCAATATTTTCGCCTCCCACTCTAGTGGTCTGTCAAATCTCATTCTTAATAATGTCATTCTGAACGAAACGAAGTGGAGTGAAGAATCTCTACCTTGTGCTGACTGAAACCTTACCTTCTTTATTGATAGTTATCCTATATATTCATACTTGACAGAATACTAGAAAAAACGCTAAAAAATTGACAAAATTGATTAACCAATTCTCACACCTCCGGAACCCTCAGCATTCCATCAAATCTCTTCAGTAAACATCTCGGGGTACCCCACAAGTTTTTGTCAAAAGCAGAATGGGCGTTCTTCACCCATTCTGCCCTAAGTAAAATTAGGGTTTCAGTTTGAACCTTGCTTTTACGACAGTGTCTAACAGGACAGGCTGCAAGCCTGCCCTACAGGCACACAAGATGCAATCTTGTGCTACATAGGTAACGGTCTCATTCGTAGAATTCGTGAAAATTCGTGGCTAAAACCTTCCTTAAATTAAAAAATGATAAAATACCCTCAAAATACCAAATCGATATCGAGGAGCAAAATGAAATATATCGCTGCCATTGACCAGGGCACTACCAGCACCCGCTGCATGATCTTTGACCATGGCGGGGGCGTGGTTGCCGTCGACCAGAAAGAGCACCAACAGGTCTATCCTAAACCCGGCTGGGTCGAACATGACCCCCAGGAAATATGGACCCGCACGACCGCAGTGGTGCGCGGCGTCATGGAAAAAGGAGGCCTGACCCGCAAGGATATCGCCGCGGTCGGGATCACCAACCAGCGCGAGACCACCCTGGTTTGGGACCGGCATACTGGTCAGCCTGTTTACAACGCCGTGGTCTGGCAGGATACCCGCACGGATACCATCTGTAACCAGCTTGCGATAGAGGGCGGTCAGGACCGTTTTCGTCCCCAGGTTGGTCTGCCTTTGGCGACCTATTTCGCGGGTCCCAAGATTAAGTGGATCTTAGATCAGGTCCCCGGGGCGCGAGTGCGAGCCGAAAATGGCGATTTACTCTTCGGTACGATCGACACCTGGTTGGTCTGGAACCTGACCGGTGGGGTCGATGGCGGCAAACACATCAGCGATGTGACCAACGCCTCTCGCACCTTGATGATGAATCTGGAGACCCTGGATTGGGACCCAGAAATCAGCTCGATCCTCGGCATCCCGGAGTCCATGCTGCCGGAGATTCATCCCTCCAGCAAAGTTTATGGCGAAATCAAGGCTTCAGAGATAGCCATTTTGAACGGCATCCCAGTCGCAGGCATCCTCGGCGACCAGCAGGCAGCGATGTTCGGTCAGGCCTGCTACCAGGCTGGAGAAGCCAAGAATACCTACGGCACCGGCTGCTTCATGCTGCTCAACACCGGCGAGACCCCGGTCCCCAGTGAGAGCGGTCTGTTGACCACCCTGTGCTACCAGGTTGAAGGACAGCCTGCAGTCTATGCCCTGGAAGGATCGATCGCCATCACCGGCGCCCTGGTGCAGTGGCTGCGGGACAACCTGGGCTTGATCAGGTCCGCCCCGGAGGTGGAAGCCCTTGCCAGGACGGTCGAAGACAACGGCGGGATCTACTTTGTTCCAGCTTTTTCCGGCTTATTTGCACCTTACTGGCGTTCGGATGCGCGCGGTGCTATCGTCGGGATGACCCGCTATGTCAATAAGGGTCACCTGGCGCGCGCCACCCTCGAAGCCACGGCTTACCAGACTCGCGAAGTATTGGAAGCGATGAACAAAGACTCGGGGGTGGACCTCAAAGCGCTTAAAGTCGATGGGGGCATGGTCTTTAACGAGTTGCTGATGCAGTTCCAGGCGGACATCCTCGATGTACCCGTCATCCGGCCTAAAGTATCCGAGACCACCGCCCTGGGTGCCGCCTACGCCGCCGGGCTTGCCATCGGCTACTGGCAGGATTTTGAAGCCCTGCGCGCTAACTGGGGCGAGGACAAAACCTGGCAGCCGCGAATGGATGTCGATACTCGAAAACGGCTCTATCAGGGATGGAAGAAAGCCGTCAAGCGCACGTTTGATTGGATTGAATCATGATGAACCGGCAAGAAATAATTGACCATTACAAAATGAACCCCGCCGTCTCCGTCCTGATCATAGGAGCCGGTGTAAACGGGATCGGCACGTTTCGCGACCTGGCATTGCAGGGTGTGGACACCCTCCTGGTTGATAAGGGGGATTTTTGCTCCGGCGCCAGCGCAGCCTCATCGCACATGGTTCATGGCGGCATCCGCTACCTGGAAAACGGCGAATTTCGCCTGGTTCGTGAGGCTGTCCAGGAACGCAACCGCTTGATTAAATATGCACCGCATTACGTTAAGCCGCTGCACACTGTCATCCCGATCTTCAAGTGGTTCTCCGGTCTTCTCAACGCTCCTTTTAAATTTTTAAGACTGCTGGATAAACCAGCAGAACGTGGGGTGGTGGTGATTAAGGTCGGGATGGTGTTCTATGATGCCTTCACTCGTAAACAAGGCACAGTGCCTAAGCACCAATTTATCCCCCGCGCTGAAACACTGAAACGATTTCCCAGAATCAACCGGCAGGTTTTATTTACCGGTCATTATTATGATGCCTCGATGCATACCCCGGAACGGATCTGTATGGACTTGCTAAAAGATGGTCAGGCAGCTAATCTTGAAGCTCACGCCTTAAACTACATGGCAGCAACAGGAGCACAAGGGGATAAGGTTACCCTCACAGATCAAATTAATGGAGATAACTTTGGCGTTCGACCCAGGATCGTCATAAACGCTGCCGGTCCGTGGATCGATATTACCAACGGAAAGATGGGGGTTGGAACGCAGTTTATCGGTGGAACGAAAGGCTCCCACCTGATCCTGGACAACCCCGACCTCCACGCCGCGATCGGCGAGAATGAGTTCTTCTTTGAAAATAAGGATGGCCGTATTGTGCTGATCTTTCCCTTGGAAGAGAGGGTGCTGATCGGCACCTCGGATATCCCCATTGCAGATCCTGACCAGGCGCATTGTACAGAAGAAGAGATCGACTATTTTATCGATATGGTCAGGATTGTTTTCCCGGACATCCCGGTTCGGCGCGACCAGATCGTCTTTCAATTTTCTGGGGTGCGGCCCCTGCCAGCCGGCGATGCTGGCAGCCCCGGACAGATCAGTCGCGACCACAGCATTGAACAAACCCCGCCTGTGAATGGGCGAAACTTCCCAATTTACAACCTGGTGGGTGGAAAATGGACCTCTTTTCGTGCCTTTTCTGAAGAAACGGCGGACCTCGTATTGGGGCTTCTCAACATGCCTCGAAATATAGATACCAGGAACCTGGCGATTGGCGGTGGTCGAAACTTTCCCCAGGACGAAGAAGCCCGGACTGCCTGGATTGAGTCTGTATCCCAGGAATTTAATATCGATGCTGATCGCGTCCGGGAGCTTTTTAACCGCTACGGGACGAGAGCTGAAGCGGTTGCCGCGTTCATAGCCGATGGGGAAGATAGACCTTTGGAGACCCTCCCGACTTACTCCCGCCGCGAGATTGAATATATCGCCAAGACGGAAATGGTCATCCACGCCAATGATTTCTTTTTGCGCCGTTCCATGTTGGCGAAACTGGGACATTTATCGCAGGCAGGGATTGTTGAGATCACCAACATTATTGGTGGAACTTTGGATTGGGACACGGCACAGGTTGAAAAAGAGATCAGGCGTGCCTGTGAGATTCTCAAAGGTAGGCACAGGATGACACTTTAACTGGTATCCAACCAGGGTATTATTCCTCGGAAAGGTCTCATAGTAAATGGCGTTTTGTTTTTTTGTTTCTGATCTGCATGGGCATCTCGATCGCTACCAAAAACTCAGCGCAGCCATCCAAAAGTCGCGACCGGAGGCTGTCTTTTTTGGTGGGGATCTGTTGCCTTCTGGTGCAGCAGGTGCTTATCAAGGAAAACGGATCAAGGATTTCTTTGCGGATTTCCTTATTCCTGAATTCAGCAGCATAAAATGCAGCCTGGGTGCCTCCTACCCGGAGGTATTTTTAATCCTTGGCAACGACGATGGCAGAGGATGTGAAAACCAGGTGATGGAAGGCGTGGAAGCAGGTCTCTGGCAATACATGCATAACCATAAAGTAAAATTCAAACAATTCACGGTTTTCGGCTATGCATATGTGCCGCCAACGCCCTTCCTGTTAAAGGATTGGGAACGCTACGATGTTTCGAGGTATGTGGATCCAGGCTGCATCCCCCCAGAGGAAGGGTGGCGATCTATCCAAACTCTCGAATCAGAAAATGAAATCGCTCATGCCACAATAAAGAGCGACCTTGAAAAGTTAACCGCGAATGAAGACCTGGGCAAGGCAATTTTCTTGTTCCATTCCCCCCCTCATCAAACTAATTTAGACCGGGCGGATCTCGATAGGCGGATCATCGAGAATGTTCAGGTCGATGTTCATGTGGGGAGCATCGCCATCAAACGCTTTATTGAGCAGCGCCAGCCTTTCCTGACCCTGCATGGACATGTCCATGAATCAGCACGGATTACCGGATCCTGGCAGCAGCAGATCGGTCATACCATTTGTCTTACTGCAGCCCATGACGGTCCTGAACTGGCTCTGGTGCAGTTTGACCTTGAAGCTCTAGAAGGTGCAGTAAGAGAGCTAATCTGATCTATCGGAAACCCAGAGGATTTTTTCTCTCTTATTTCTTGAGTGCTGTACCCATTGTCAGAGGTCTGGCAGGATCGAGGGTTGCTCCAATCTTGACGGCGTAACTGGTGTGGTTTTCGATATCCTCATCCGTGACGATGTGCACATCCAGAAGGTTGTCGGTCTTGTATCCCGTCCTTTCATAATTCATTTGACTAAGGCTCATCCCCCACCCTTCAAGCCAGATCAATAAATCCTTGCGTTGTTCCTCGTTTCCGCGGAAATGAACCAGAACATCAATATCACTCTGAGGTCCAGCATTGGCGTTCTTGGTGCTTCCGAAAACATAAAATCCCTCCACCCCAAAACGCGCTGGATCAAGGGCAGCAGCAATTGCTTCAATACTTTGTATTCGCCATGCCCAATGTTCCTCTTTTCGTTTAGGAACAAGCTGTTTTCCAGGGATCTCCAGTTCGATCTCATCTGCTGGTTCAGCTAAAACAGCCATTGCCTGGTTTTTCTCAGCATTCATCAATATTTGCAAAAGCTGACCGCCAGTCTGGCGAGGGACATCAATCACCTGGATGACATCCGCAAAATCATCGAAATCCGGTAGTATCTCGCTTAGTATATTTTGAGAGCTTGTTAAAAATTTTTCGTTAAAGCGAATGCCATAATCATCGGGATATAACGGCAGATATCGGATGGAAGCTTCGACAAGATCCTGAAAGAAATGAGTCCCAAAAGATAGATCAGGGACATAATCACCACGTTTGCTGGCCATCTCGATTAATGCTGATGTGTTGTTGATATCGGAGTAGGTCACACTGATGCCAAGCTTGATGTCGCCACGGCTTCCCCAGCGTCCTGGTCCCATCAAGATGAACTGATTTTTAGGGAGGATCTGATTCAACCTGCCAACGGCGCGGCCTACGGCTAAGAGTTCCGATCGTTCTGTAATTTCACTATATTTTTGTGGGTCTACATAAACGATGTGGCTTATGTTAGCTACCACCCCATTCGAGATATAGCGATTTGCCGTGAAAATAATTTTCTCATCTGGGACATCAGTGGGGATGACAGCTGGGGCGTTATCCATACCATAACTTTGTGAGCGACATTGTAAAAGGTAAAAATCAGTGCCGTCACTGGCAAATTCGATATCTACTGGATGCCCAAAGCGGTTTTCTAATTCTGTTAAAATTGCATCCATTAATTTTAAGAAATCCATTCGAGCAAACAAGCTGTCAAATGTAAAGAGGATATTTTCCTGGCTAAAATCAATGGTCAATCCTGGTGGTTGAATATGATCATGGGTGATGATAGAGACAAATTGCTTGAGGTGTGGATATTGGTAACCATATTCTTTAAGCAACAGCCGGATGTTGATCGTCTCGAAAGCACCTGTCTCCAAATTGATTACGTCCATCATATTGGGCGAATAACGGATGATTTCATCCAGGGAAACATTGACTCTTAGTCCCGGTTTGCCAGGGGCGACCAGGATTGGAAAATCATCGCTTGTGCGGTCTACCGCCCTGGTGCCTAATCCTGGCACCAACCTGACTAAGCCGTCCTCTCTTTGAATACGGCTTGACCAGCGAAATTCGTTCTGGCTGAAGGCGACCCCTGCATAAGCTGGGAAGAAATAAGGCCCTACTTTCTTACCGACCACTTCCTGGATCAAGATTCCCATCTCTTCGTGGAGGTCAATCAAACCATGTCTGCTGCGATATTCAACCGGATCTGGGCCGAACATGGAAGCGAATACTTCGGCAATTGCGTCCATGAGCTGTTCGAGTCGTTCTTCTCTGGAACCCTGGTTTGCGATGAACAGGCTCTTATACTTTCCTGCAAATGACATCCCTACCTGGTCTTCTAGCAAACTTGAACTCCGTACGATTAATGGGATTTCTCCAAGGTCGTCAAGCGCCAAGGAGATTTCTTTGACAAACTCAGGCGGCATTGGAGAGTTTTTGAATGTATGCAGAACATAAGGATACTCCTGGCGTACCTGGCCGATATCTAGATATTTATGCTCCAGGATGTCCTCAAGGTTGTTAAGATCGATAAAATTAAAAATCGTATCAGAAGCAATATATAAAGTTTTTGGAGTCTTAACCTGGTTAAAAATGGGATCATTTTTAGCTGCTTCTTTTAATACTCGTGCAGCCAGGAAAATACCAGCTCCTTTTC
Source organism: uncultured Anaerolineales bacterium (assembly GCA_964613985.1). Taxonomy (GTDB): domain Bacteria; phylum Chloroflexota; class Anaerolineae; order Anaerolineales; family UBA11858; genus CAZTJD01. The sequence goes on from CAZTJD010000077.1 coordinate 8,944, forward strand.
CTCCCAATTTCCCATGGCTACCCGCGATAAAGATCAAGCGGGGCATAAGCTCTCGAAAATCATCTACTGGGATATATCGCTTGGCAACATCAATGAAATGGGGATTCTCACTAATTAAACGTCGAATCAGAGCAGTCCGAACACTTTTTTCTCGTGTTTCTGATAATACCAGTCCCTGGTTCGTAAGATGATGATATCGTTCTAACACCCCATTGATTTCTGTCAATGAAGTACCCGGTTTAACCAGTGCATTGACTAAAAAACTTGACTGGTCTTCTTTGATCCATTGCTGGATGTTTTCGATGATCACCTGTTCGCTAAGGTGTTTACTGGCGAGCAAGAATACATCATCCGTTGTTGCCAATCGGGATTGTGTTGAATCAATCTGGAAAGGGTAGTTTTGATCAAGAAGCTCTCTTTCTTCCTGGTAGTAGAAATTGAAGTCTTTGAGTAGTTGTTCGGCCTCTTCAATCCGCTTCCAACACAGGACGTTGATCATTTTTCTGGTGACATGCATCAACAACCTTGGATCTGTGTTTTTTAACATATTGAGGATTGCCCACCAGCTAGCTTTGGGTCCAGTATCGGTTACAGGTTGCTGCTCAAAAAAACCACTGAGACGCCTGTGTAACAATAAATAACCCACCTGGTCAGCAATCGTGTTGATCAACCTTCGCTCCTCTCGGAGGAAAGGACCTTCATCCAGCTTTGGCATTTCAGCTGTATAAGATACACTGATCCTACCTACGACACTATCCTGAACGACAATATCAGCGCTCTGTACCCAGGGCACCTCAGTGAAACCAGGCGATCTGAAAAACATTTCAGCATATTGGATCTCCGCCTGGCAGATATCTGGATATTGCCATCCCGGTGGAATTGCCTGGATAATGCTGCTGAAGATCTCTTCCAGGGTGAGTTCTTGTTTGTTTAGAATCTCCTGTACTTCATAGAGGCAGTTGAGTTCCTTGGCTCTTTCTTTCAGTTTATATACCAGGCGATCTACTGAGTTGCCAGAACCATTTATTACATTATCTTTAGGATTTTTGGATGACACCTCTTCCTTTTCTCCCATCAATTTTAATTTGTAGTGGCAATCTTAAACGCACATGACGGATAAAATCCCCTGAACGAATCTCTTTTTGTTCCTTTACCCAATCCCAATCTAATTTGTATTTCCCTGTATAGGGTAGTGAAAAGTATCCTACACCCAGACCAGTCAGGTTGTGGAAGAAATGCGAACCCTGGCTCATTTCAACCCGAAGATCTTCTTGTGATGCCTCAACGATTACTTGTGCACCGGATATCTGTCCCCAGTCAACCGGGATACCTAACCAGGGATCCGTACTGCCTAACCTGCCAAAAACAATCAGCAGATATGGCATCTCTTTTTCAATTATATCCCGATTGAATTCATTCAGTTCCATTGCCATGGACCGGGTGTTTTCTTTCTTGAAATTTTCCGGGATGACATAAAGAATATCCTGGATGTTATTGATAATACCGTTTCCCAAGACGCTGTCGGAAGCGACCAGGACATTATCCCCTATCAATTCTTGCTCTTCAATCTCCACTTCGGCATCCACAACTACCATAGGCCTGACCTGTAGCAGACCCATAAATGCAGGGTGGAATGTCATTGCTAGTTCAATTTCGACCGGGGCATTCATCCTCGCCTGGCAGAGGAACAGGATCTGCTTGATAAGATCATTGATCGGGTGGGATTTGAGAGATAACAAGGGTGCAAAATTAAGTACTCGCGGTCCTCTATGACCCATACCGGGGGTAAGCCGATCAGATTGGGCGTCATAGGTAGAACAAAGGTTTGCCAGGGTCCCATCTAGTTCCGCTGCTTGTAAACCTTCATGGAGCAGGTATTCTGTCTCTTTTAACGGTTCGTATGGTGGTGGAGGTCCCATATTGATGGCCCAGAAATCTTTTTGGCTGTGTTGGAGTAATTCTTTGATAGATCCATAAGGGGGTCCAATTTTCGGATAAGATGGAGCATAGGTCCAGGAAATACCACCATCGACAATCGTTTTCCCCAACCCCAGGGCAAGGTTGACCACCCCATCTTCCGGCTTAGCCCGACCAAACGGATAAAAATTATACGAACGGGCGACACCAGATAACGCAGGATAGAAACGACGGTCATGATGTCTGCCAATTACCTCTTGAATGATCACCGCCATTTTTTCATCAAAAATCTGGTGTCCTGTTGCCTTGCGATAATTTTTAGCTGATCTCGAAAATGTTGAAGCATAGACAAATTTAACCGCCTCGACCAGCCTCTGAAAACGGGTGTTGGTTGCGGGTTGGTTATTCGGTATCATCTTCGTCCCGTAAATACCGGCAAAAGGCTCATTCGCAGCATCTTCCAGGAGGCTCGAAGATCGAATTGCCAGAGGACTGCGAACCTGATTAGCTAAGGCATTCAAGTCCCCCAGGATTTCAAATGGCAGGTCTGCCTGTTGGAATTTGTGTGCGATATTCTCATCGGAGGCATCAGATTGTGCGATCTTGAAGAGGTCGTTGCGTTCCATGAAGGCATCGAAGACGTCTGTCTTTATGACAGTAAGAGTCGGAATACCCACGGCGATTTGTGGGTATTCCGTAGAATCAAATTCGGATCGCAGGATTTCATTCAGAATCACCAAACCCTGCGCTTTACCCCCGATTGAGCCCGTTCCTATGCTGCTGATCCTTTCTTCCGAATCAAAGAAATCGCGGTCGAAAGGGACAATGTCCTGTCTGTCTGGAACACTGGGCTCATTTTTCATAAGTTCTAGATCCAACCACGGGCATGACAAGCCCGAGCAACCCGGTCGATGGATATCATATATGCAGCATCTCGCATACCAAGTTTATGCATTTTTGCAAAATCGCTAACAGCTTTATACGCAGCAGTCATCTTTACATCTAGTTTTCCGAGCACCTCTTCTTTTCCCCAATAGTAATTATCATTGCTTTGGACTTGTTCGAAATAACTACATGTTACCCCACCAGCATTTGCCAGGAAATCTGGGATTACCAGGATGCCTCGTTTGTCAATAATGACATCGGCTTCAGGCGTTGTAGGTCCATTTGCCCCTTCAGCGATGATTTTTACACGTTTACTGATCTTATCAGCATTCGCTCCTGTAACCTGGTTTTCCATGGCAGAAGGCACCAGGATATCGACATCTTGTTCAATCCAGGCATCCCCAGGTAAAAGCTCATATCCAAGATCCTGAGCTTTTTGGTTATCAATTTCACCAAAGTGGTTGGTGATCAACAGCAGTTCATCCAGGTCAATGCCATCCTTTTTCCGAAAAGCATAGGCACATTGATCTTTTTGATTCCAGCAAGAAACACAGGTAGGTGTACCACCCATTTGTTGATAGAGCTGGATTGCATATTGAGAGACATTTCCAAATCCCTGGAAACTGGCTGTTGTGTTCTTGATGTTCATGTTTTGTTCTTTCATTGCTTCTCGTACGGTGATCATAACCCCATAGCCTGTCGCTTCCACTCTGCCCAGTGAGCCTCCCATTTCCACTGGTTTTCCAGTGATAAATCCAGGGTAATGAGCGCCGAAGATGGATTCGTATTCATCCAGCATCCATAGCATATGCTGGGCATTCGTCATTACATCAGGTGCAGGAATATCCGAGATTGGTCCGATGTTTCTGGCAATTTGGCGCACCCAACCACGGCATAGGCGTTCTTGTTCGATCATACTCAGGTCGTGTGGGTCGCAGATGATACCACCTTTGCTTCCCCCAAGCGGAATGTCTACCACAGCACATTTCCAGGTCATCCACATTGCCAATGCCCTAACCGTATCAATAGTTTCCTGGGGATGAAAACGGATCCCTCCTTTTCCGGGACCACGGGCATCATTGTGGTGGACCCTAAAGCCTCGAAAGATTTTAATCTTACCATCGTCCATTCGAACTGGGATGCTGAAATGGTATTCACGTAGGGGATAACGAAGTAAATCACGAGCTGCTTGAGGGAGTTCAAGGAGTTCAGCGGCATGGTCAAATTGTTTTTGAGCCATAACGAACGGATTGTACGAATTGTTAATCATTATTAATCCTATCTGATTTTTATTATATGAGATTGTCTTTTACCTGCTGTGGGATATTCAGTACTCTAAGTAATTAGGGGATAAATCAAGCAGTGTCTATCACACTTCAGGTTCAAGAAGGTTTCCATTTTCTGTATTTCAGTTAAATGTAGTAAACCAGTTTCAAGTTCAATAATCAATGGTCAAACTACACCAGATTCTCGAAAAAAGGTCATTATTTTCTATTGTACAATAATTCGGTAAAGAGACAGACTATATCTCAACCTTAATAACGAATTAACGAATTGTTAGGAGGAACCACGAACATCATAACAATCGCTTAACAACATGCTCCAATCCCGTTCACAATCATTTTCAAACGCCATAAGGGATCATGCCGTAGTGTGGAACCCTGCTCCTTTATTTCGTCCCCACCTTTTATATGTCCAAATTTCCCCATTCGGTGAGTCATTCCAACTTGAACAGAGGTGAAAGATAGAAACACACCTATGGTCTATACCCCGCCACCGTCAGGATAGGCATAGATCGTTTGTTCATAGGGAATCGTAAACCAAAACAAGGAGTATTTGAACCGCAATTGCGATAGGAGATACGCAGCCGAGAGGGCCATTTCCAGCAGCAGCAAGGATGACGAGGATTTCCTGTGTGCCCATGCAGTTGAAGATAGTGTATCGGAAGCAAAAGCAGCAAACCTCACTCCTTTCCAATTGCCTGGCGAATGGAATCAGCAGTTGGTCGTGGGCGACCGATTAGCCGTGAACGAAGTATGGAAGAGGAGTGATAGCCTGCTGATTGATGAATGGTACAGGTTTGATTTTTTGTTCTTTATAGCATGGTTAGTTGCTTTACGTCCCGGGAAAAAATAAAGCGGCTCGTTTCGACAGCCGCCTTATTTCTCATATATTCTTTTTTATTCTGATTCATTTCTTGTGATAGTACTACTGTGGGTATCCTTGTTAGGTGACAACACACATGGTAAAGGCACCAAGAAATCCACCGTGTATTTTCTCAAGATTTTCTTTTCGATTCCGTTTTTGGAATCATTGCCTTTACTGGTGAACTTGTAAAAGGTTCAAAAGCAGGCAGCATATAGGGTAACTGATAACGCTCTGCTGCCAAATATAAAATCTCTGTGATCAGGGTATTGTATGACATTCCCTCGGCTGAGGCCATAATACAAAGATCACTTAAATGGGCGTTAAATCCGGGTAGCGTGTTTATTTCCAATAGATAAGGTTCGTTATCTACTCCCATTCGGAAATCCACCCGAGAGACGTCATGAACACCCAATGCTTCGGATGCACGACGGGTCAAGTCGATCAGGCGCGCTCTCAGGGATTCAGAAATGTCTGCCGGACACAGATAATTGGGAGCTCCTTCCATTCCGATATCTAAAATCTTTGCGGCATGACTGTAAACAGACGGACTCACACTGGAGAGGGTGTCGATCTCCAGCACCGGGAACCAGTGATATCCATTGGCGTCAAAAAGTTCTGGATGACGCCGGAAAGAAGGATTTCCCTGGTTGCCTATAAATCCAACGGTGAACTCGCGGCCTGGCAGGAACTCTTCCACCAGAACAGGCTGCCGGTAAGTATTGAGCAGCCAATTTACCCGGTTGTACAGTTCATTGTAATCATTGATAATTGATTTAACATCCACGCCCATGCCAGTTCCTTCTCGGGCGGGTTTGGCAAACAGTGGGAAACGCAAGTCTGCATGAGCGACATCTTCCAAGGAGTCAAATTCATAATAAGGTGCGGTTGGTAACCCTTGCTGTTGCCAGATTCGTTTCGTCATGGTTTTATCCAGAGAAACTGCGTTGGTGAGTACTCGGGAAGCTGTATAAGGGATCCCCAATAACTCACATAAAGCTGGCACCTGCGCTTCCCGTCCATCCCCTGATAATCCTTCTGCAATGTTAAAGCAAATATGGGGACGCAGGTTGATTAATGCTTCGGGGAGGGTGTGGTCTCCGTGGACAAAATACACATAATGTCCATCTGATTCAAGGGCTGAGGCAATTGATTCAACTGTGTATAGGCGGTCAAATTCAGCCCCAGCGTCAGGGGGTGCACCTGGGTAGGGTTCGAATTCCTCGTATAGGTTTGCGACTAAAGCAATCCGCCAGGGAGGTTTGCGAGTTTGCCGTTCAGGCAGGGAATGCGTATGGGTGGGAATATAGGTTTTCATTGTTATAGTTTTATTATCCTTTTTTGATCAATTTTATAGTGAATGACGTAAGACATCGTTCTATATGGGGTTTGTGTTTTTGTTGGGGATTATACAAATTCGCGATCTACTGAACTGCTAAGATGGTAATTCTAACTGGGCCTGAAGGTGTCCTGATATCTTTTTCATCTCCAGCTTTGCTGCCAATGAGTGCCTTTCCAATAGGAGATTCGTCAAAGATCAACCCAATGGAGGGATCCGCTTCGGCGGAACCTACAATAGTATAAGTTTCTATTTCGTTGTCATTTTCCTTGATGATCACAGTGCTACCGATCTCAACCTGGTCGCCTCGATTGCCAGGCTCAATAATTTTCACATTTGATAAAAGTTTTTCTAATTCCAGGATCCGTCCTTCAACAAAGGCTTGTTCTTCCTGGGCGAAGAGGAATTCGGGGTCTTCCACATCTCCTGATATTGTTTCCTGCAAATATTGGGCTATTTCCTGACGTCTTACTGTACTCAGATGTACCAGTTCGATCTGGAGTTTTTCGAGACCTTTTTCGGTGATGTAATTTGGTTTTTCAAAAACGACTTGTTTCATTGATCGTGTTCGTTTCTCGGTTGTTGTTATTAGACAATTTAGGATAACCAAATTCCCAATTTTATTGATTTACTTTGAATCATCTCCTTTAGTATATTTTAATAATGTGGAATTTCTGTGTTTAGAAAATTTTAAATTGGTAGCAAGTTTTCTCCAGATGTATGAATTTTTGTACAAAAAGATTTATGTACGAAAAATCTAGTAACAATGACTTGATGTATGAATAAAGTCAAATAACTTTTATTACCCACCACTATCTGAATAGACCGCTAACCGATCACCTAATAGTGAATTTCCAACAAAGGGTATGAATCTTACAATCTCCTTAAATTGGAGGGCAGTTGCCCACACCTGTGACCGGTAACGGCTGGCATCACAACCGTCCGCCGGTTTCACGTAAGAACCAGAAAGGATGACATTAGCAGTCCCATCTAGTGTCAAATTCACCTGGTCCACCCTTAAATTGGATGGAAATGTGGCGTTGTACGCTCCTCCAGAATATTGTCCCACTGAAAACAATGTATCCAGGGCAATCTTCAAGTCTGCAGCAATATCGCCAGTCCGAGAGCGTCCGGTGGTCATTTTGACGAGGGTGTCTCCACAACCGACAGGTCCTCCAGTTCCCAGTATGGTGAGGTAGAAGATGATGGCATTCTCCGGAATTGCACCCGCATAAGCACTGGTGGGTGTTTCCGAAGCGGTAGGAGTCGGTGTTTCGGTAGGGGTTGAGCTTGGTGTAAAGGTTAAAGTTGAGGTTGGTAGATCTGTAGCCATAGCTGGTGGTGACACTGTTGGCGAAGGGGTCAGGGCTTTTTCAGCTTCAATTGTTTGATGGGATTGTGTCTCGAGGGCAGTTTGGACTGTGCGAGTCGCATGGATCGCCTGGGCAACCTGGGTGTGTATAGAGACAACTTGAGCCTCATTTAGATTTTTCGTTGTTGTACAACCAGCCAGTATGATAATTAATATAGCCAAAATTAAAATTTGTTTCATAGAAGAGTAAATATTAACGGAAATCATTGTGAAATCCTCATGACCCGGAGCATGGCATAGACGAGATCTTGTACAACGGTATCATTAAGCATAATAAAAGTTCTCCAATCCATCTTGTTGTTCCCTTTTCTGTTGTATCGGCCGAGAAAATCGATGTGACCTATTTTTCGATAAAGTCCCTGAGCGATAATTCATCCTCACTAATTATTTTGACCTTGCTTATAGCTTGTCCTTCCCAAAGCAGGGTCGCATTAACAGATTTTTGAGAAGTTTCTGATTATGTTGGCATTTCATCGTGATGTATCACAAAAAAACCTCCATATGAATTGGTTTTGTTGAGAAGGCCAATAATTTTTATCATTGATCTGTTTTAATCGCGACTCCTAGCACCCCAGTAAAGTTGCCATCATTATTGCTTTCTTCAAACTCTGCATAATCCAGGCAGATCGGATAAAGCCAGATGATTTCTAAACAGGTCTTGCAGACTGGACAGGTTAAATGCTGCCCCAAGTCAAGGGGGGGAACCAACTCTGTTATGTTATTACACGCTGGACAGGTGGCTTTAACCAATGGGTTTATCTCCTTTAACGGTCAGTATACAGAAGCCATATCGTAATTTGATATAACTAGCATAGAAGTTGGGTCTTAAAATAACCCTTTCTGTACGAAAATTCATACAACAATAGGATCAATAAAACATGGTCCTGAGAAGGGTTTTGTGATAAGTGGATGGTGCTACAGCCCAAGGTTTTTCCAACATCTCCGTCTGCCTGGTTAAGATGCATTTAAAATTATCCTTTTTCTCAAATAGCATAATACCCAAACCGGGGATCTTTTTTGTCTTACAATGGATTTCATATCTCCCAATTTAAAAATATTGCTATCATATTTCTTCTTTCCAATCCCCCTCTTTATGCCAGATTAAAAGCATTTTGATACTAAGACTGCTACTCGATTCAAATAGAGTCTGTGAAGGTGTTTTTATTATCAACTAATCTCGCATCATCTTAATCCCCATTATTTCGTGATTCTTAATCTAATGGGATGTTAATCCAAAAAGTCGACCCCTCTCCATCTCGAGGGTCCACACCGAGCTCGCCGCCATGTTTTTCAACGATTGACCTGACAACAGATAACCCTAACTGAACCTGGTATTCAGAATCATCCAAGTCACCAAGACCCACGAAGGGCCTGAAAAGATTTGGACGATCTGTAGGTGAAATCCCCGCTCCTTGATCCTGAACAGCAATGTATAGAGATTGATTATCCTTAATATTGACAATCAAGGTAATTTTTCCCTGCGCGGGACTGAATTTGCTGGCATTTAATAGAAGATTGACCAACGCTTGCGAGAGACGATTTTGATCAACATTTACCAGGGGTAAGTCTTTTCCAATGTCCTGAGATAGGGTTTGATTTCTGCGATTGAGCAGTGGCTGTATTATTCGGGCTGCTTCAGTTACGATATCTCTTAGATCGGTTGGGCGCCGATGGAGTTGGGAGAACTCTGCGATGACATTTGTACTCTCAAAGAGATTATCAATCAAACCTTGTAAACCAGAGACATTGAAATGGATAGAATTAAGAAGATCAAAGATTTCTGAGCGAGATAAATCGCGGATTTCTCCCATTAATCGTTCAATGGATGTGTTTAATACAATGAGAGGTGTTTGGAATTCTTTGGTAATATTCCTTAGAAAGTGGGATCGCAACCGTTGAGCAATTTCTTCTTCGGTAATATCACGTAACACGTATGTGGTTTGGGAAATATTCTCATCTGTTCGTTCTGTGCGTGATCCGGTAACCGATAAAATAACTTCTTGACCTTTCCGGTTTAATATACAAATCTGTTGTGGCCCTCCTCCAATTTGGATATTCCCGGTGAATCCTGCCTCTCTTTCAGGTATCTGTAAAACTCGATTAATTCCAAGTCTCATGGCTTCATCTGATTTCCAACCAGTAATTACTTCAGCTCCCGAGTTGAAAGCTGTGATTCTTTCCTGGTTATCGATGGTGATGATTCCATCGGGAATCGAACGAATCAAAGTTTTCCACCAGCTATTTGACCGGCTGAGATTATCTATTATACTAAGGGTATTACAGCGACTGTTATCAAGAGCAATCGCCAGGGTTGAGATTTCGTTTGGACTTTCTGGGATGGGGATTGGGGTATCCAGGTCGCCTTGGCTGATATTAATTACGGAATCTGTAAGCTTCTGCAAGGGTTCGATCAAGCGTCCAGCGATGATGCTTCCCAGGAATGCACCGGCGCCTGCGATTACCAGCGTGCAAATACCAAGAATTAGCATAGTGTGTCGTTTTGCGGCTTTTAGTGAATCTACCGACAAAGCAACTTCTTCAATTGCAACAATATTGTCTTGGTGATCGTACAAAGGAATTTGAGTCACATAATAACGGGAATCGCCTAGTACTAAGTCAACCTGAAATAGATGGGTAAAGTCTTTTTAGTTTGATTCT